>JAZUCH010000030.1:0-12542 GCA_045639025.1 Bacteroidales bacterium
CTCTCATTCTTATCCCATTGCGTTTTACATGGAATATGATGTGCACGTTTATTTTAACTAATGCGCTTGCCATATTTATTTTGGTTTTTCTGTCGTCCTTTCAGGACTTTGATTCCACTTGGTTCATATTTGCAGGGATTACGCACTACGTGCTTCATCACCTGCCTGGGAACTGTCGCACCTTCGGTGCTTATCCCAATTTGAATTGCAAAAATAACAACTAATTAAATAGCATTGAGTTAAAATATTTTAAGAAATAAAGATTGTTGAAAATTTAATGCAAAAAATGCTTCTGAAATTCTGAGATTCAAAAAAAAGTCCTAAGTTCAATGGCTCAAAGTTCAATGGTTCAAAAAAAGAACCCCAGAAAAAAGATTCTGAGGTTCTGAGTTTTTGAATTTCTAATAAAGTCCTTATTTAACCGTGATCTTTCTTACAATGATTGTATTTTCTTGTTGAATCATGAAGAAATATACACCTGTGTTAATGTTTTCAACATTGACTGAAGCATTTTGCATATCACTGATATTAACGCTCTTTACGAGACGACCTGTGATGTCAATGATGTTTGCTGTTGCTTCGCCTGTCAATTCTGTTTGGATGTAAACAACTGAAGATGCTGGGTTTGGATACAAGCTTACAGATGTTGCAGCAATTTCGTTAACGTTGATATTGCCAACGTGGAATGTCAATACTTCTGATTTCTCTGATTCGTTGCCTGCGTTGTCAACAGTTGTTACATATACAGAATAGTCGGCATTTGATTCAACGTCGATGATAGCTTCAGGACCAAATACTGCGTAAGAGACATTGTCAGAGTTGACATATACATTGAAATGGCTGAAGTCTGTAATTTCTGGCATATCCCATCTTACAGGAACATAGTTACGCATGCTTAAGATGCTTTCGTCAACGCGGAGGTTTTCTGGAGCTTCTGGTGTTTCGTCATCAACGAAATATTTGAATGTGTCGTAACCTATTGGGCTGAATGTGTCGATATTGTTATATGGCCAGTAAGCGTGATATTCAGATCCGCTTGATCTGTAGAACAAGTAAACGCTGCTTTCGTTGTTTGCATCTAAAGAGATTTGGTGGTCAGCATCGCCGAATTCGAGAACGAATTCACCTGTCACGTGACCAGCAGCTTGTGAGAATGCCACTTCAGCATCATCTATTTGTACAACGTCACCAACACCGCCTGTTACATAAATAGGACGATATTGGAGGATGCCAGTGCCGCCTGTATATTTGAACCAGTAGTTACCTTCTGTGTTGTCTGTTTCTGGGAACAGGTGGTCGTTGTTATCGTCGAAGTACAATGCCAAGCAGTCGTTTTCTGACAATTCAGTGTCTTTGAAGTCTTCCAAACCAATGTACAATTTTTGTCCGTCTGTCTTGACATACATATAAACTGTTCCGAATGGGTCAACGCCTTCTGTGATACCTGTGAAGTCGGAGATGTCAACTATGAAAGCATCATCCCATTCACCGTCAGATAAAACACCGTCGATAGTTGGAGCAGTGCCGTTATAAACTTCTACAACTTCTGTGATGTATGCTGTTGAAGCATAACCGTAAGCGTTGTTTGACAATGGAGTTTCGAGGTTGCCTGCCAACAATGCTGTTACTGCGTAGTAATATGTCTTTGTAGGGATTGCTGTTTCGTCAACATATGTTGCAGCATCTGTTCCTATTGTTGCCAATGGTTCAGCATAAGGAGCATTGATGTCATCTTTACGATAGATGTTATATCCTTCGAACGAGTCTTCGAATGCATCCCAGCGGAGGTTCACTGTCACTTCAGAGCCTTGTGTTGCGTAGAGGTTCTTGATAGGAGCGCCAACAGGTTCCAATGTTGCTTCGAGGTTTGTTGCTTGACCTGCTGTGATTTGTACGTTGCTGATTGTTTGAGGATTGAAACCAATCTTAGAAACTGTTACGTTGTATGTTCCTTCTGGAATATATTTAACGTCAGCAACGCCTTCACCGTTAGTATAAGCATAATAATTGTCGAGGCCTTCAACAGTAACGACAGCATCGCTGAAGTCTGTTACGCCGTTCAATGTGATTGATGCAGCGATAGAACCTACGTATGAAGGAGTAGATTTAATCATATAAGTATTACCGCCCCAACCCATTTCGTATGAGTGAACGCCTTTACCAGCTCCAACGCAGTATGCACCGTCATCAGTGATGTCGATGTAACACATTGAACCAGGACTATTGACTGACAAGAAAGGTTCGACGCTTTGACGGCGGAAGATCAAGATGTCGCCTGTTGAGTGGTTCATTGGACCGTCTGTTGCTACAGCGATGAGAGATCCATCGGCAGTGACGTCGATATTATTGACAGGACCGCCTGTTGTAGCGACCCATACAGGAGTACTTGAGTAGTTATTGAACAAGAAAACACATCCGTCATAGCCGTCGCTTACGAATCCTAATGTGCCGAACATCACTAATGAGCCGTCAGGAGTGATAGCGTTTGAGTATCCCCAGCAGCTGCTTTGACCGTCCACCTTAAGATTTGCGTTCCATTGTTCAACATATTTTTCGCCGTCCCATTTGCAGAGGTGACCTTTGCCATCCATGTCGCACCATGCGAGATAAGTAGCGTCAGCATTTACGACAGGAGGTTGTTTAGCACTATTATTATAATAGTATATGCCATCTTGGAGGATGTCGCCACTTTCTGGGTCCAAGACATAGATTTCACTGTTGCCTCTGTCAGCAGCAATCAATCTTGAGTTGTCGTCAGCGATGCTGATGTCGGCGATATCGCTACCGACCTTTGCTTCTGTTGCCCATTCCATTACGCCATCGCTAGTGTAACGTGCTACGAAAGCAACCATATTATTATTATCATAAGAACCAGTGCCGTATGAAAGATAAATAGCAGTACCTTCTTTATTAACTGCTACTGCGCCAACAGAACCTCCTGCGTTAATAGTAGCTACTGTTGAACCGGTGTTGTCTAACAATGTCACAACTCCATCATTAACAACGGCATATAGATTACCAGCTTTGTTTGCTGCCAAGAATGGCCATTCTGCTGTTGTTGCCACTGTCCATTCAGCAATGCCATTTTCACTATAAGATTCAACTCTTGCGTCATTGGTTTCCCAATTGACAACAGCATTCAAATCTTGTTCTGAGATAAAAACATTACCACCGATACCGTATTCTTCGTTTTGATGCCAGATGATTTCTGCATCAGAAGTTGTTGCTCTGTTGTTTCTTTGCAGAACAACTTCGCTAGAAGCTTTGGTAGTTGTACCATTAGATGTGGTGATAGTCTTGACGCCGACTTGAGCGTTTACGCCTAATGCCATTGCAACAAGCGCAAATGAGAGTAAACCTTTTTTCATAATTGTAAAAAGTTAGTTAATAAAATAGGGAGTATATTTTAAAAAAAATAAACTTTCAAAAACCTAAAAAATAACTTTCAAAAAAAATCAATAATTGGGTGGGATTAAAGAGAGATCCCATGTTTCATGATTCACATCATTAGAGTATCGCAAAGTTATATATTTATTGATACTTTACAAACTTTTTTGATAAAAATTTAATATTATTTTTTTAGCACCAAGATTATCAAAATGAAATAAAAAAAGAGGCTATCCAAATTTGGACAGCCTCTTTTATCAAATGACTAAAGCTATTGTCTTTAGTCTTTTGTCTTTAGTCTTCAATTAGAGATTTGCTTTGAAATATTCAGTAATCTTTGTCACCAAATGTGCTCTGTCTGGACCATAGACATTGTGGTCGTGACCTGGATATACGAAATAGTCTAATTGTTTTCCGTTGTGGATACAGTTTTCAACGAAGACCAAAGAGTGTTGCCAAAGAACAACAGGGTCGGTTGTGCAGTGGATAATCATCAACTTGCCTTCGAGTTTCTCTGTCTTGTTTTCCAAACTTGTCAATTCGTATCCTTCTGGATTTTCTTCTGGAGTATCCATATAACGTTCACCGTACATTATTTCATAATATTTCCAATCCATAACAGGGCCGCCTGCTGTTGAAACCTTAACATCTTCTGGATAGTTGATTTTCATGTTTGTACTCATGAAACCGCCGTAGCTCCATCCGTCAGTACCGATACGGTCAGCATCAACGTAAGGAAGTGATTTAAGATAATCGATACCGACTTTTTGGTCGCGCATCTCTGCTTGTCCGCATTGACGGTGGATGATTTGTTCAAAAGCCTCGCCTCTGTCGGCTGAGCCTCTGTTATCCAAAGTGAAGACGATGAAACCTTCTTGTGA
Source organism: Bacteroidales bacterium (assembly GCA_045639025.1). Taxonomy (GTDB): domain Bacteria; phylum Bacteroidota; class Bacteroidia; order Bacteroidales; family F082; genus Limimorpha. Next base: position 4,269 of record JAZUCH010000030.1, read on the forward strand.
GAGATAATGTAAATAAATGCCAGCACCTGCTGTCCATTCGTCGGTAATCAATTGAGCATGAGGACCGCCATAAACATAGATGATGACAGGATATTTCTTTTCTGGATCGAAGTTATAAGGTTTGATAAGACGTGTGTAAAGTGTTTGTCCGTCTTCTGCTTCCAAAGTGCCGAGTTCTATTGTACCAATGTTATAATCTTTCAATGGGTCTTCTGCTTCGTGCAAACGAGCGACCATTTTGCCATTAACATCCATAAGGTCAACGTTTCTTGCAACGTCAGTGCTTGAATATGAATCCAAGAAATATTTTCCTGAAGCACTTGGTGTTACACTGTGTGTGCCGTGTTGTTTAGTAACTTTAACTTTTTTGCCAGTCTTGATGTTATGTTTGTAATAATGACGTTCCAAAGGACTTACCTCTGTTGAAGTGTAATAAACGTTGTCACCTTTTTTATCAAAGCCTTCGAATGATGTGATGACGAAGTCGCCTTTTGTGATTTGTTTAGCTTCTTTTGTCACTGTGTTATGTTTCCAGATATGATAGAAACCATCACGTTGAGCAATCCATAAAAATTCTTTTGTATTGTTTGGCAAGAAATGAGCTGGACCAACTGGTTCAACATATTGCTCGTCTTTATCTTCGAAGATAGTTTGTAAATATTCACCATTCAATGCGTTATATTCATTGAATTGGATATGATTTTGACCGCGGTTCAAAACGCCGATATAAATCATTTCGTTGTTAGGATTCCAAGTGATTGCTGTAAGATATTGGTCAGCTGGACCTTCTGTCTTGACAACAGTTTCTTTGCCGTTTTTAGTGTCATATATCTTCAAAGTAACTTCGTGACTTGTCATGCCTGCCATTGGATATTTGATAGGTTTTGCTGTAGCAACGCGTTCAGTGATGTCAACTAAAGGATAATCTGTTACCATACTTTCGTCCATTGAATAATAAGCGAGTTTGCTTCCGTCTGGTGACCAGAAAATACCACCTTCGATAGCGAATTCGTTACGGTGAACTGATTGACCAGCAACAACATTTTCTGCGTTGTTAGTAACTTGTACTTGATTGTCGCCATCAGCGTAATATAAGTTGTTGTCGATAGTATAAGCAACTTTCAAAGAAGGTGTTGTAACTGTGTAGTTTTCAGCATTTGAAGGTATTGATGTAACTTTCTTTATGTTTTTAGTTTTAACATCTAAAAGGTTGAGGTCGATGTTGTTGGTGTTTTTGTTGAAACTATAATAATAAGCTTGATTAGCATCAATCCATGTGAGGTTAGGAAGACGTTTGATGCTGTCCATTCCTGCTTGATTCAAATAAGAGTTGACTTGGTCTAATGTCAACATAACGCTTGCTTTTTTTGCATTAACATCTTGAACCATAAGGTCGTTACCTTCTGTAAAGATGTATTTATCGGTATTTGTTAACCATTTAACGTTTTTGCCTACAGGATAGACACTGCGATTCTGATAAGCAGCGTCCATTGGAGTAAGCATTTTCTTTTCCTGTGCGAATGATGAAATTGCAACAGAAATCAAAGCAATTAATAAAAATGTTTTTTTCATGATACTGTATTTTAATTATGAATTATGCATTATGAATTATGAATTGTGTACCGCATCGGCGAATTCCTGAAGATTGTCGATGCTCTTTTCGAGCGCGTTACCGACCACTATGATATCAGCTCCCGCTTTAGCCGCGTTGGCAGCTTTTTCAGGTGTGTTAATTCCTCCGCCTACAATGAGTGGAATTTCAATAGTTTGTTTTACCTTATTAATCATTTCGGGAGAAACAGGTTCTATCGCTCCAGAACCGGCATCTAAATATATGATTTTCAAACCTAACATCTCGCCAGCGAGAGCTGTACACATTGCAATATCGTCTTTGTCGTGAGGTATAGGTGTGGTGTTGCTCATATAAGAGACCGATGTCTGCTTACCACCGTCAATCAGCATATAACCAGTCGGAATTATCTCATTACCATATAATTTGAGATATGGAGCCGAAATGACATGACGTCCGATGAGCATTTCAGCATTGCGTCCTGAGATGAGAGAAAGCAACAAAAATCCATCGCACCACTTACTTATCTGCAACGAGTTGCCAGGGAAAATAAGCACAGGTATGTCGCAATGTTTCTTGATGAGTTTTATGCAATTATCCAAACTATCTGTCGTAAGAAGACTTCCGCCGACAAAGAAAAAGTCGACACCAACTTTTACCGATTTTTCGACTATTTCTACAATCTGTTCGTCGGTTGGTTTGTCAGGGTCAATCAAAACAACAAATTTCTTTTTCGAAGTATCTGATAATCTATTATATACACTCATACATTCTTCTATTGTAATAGTTTACGAAGATAAGATTTTTTTCTTTATGAAAAGCATTCAGAAATATTTTAATTTTGCATTTCAAATTTACAAATCACCTTCAATAGACCCAATCTCAAACATCCGTTGTCTGTTGACCGTTGACCATTGTCTTAAATTATGGCAGGAATTTACATTCATATACCTTTTTGCAAAAGCAAATGCGCATACTGCAATTTCTTTTCATTAGCTTCGGAAAGCAAAATCAACGATTATGTTGAAGCATTGAAGAAAGAGATTGTCCTGCGCAAAAACTATCTCGGTGGAGAGATAGTAAAAACCATATATTTCGGAGGCGGTACTCCTTCACTTCTTTCTGTTAAAAATATTGAGGAAATATTAGAACTTCTTAATAAAAATTATGAAATCATCTCCAGTCCTGAAATCACTCTTGAGATAAATCCCGACACCATCGACAGAGAGAAAATGTCTTCCTTGAAACAGATTGGAGTCAACAGGATGAGCGTAGGGATACAGAGCTTCGATGACGAGGATTTGAGATACCTCGGACGACGCCACGACTCAAGACATGCGATGCAGGTTCTGGAAGATTTGAAGCACACCGACTTCGAAAAAATCACCCTCGATTTGATATACGGAATGCCGACTTTGACAGAAGAGAAATGGAACAAAAACCTTGATATTTTCTTCTCCACCGGAATCACCCATCTCTCGGCTTATGCCTTGACAGTGGAGCCAAAAACCATCTTAGGACAACGTATTGAAAAAGGTGAACTACAGAGTGTTAGCGAAGAAGATACAATTCGTCATTATAACATTTTAGTTGATAGAACAAAAGAAAACGGCTTTGAACATTACGAGATTTCCAACTTCGCAAAAGAAGGATTCCGCTCGCAACACAACAGTATTTATTGGAGAGACGAGAAGTATCTCGGTCTCGGTCCTTCCGCACATTCCTACGATGGAAATTCTCGTCAATGGAATATCTCAAATCTCACGAAATATATTCAGTTGGTAGGGGACGCAGAGACGCAGAGACGCAGAGACGCAGAGTTGTTTTATGAGAAAGAGAGATTATCAACAGAGGATAAATTCAACGAATATGTGATGACAAGTTTGCGCACCTCATGGGGCTGCGACATCGAGAAAATAGAACGCGACTACGGAAAATCATACGCTCATCATTTCTTAAAAAACATTAAGAAATATCTCGAAAACGGAGAAATGTTAAAAGAAAACAACACTTATTTCCTGAGCGAAAAAGGCAAACTTTTCGCCGACGGAATTGCTGCTGATTTATTTTTGTAAAGATGTAATACCTTATCTATTTTTTCTTAATTTTACACCCGAGAAAAAAGAGATTTACTAACTTTATAAATGTTTAGTTATGAGTAAATTCCGTAGATTTATAACTGTGTTTATCCTAATCATCGGCTTAATCATAGCAGCCTTTGAGTTTTATAGGACCATAGCTTTTGCTGTCAATGCGTCGATGAATCAGTTATATTCCGGCTATTTATGGATGGGCGTTGGTTTTATTGTTTATCTCATTTTCCATAAATTTTTCTTCAGAAAAAACATCGACATCATGCAGACCATGTCGCACGAAGGAGCTCACATGCTCATCGGCGCTCTCTTCCTCAGAAGAAAAATATATCAGTTCAACGCTAAATCAGCCGACTCTCTTTCTTACGGCGACAATACACTCGGCTTCGTAAGCAGCTCAAGAAAAGGCAACTACATAAGCATAATGTCAACATTAGCTCCATACATGCTTCCATATCTGACATTCTTACTGCTTCTATTCCGCCTCATGATTAAGAACGAATGCCTCCCTATAGTCGATGTCATCATCGGCTTCTCCTTGATGTTCTATTTCTTATGCTGGAAAAAAGACACACGCAGCGACCAAAGCGACATCCGCCTCTGCGGAGTATTCCTCTCTTATCTTTACATCGCAACATTCCTTCTTTTCAATATATCATTGATAATCTATTCCGTAAGCGGCGGAATATCAGAACCGTTAAATATATTCGGCGGAATAAAGCAATATTTCGTACAAACATGGAACGACATTAATTGGGTTATTGATTTGATTAGAAACTGAGAATCTGAGAAACTGAAAAAAATTATTTGGACAAAGTCTGTTGTCTGTTGACTGTTGTCCGTTGACTTAAGAAATAAATATTAACATAATTAAATAAAAAAATGAAAATTAAAAACTTAGTAATGATTTTGACATTAGGAGCAGCTACAATGAGTTGCGCTAATTCAACTAAAACAAATTATGCCGACCTTACAAAGCAATATGCTAAGGTTCAATTGACTTCCGACATCTCTCATTTGTCAGACAACGAGAAACAAATGTTAGACTATCTCTATGAAATCGGCAATATCATGGATGATATCTTCTGGACACAACAATTCGGAGGCGACAAAGAAGCTTTCTTGAATTCAATCGAAGATAAAGACGCTCGTCTCTTCGCTGAAATCAACTATGGTCCATGGAACCACTTCGACAACCTCAATCCTTTCCTTCCTGAATACGGCGCAATGCCAGCAGGCGCAGGCTTCTATCCAACAGACATGACAAAAGAAGAATTCGAAGCATGGGACAACCCTGACAAAACAAGTCTCTACACTTTAATCAAACGCGACGAAAACGGAAAGTTACAAGCTGTTTGGTATCACGAAGCATACGCTGAACAAATCAACAGAGTCGCTGAATTGTTAAACAAAGCTGCCGACCTCGCTGGCGATAAAGAATTTGCAGACTATTTACGTCTCAGAGCTAAAGCTGTCTTAACAGACGATTATTTTGAAAGTGACATGGCATGGATGGACGTCCGTAACAACAACGTCGATTTCGTTGTCGGTCCTATCGAAAATTACGTTGACGCTCTCTACGGCTATAAAGCAGCTCACGAAGCATTCATCTTAATCAAAGACCAAGCATGGAGCAAACAACTCGCTCGTTATGCAGAACTTCTCCCATTGTTACAAACACAACTTCCTGTAGCAGAAGAATATAAACAAGAAAAACCAGGCGCTGACGCTGACCTCGCAGTTTATGACGCTGTATTCTATGGCGGCGACTGTAACATGGCTGGCAAGACAATAGCTATCAACTTGCCTAACGACGAACAAGTTCAACTTCAAAAAGGAACTCGTAAGTTACAACTCAAAAACGCTATGAAAGCTAAGTTCGACAACATCCTCGCTCCTATCTCTGACGTCCTCATGACTCCAGAAGCACGCAAAAACGTCAAGTTCGAAGCTTTCTTCGCTAACGTCATGTTCCACGAAGTAGCTCACGGCATGGGCATCAAAAACACTCTCGATGGCAAAGGCACCGTCCGTCATGCTCTTAAAGAACAATATTCAGGTATCGAAGAAGCCAAAGCCGACATCCTCGGACTTTACTTAGTAACAAAACTCGCTGAAATGGGAGAATATACAAATTCAACATTAGAAGAAAACTACACCACATTCATGGCTGGTATCTTCCGTTCAGTTCGTTTCGGTGCTTCAAGCGCACACGGCAAAGCAAATATGTTAACATTCAACTTCTTGGAAAAAGAAAACGCTTTCACACGTAACGAAGAAGGTCTTTACGCAATCAACTTTGAAGAAATGAAAGCTGCTGTAGCTAAGCTCGGCGGTGAAATTCTCAAAGCTCAAGGCGACGGCAGCTACGAATTCGTAAAAGAATGGATTGCTACCGACGGCGTTATCAAACCTACATTACAATCCGACTTAGATAAAGTCAACGGCATGGGAATACCAACAGACATCTATTACGAAATGTCACCAGAACTCCTCATTGGAAGATAAAAGCTGTGAGCTATGAGTTATGAGCCGTGAGCATGTGTGTGCTCAAAGCTCATGGCTCAAAGCTCAATGCATAAAAATAAATTTCTCAACAATTTAATAAATATCAAAAAAATGAAAAAAACTTTCTTATTAGTAGCCCTCGCTATTTTCTCATTAGTGGGCAAAGTACGCGCTGACGAAGGTATGTGGTTACCAATGTTCGTAGAGCGTTTGAATTATGTTGACATGGAAAAGATGGGTCTTCAACTCACTCCTGAAGAACTCTACAGCATCAACAACAGCAGCTTAAAAGACGCTATCGTCGGTTTATCAGAAGGCGCAACACCACGCGGTTTCTTCTGTACAGGTGAAATCGTTTCTGGCAAAGGCCTCATGTTCACCAACCACCACTGCGGTTATGGTTCAATCCAAAAACTCTCAACTGTTGAACACGACTATTTAACAGACGGTTTCTGGGCAAAAAGCTTTGAAGAAGAACTTCCAGCAGAAGGTATCTCAGCTTCTTTCTTAGTACGTATGGAAGACGTAACAGCTGAAATCTTCAACGTTTTGAACGACACAATGAATTGGGATGAACGCAATGCAGCCATCGCAGCTAAAGCCAAAGAACTCGAAGCAGCAGCTTCAGAAGACGGCAAATACAACCCAATCATCAAAGGTTTCTTCGAAGGCAACGAATATTATATGTTCGTATATAAAGTATATACTGACGTTCGTCTCGTAGGTACTCCTCCTTCATCAATCGGCAAGTTCGGTGGCGACACTGACAACTGGATGTGGCCACGTCACACTGGCGACTTCTCAATCTTCCGCGTTTATGCCGGCGCTGATGGCGAACCAGCTGCTTACTCAGCAGAAAACAAACCTTTAAATCCTAAACATCATCTTCCTGTCAGCTTAGACGGCGTTCAACAAGATGACTTCACAATGATTTGGGGTTTCCCTGGTACAACAGAACGTTACATGACATCATTCGGCATCGACTATAACGTTGAATCATTCTACCCAACAATCCACGACATCTTCAAACTCCAAACAGATGTCATGGACGAATTCATGCAAAAAGACGCTTCTGTCAATATCATGTACGCTGACGACAAAGCTGGTCTCGCTAACACATGGAAAAACTTTGAAGGTCAAATGTTGATGCTCCGCAAAAACAAAGTAGCTGAAAGAAAAGCTGAACTCGAAGCTCAATTTACAGAATGGGTAAACGCTGACCCTGCACGCGTTGAAGAATATGGCAACGTTTTGAACACATTAGCAGAAAACTACGCTATAGCAGAACAATTCACACCTTCTATCTATTATCCTAACTTCGTTACACAAACAGGCGCTATCGCTATCTCAGCAGAATTCTCAGAATATGTAGCAGCAGCTCAAAGCAAAGACAAAGAAGCTATCGCAGCAGCTGAAGAAGCTCTCAAAGCAATCGACGCCGACGCTTATTTCGCAGAAACATACAAAGCTTTAGAAGACAAGACTTTAGTTGAAATGTTGAAATTATATTACAACACTTTCAACGCTGAAGCAAATCCTTCATTCTACAACTTAGTTGAAAAAGAATACAAAGGCGACGTTGTTGCTTTAGCTAACGACATCTTAGAAAACTCTATCTTCGCATCAGCTGAATCAATCAAATCTTTCATCGAAAAACCTAAAGCTAAGAAAGTTGCAAAAGACCCAGCTTACGTTGTTTTCAATACAATGATTACACACATGATGAGCGGCATTGTTCCTTACCGCGCAGCAATGCAAGCTATCGACGAAAACAACCACTTATTCGTTAAAGGCTTACGCGAGTTCTACGCTGAAACACAACCAGAAAGATCTTTATATCCAGACGCTAACTCATCATTACGTATGAGCTACGGTTCAGTTCAAGACTACCAACCAGCTGACGCTATCCACTACGACTACGTTTGTACAGCTAACGGTATCCTCGAAAAATACGTTCCTGGCGACTATGAATTCGACGTTCCACAAAGACTCCTCGACCTCATCGAAGCTAAAGACTTCGGTCAATATGCTGACGAAAACGGCGAGTTAATCGTTTGCTTCCTTTCAACAAACGACATTACTGGCGGTAACTCAGGCAGCCCT
>JAZUCH010000031.1:0-2495 GCA_045639025.1 Bacteroidales bacterium
GACTTCGATCCAACAGGAAAATCAGACGCTGAAATCATGCGTTTCTGCCACGCTTTCATGTATGAATTATGGAGAAACATCGGTGCTGACTTAGATTCACCAGCTGGTGACGTTGGCGTTGGTGGCCGCGAAATCGGTTACTTATACGGTATGTATAAAAAATTAGCTCGCGAACACAGCACAGGCGCATTGACAGGTAAATCATACGGCTGGGGTGGTTCATTGATCCGTCCAGAAGCTACAGGTTTCGGCGCTATGTACTATGTTAACCGCATGGTTAAACAAGTTGGCGACACAATGGAAGGCAAGAGAATCGCTTTATCAGGCTTCGGTAACGTAGCATGGGGCGCTGCAACAAAAGCTATCGAACTCGGTGCTAAAGTTGTTGCTATCTCAGGTCCAGACGGCGTTTGCGAAATCCCAGAAGGTATCACAATGGAAATGGTTAACTATATGCTCGACATGCGTGCTTCAAACCGCAACAAAGTTCAAGATATGGCTGACAAATTCCCAGGCAAAGCTATCTTCACTCCTGGTAAGAAAGCTTGGAGCATCAAATGTGACATCGCATGTCCTTGCGCATTCCAAAACGAAATGAACGAAGACGATGCTAAAGAATTACTCGCTAACGGCGTAAAATATGTAGCTGAAGTTTCTAACATGGGTTGCCAACCAGGCGCAATCGCAGCAGTACAAAATGCTGGTATCCCATTCGCTCCAGGTAAAGCTGTTAACGCTGGTGGCGTTGCTACATCAGGCCTCGAAATCTGCCAAAACGCTGCTCACATCAGCTGGACTGCAGACGAAGTTGACGCTAAGTTACAAAAGATCATGAACGACATCTATGACCTCTGCATCGAATACGGTAAACAAGAAGATGGTACAATCGACTACGTTAAAGGTGCAAACATCGCTGGCTTCATGAGAGTAGCTAAAGCTATGTTAGCTCAAGGTATTGTTTGATGAAATTTAGAATTCTAGAACTTTAGAATTTTAGAAATATAAAACATGAAAACCTGAGAATATTTTTCTCGGGTTTTCTTTTTTTTGTAAGGGCGAAATCTGAAAATAGATATTATATTTGCAGGACAGAGTTGTCCCATTTAGTGGTATGAGTATTTATAACATTCGATTAAGAATAATTATATGGAAATAAAAGAAAGAAATATATCATATAGTAAGGAATGTTATAAATATCACCAAAAGTAATGCTATAACTATGAAAGAATTGCAAATAGAAAATATCAGTTCGATATTAAATCATTTTTATTTTTTAATATACGAACATTATTCGGTGAAAGATATGACAATAGGATTGAGATCGTATCCATCCGTAGTTTTCAAAAATCATCAATTAGGGCTTACTGTCAATATCAGCGGTTCTGATTTGGGTTGTGAATGTAATGATTATGAAGTCTATATTATAAAGAAACGGTTGCTTTCAACAAAAATCATGAGTGTTTCCAAATTGATGGACGCAAGCGAAATCTGGAGTAAAAAAGAGAAAAATATCTCTAATTATTCTTCCTTCATTCAACAGAATCTTATGCCAGTGATCAGAGGAGAGAAATGGGAATAATGTTTAACCAAGCAACTTTTACAGCAATACTTTATATAATTTGTTACCTTTGCTAAATTTATAATTAACGTGTATAACCTTTTAAATTTTAATGTTATGAAAAAATTATTTTTATTACTATTCATGACTCTTTCATTCGCAGGTATGTCGCAAAGCAACTATATCGTAGTTAAAGGGTCAGGTTCCGACAAAGAAAACCTCAGCAAAGAATCAACATCAAATCCTAAGTTAGGTGCTGATGAATTGTACGCGGAATATGAAGCCGCAAGCGGACAATTGGCGAAAACGAATTATTATTTGGACAAATACGCACGTCAGTCGCTTACAGGTGAATTATTGGCGATTGGAGGCGGAGCGTTGTTGGGCATGGCTCCTTTTGTGAATGAAGACACTGCTGTTTTGTTTACATTGTTAGGAACAGGCGCGACCGTGGCGGGATGCATTGTAAGACTTACAGCCTACAACAACCTGAAGTCAAACAGATTGAAATATGACGGATTCAAGGTCTCATACAAACTGTAAGGGGGCTTTTATGAATTGCGTTACAAAAGATTTATGAATTTTTCTTTGAGAAGATTTTTGTTTTTCTTTCAATCACATAGCTTGATGTGATTGAAAGAAAGATAAAAATATTGTGTTTGTCTACTTTTAAAAATTATGTTTAACTAAAATCATTTTTAGTGTCTACTTCCTGAAGCTGGTACAAGATTTCTACCCATATCTCTGACTTTTTACAAAAAACGCTCGTTTTTATCTCTGACTTTTTACAAAAAATGCTTGTTTTTATCTCTGACTTTTTACAAAATGATTATCTTTGCATAAAAATTTAGAGAACGTTATGACAAGTTATTTTCCAAGATTGATAGATAAGTCCTTGTTGGAATGGAAGAATGAAGAAAGACATAAGCCTTTGTTG
>JAZUCH010000032.1:0-9324 GCA_045639025.1 Bacteroidales bacterium
TGGAACAAGTCAACTTTTCCCGTATGGAGTCAACCTACGGAACATGAAAAGTCAACAAAATCCGTCCAAAGTCAACTTCCTTAGGAAAGAGGTCAACCATTCCAGGAAAACAAGTCAACTTCTGCAGGAAGCAAAGTCAACGGATTCCGTACGGAAATGGAATTGTTAATTTTTAGAGTGAAAATAGAGTCAACCTTTTTTAGGAAAAGACAAGATCCTACGAATGACAGATGTGATGTTACCAACAACTGCAATGGTGGTAACTGTGTTGCAGGATGCGGCTCAAAAGGCTAAATAAAGAATTTCTCTTTATTTTAAGAGCTTCATCAGTCAAAAGTAATATCCTAAACAATATAGAAAAAGTTTGCATCAAGTGTGAAATATTTTCCATATTATTTAGGATTGTTTTTATATAGTCTGAAAATTTTTATTTTACCTATGTATAAATTTAGTATCTTTAACACCAGAATATCCCTTTCCGAGAAAACAGACTTATTATACAATGCTTTGTCGGACAGATTCATGCTCATAAAAAAAGACATACAGACTAATGATTTTACCAATATTACAGAAAGTAGTGATTTACACAAAGAACTAGTTCAAGGTGGATTTGCTGTTGACATCAACAAGGATGAAATTGAAGCCGTCAAATCATTAAGCAATAAAATAATAAACGATGAGAGTTTATTCTATTTAATAATTAATCCTACATTGTCTTGTAATTTTAAATGTTGGTATTGCTACGAAACAAATAAGCCAAAAGAATTTATGGATGAAAGCCTTATCCATAAAGTTAAACTTTTTATACATACACAAGCGGAGAAACGCAAATCTTTGCAAATTTCTTTTTTCGGAGGTGAACCTTTATTAGGACATGAACATATTGTGAAACCATTGATGGAATATGCAAAAGCAGTGACTACCCAAACAGGCTGTAAATTATCTGTCGGTTTCACAACCAATGGTTTTCTCATCAATGATTCTTTAATATCATTTTGGACTGAAAACAATGTAACATGCGTACAGATAACTCTTGACGGAAACAAAGAATTGCACAACAATACCAGATTCCCTTTTATTGGCTGTGACACTTATTCTGTAATTATTCAAAATGTCAAAAAATTATTGGATGCAAAAATAAAAGTCATACTTCGTTTTAATTGTACAAACCAAAACATAGAAAGTTTCGGAGAAACTATTGACGATTTATCAGCTCTTCCAAACAAGTCCCACTTGACTATCCAATTACACCAAGTTTGGCAAAATGCAAATATTGACATCACAGAAAAAGTCGATGATTTGATTGATTTATTTGTTGAATCAGGGTTCAATGCTTCCAGATCATTATTTGACAATGTGAGAAAACCATGTTATGGCGATTTGAAAAATAGTGCTATCATAAATTATAATGGAGATGTATTCAAATGCACAGCTGTAGATTTTGCGACAGCCAAACGAAACGGCTTTTTAAATGACTCCGGTGAAATCGTATGGGAAAATGACGATTTACAAAAATGCCTCTTATGCAAATTCACAAATAAGCCTTGTCTTAAATGCAGATTACTTCCTATATGCAATGGTGCATGTAGCCAAAAATATATTCAGAATGAAGGAGATGAATTTTGCATAAACAATTTTGATGAGCGTAAAAAAGACCATGTTGTATTGGATAAATTTAAATTTTACATTTCAAATCTATGAAAAGAAAATTTCCTGTATGCTTACAATTAGAGACAAACGACTGCGGTGCGTCATGCATCCAAATGATTTGTGAATATTATGGAAAGAAAATAGAGCTTGATTATTTAAAAAACATTTGCAATATAACAAAACAGGGACTCAGTGTCTCTGAATTGATTAAATGCGCGAACTCCTTAGGACTAAAAGCAGCAGCATTAAAGTGTAATTTGGAATTATTCGAAGAATTTCCATTACCTGTTATCCTATATTGGAGAAAAGGGCATTTCGTCGTTTTATACAAAATTCAAAAACGGAATAAGCAAACATTTTATCACATCGTAGACCCGGCATTTGGGAAAATCAAATTGTCTGAAAAAGATTTTTGCTACAATTTATTTACAGAAAAAGAACAAAAAGCTTACGCAATTCTTTTTGAGCCAAGTTCTTCTTTTCATAATTTATGCATTCCACATGAAAATAAGAAGAAGAATTGGAACTTATTTTTTTACAAATATAAGAATTTCAATAAAAGTATCTGCCTATCTATACTTCTATTGGTGATAGCTATGATTTTGAATTGGCTATCTCCAATTATGTTTCAATTTTTAGTCGATGAAGGTATTGGGAAACACAATGTATCCAATATTTGGATATTTTTCATTGCCCAAACTTTATTTTGTATAGGTTATTTGCTTTCCAATAATTTCAGCAGTATACTCTTGATGAAAATGAACTTTTCTATCAGTATCGAGTATTTATCTGAATTGGTACTCAAAATAACAAATTTACCTGTTAAATATTTCGACTCAAAACTAAAAACAGAATTCATCCAAAGAATGGATGACCAAGCAAGACTACAACGTTTTTTGTCATTTCGAGTAATTGACATAATTGTATCCGTTTTGAGCTTCATTGTTTTCGCATCATTATTAGCTTATTATAACGCAATTATTTTTGCCATATTCATTCTATTGGCTATTGTATCTTTTTGGTGGAGTTTTTCTTTTTTAAAGACAAGGCGATATTTGGATTATAGTCGTTACGAAGCGCAATCCCGAAACAGAAATGCGATTTATGAATTATTGGATGGGATGTTAGACATAAAAACGAACAATGCACAAGAAGAAAGAATTAAATTTTGGAGAGAATCGCAAGAAACTATAAACGAAATTTCTTTGAAGGCATTGTATCTCAACTACAAACAGATGTTGGGAAGTTCTTTTATGGATAGATTTCGTGACATCGTTATTTTTGTCATTTGCTCTTTTCTTATCTTCAATTCACATTTGTCCATCGGTGTCCTCTTGACCATTAGTTACATTTTAGGACAATTGACATCATATCTTAGCCAGATGTACCACTTAGGTCAAGATATTCAAGACGCAAACATTTCATTGAAACGAATAAATTGTGTTTTCAATAAGGAGGATGAAGCGTGTTGCGGAACATTAGAACTGAGCGAAGCAGTAGAATCTTTGAAGGTAAAGAACATTTCTTTTAGATACCCAAATACAACAAAGGAAGATGTCATACAAGATATATCTTTTGATATACCTATAAACCAAACAACCGCAATCGTAGGTCATAGTGGAAGTGGGAAAACTACAATCATTAAATTATTATTAGGTTTCTATTTTCCACATAAAGGTTGCATTGAAATAAACAATCTTCCATTATCACAAATATCCGTCGATTCCTGGAGAAGAAAATGTGGAGCAGTATTACAAGATGGCTATATTTTCAGTGGAACAATAGCTGAAAACATTGCTTTAGGACACAATGAAGAACAAATTGATTATGACCGTATCGAATATTGCATAGAACAAGCTTGCTTGTCTGATTTTATTAGGAAATTATCCAATGGATACCATACAATTATTGGAAATACAGGCGTTTCTTTGAGCGGTGGACAAAAACAAAGAATATTGATTGCAAGGGCTCTTTACAAAAATCCAGAAATTTTAATTTTTGATGAAGCAACTTCCCATCTAGATGCAGAGAATGAAAAAAGAATAATGGAGAACTTGCTATCGAACTTCAAGAATAAAACTTTGATCATTATAGCCCATAGACTAAGTACAGTTGTCAATGCTGATAAAATTTTATTTGTGGGTGACGGAAAAATTCAAGAGGAAGGAAACCATTCCGAATTGTATGCTCTTGAAGGCAGTTATTATAATTTAGTTAAAAATCAACTTGAAATAAATGAATGAAACCATGAGAAGAGTAATTATATTTACATTCCTGTGTTTTGGACTATTGGACATCATAGCACAAAACAAATTCGACAATTTTGTTGTTTCCGGTTATAGATGCGTCATCATCCCGTCAGAAAAGTTCATGTTAAAGACATCACATCCCGAATGGACAAAACAATATTCAGAAGGAAAAGTTTTACACATCGAATTGACAGATGCGACAGGAAGAATGCCAAAAGACACCTTATTCATTTATACAAACGACATAAAGAATTTGGTTTTGAATTTTTCCACAATTGAAGTGTCAGATGCATTGAATGTCGATTCCCTGAATCTAACATTAGCAGCAGGCTCAAGGGGAGAAATGAATCTTTCTGCAAATCTGCTGGAAGTGAATATTGGTGCGGGCAGTAAATTATCTTTATCTGGAGACATAAAGTCCATTGTCGGTAAAGTTGAGGGAAACAGTCATTTGAAAGGCAATAATCTGATTGTTTTAAATACAAATTTAAAGGTTAAAGGAAATAGTACGGCCGATATACAAACATCTCCATTACCATCTGAAAAAAATGAGGGGATTGGCACACTGACTTTTTGCTTTTTAGTAACCGTTTTTATCATATCCATACTCTCTTTTCTATTTCACGTGCAAAAGAAAAGAAAAGTAAACCTTCTTAATGGTGCAGAGATTAATGATATAGAGAGAGAAATTGCCATGTATAAAAAAACAGACCGTTACATCACACTAATAGAGAAGGAAGTTGAAATCAACGACGAATATATGCCTGTCATTGAGCAAAAAGACTTATATGACAATCTTAACGGCTCTTTTCCTGAACTGATTTCCACTATTAGAAAAGCATATCCGAAAATGAGTTTGGATGACCTTTATTTTTGTGTACTTTCCTCCTTGGATTTAAAAAATAAGACCATAGCATTTTGTATGCGTACTACAATTGGAGCACTACGGACGAGAAAGAATAGGATAAAACGGGATATGGAAGAAGAGGCCTTTCAACGCATTTTTGCTAGAAACCAATGATTCTTTGAGCATATATTTACATTGTGACATATTTGAGGCAGCAAGTGACAATTATGTAACGGACTGTTTTACTGTGTAACGGTGCAGACGTTTATCTTTGCACCAACAATTATAAAACTATAAGATATGAACAGATTTTTTTTAATTATTGTTTTTACCGTAATTTCGCTTCCTATAATAGCGAACAGTTATAGAATTACAGGAAAAGTTGTGGCCGAAACAGATTCTACAGCCTTGACGGGAACTACTGTCATCTTTATTCATTCTGAAAAAGAAAAAGGAACAACTACCGACCAACAAGGAGTCTTTATTATAGATAAAGTTCCGAATACAAGTGGTATTTTACAAATTTCACATATTGGTTATGAGAATTACATAATTCAAATTCAAGACATCAAGGAGAATCTTCAACTCGGAACCATATATCTGAAAGAAAGTGTAGAGACGTTATCCGATGTCATTGTGACAGCCGAAAATATATCTTTCCGTTCAGACAAAATGATTGTGTATCCGCAAAGCATTCAAGTGAAACATTCCGGAAATGTTTTTGATTTGATGCAAAAACAAGGACTTCCCAATTTGGAAGTAAACCGCATCGAGCAACGAATGTCAATCAACGGACGTTCACCTCAATATAGAATAAACGGAGTACCTAAAACAGCCGAAGATATTTTGACCATTCAGCCAAAAGATATTTTACGCATAGACTATAGCGACATGATTACAGCACGATATGCAGATAAAAATACTGGTGGAGTGATAGATTTCATTCTGAAAGAGCGAACGGAAGGAGGGGTATTCAGTTTACCCTTATCCGCATCTCCTATGACTGGGTTTATTAATGCCAGCCCATATTTTGCATATCATTGGAACAAAACCGAAATTGCTTTACAATATTATACAAACTGGCGTGATTACTCCAAGCGTGTGACCAATGAAAAGGAAGCGTATATTGGTGAAGATTTCAGAATGGAGCGGGAATTGCAAGGTGAAGAATCATCTTTTGGATATTGGAACAATGGAATAAACGCAACGTATGTATATCAACCTAATACATCTACAAACTTTACTGCTGTACTGAGAAATGAATTTGGCAATCAACACAATACAGTTGATGGAATGATGTATGAAACAGAAAGTTTCTTTCAGCACAGTAAATCTTCTTATAAGTCATATATGCCCTCTTTGGACCTGTTTTTTTCTAAAAAATGGAAAGGTAATCGTTCTCTGGAAATCAACATAGTAGGTTCATTACTGGATTCTGAATATGGTTATATTCTGAAAGAAGAACGGAATGAAAAAACAGAAGATTATTTTTACAATGTAGATAATTCACGACATACATTGATTTCAGAGCTTTCATATACAAAAGGTTTCAAGAAATCAACGTTGAATGTAGGGTTGCAGAATACTTTATCACATACTGACAACAAGTATCGAGAAGGAAATGCAAAAGAAGATTTATTGAAACAGAACAACAATTATCTTTATGCCTCATGGGGTGGTAAAACAGGCAATCTGTCATGGACTGTAGGAACAGGAATAAAGGCATATTTTGTGGAAAACAACAATGACAAGCGTGATTTTATCCGCAATCAGTCGTCTCTTTCCATTTCCTATCCCTTATCTAAAAAATTGAATCTAAGTTATCAATTTCAATATCGCCCGATATTGCCGACGTTATCACAATTAAGCAGTGCTTCACAACGATATGATTCTTATTTGATAATGACTGGGAATCCTGAACTTAAAACAGAACAAAGATTACTCAATCAATTGAGATTGAACCTTAGGGACAAGCATTGGATTGGCTATTTGACATTTTCATATAACAGAATATCTAATCCTATTTTTAACGATGTTTCGTATCTGGGAAACAGCCTTTTTATTTCAGAATATATGAATTATGACAGGAGCAACCATATCAATACTGAAATGAGATTGGGATACAACGGCGTACTCAATCATTTTAATATTCGTGGAACTTTAGGTTATAACCATTATAATACGAAGAGTGATCATTTTAGCCATCATCTTAATGATGTATATTGGAGCTTGTTGGGAGAAATATATTTCGGGAAGTGGGAATTGTCTGCATATTATCTGAATCCTCAGAAACAATTGATTGGAGAAAGTATCATTACGGCAGAAAACAATGCAGACATAAGATTATCTTATCGTCCTAAAAACAATCTCTCTTTAATGCTTATATGTATGTATCCATTTTCGGGAAAAGGTTCGAAGTACCATACAGAGAATTTGGCGACTGATAATCCATCTCAGAAACAGATATATATAAAAGATAATGCGAACATGTTGCTGTTACAAATGAATTACACACTGAATTTCGGCAAAAGCTTGAAAAAGAGCCGTCGTAATTTAAATAATAGAGATACAGAAAGTGGTATATTGAAACTGCAAGAATAAACAAAGAATTATCTTTTCCATATATTTATATTTTAACAATATTATATTCTTTTTGTTTCCCTTTAAAAGGAAAGTCTATAACTGTGACTGCAAACGAAAACGTCGAGATGATGAGCATCCTTTCATACTTGGCTGATTATTCAAAATATAATATGCATGTAACAGGGAAATATAATGATGATGTTAAAGATTATTTTGGAAAATATTAAAATCATCCAGCAGTATTAAAAATGAAGCATATTAGAATGCACACCCTCGTTGTGTACTGGGAATTCTGAACTCCGTCATTTATAATACGTTTATTGAGACCTGCAAACAGGTGGGAGTCTCCTTCAGGGACTACTACTGCAAGCTCTTAGAGAAATAAAAAAAGGAAGGACCGATTATGAAAACCTCCTTTCGATAACTATTTACCAATAAAATCCTTAAAATTTAGACAATTTTTTAAATGGGTGTATGATGTCACCCATCTAAAAAGTTGTCTAAATTGGATGCTTATATAGATTCTTCTCTTTCTATTAGTGTTTTTAAGGAAGTTATAAATCTAAATACTTCGCAAGGATTTATCGATCCATTATTCCATTTCACTCTAATATGCAAATGTTCCCCCGTACTACGTCCCGTATTGCCCGTGACACCAACCACATCACCAGCCAATACTGGAGTTTTTTCTTTAACTGCAACCTTTGACAAATGACAATAGCTTACCGTATAATCCCCATGCTGTAATGTGACATAGTTCCCGGAACGTTTGTCATAGCCAACCTTTTTCACCACACCAGGAAACATGGCATAAACTTCATCATTCCGTGCATGAAGGTCTATACCATTATGCATTCTGAGCTTACCCGTAAAAGGGTCTTTTCTCATTCCGAATGGTGATGTCACCTTAATACTCTTCAGTGGCAGTGACACACTCATATACCGTTCCAGCCATTTCTCCCTATCTATTCTCATTTCTTTCTTCCCTACCATTGCAAGGGAATCCTTTACATTGACCGTTTCAGACTTGAGACGGTCTTTTAGTGTTTCCACCTTATTTCGTAAAGGACGAGACGCAATGGTATGAAACTGCGCCTTAGTATGAAGACAAGTAATTATGAGTATGAATAAAGTAACAAAATATTTCATACTGCAAAATTAGACTTAACTAATCAGCATAAAGAAAACATAGAGTATAATCATACAATAAATAACATTCTATAAGTTATCATACCCTTATTTCATACTCAAAATCAATATTCCTAAAAATCATTTTAGCCTTATGTTGAGTATGAAATAAGAGTATGATTTATCGTCTATATATAATTATTCTCAAAATTCATACCTTTTTAATCGGTATCTTATCCATGTATGCAATCATCGCTCTACTTTTGCACAAGCTGACTATTTCAGCGATAGTACCTATAAATAGAAATCGATATGATCAGAAACAGTTTTAAAGAAGAAGAGATTCCCTATGAGATCCTGGAAACATTCGGGTTGACAAGGGAAATGGTTGAAGACCTGCCTTTGCGTGTTCTTCAGCAAATTGGTAACGGCCGCCGTTCACCTGTGTTACCCATTCATGTCAAGGATAACCAAGGTAACATCATCAAGAGCCGTACCCGTTTCTCTCTCATCCGCAATGAGGGCGGTAAGGTAGATGTCCTTTTCTACCCTCAGCTCCAACAGAGCAACCTGTCCCAATTCAGTGAGGACAAACGAAACAAATTGCTTTCCGGCAAAGCGATAATTGACGAAATGCCTACATCCAAAGGCAATGAAATGACCGCTTTCCATCAGATTGACGCAGGTACTGGTCAGGTATTGTTTGTGCCTACACCCGTTATCGGTAGAAATCTCCAGCTGATAACCGACGAGTTCCATTTGAGCAATGCCGAACTGAATTGCCTCAAGAACGGTGAAGTGCTCACTATCACCCTCGGAGAAGAACAGCTCACTATGGGTATAGACCTTAACGAGCCAACTGGAATC
>JAZUCH010000033.1:0-6087 GCA_045639025.1 Bacteroidales bacterium
ACAAGTAACATTCGAACAATTATTAGATGCAGGTTGTCACTTTGGACACTTAAGAAGAAAGTGGAATCCAAACATGGCTCCTTACATCTTCATGGAACGTAATGGTATCCATATTATAGACTTGTATAAAACACAAGCCAAGATTGACGAAGCAGCTAACGCAGTACGTCAATTAGCAAGATCAGGTAAAAAAATCCTCTTCGTTGCAACAAAAAAACAAGCTAAAGACATCGTTGCTGAACTCGTAAAGAAGGTTAACATGCCTTACGTAACAGAACGTTGGCCAGGTGGTATGCTCACCAACTTCTCTACAATCCGTAAAGCAGTTCGCAAAATGGTTAGCATCGACAAAATGATGGCAAGCAGCACATACAACAACCTTTCAAAACGTGAACGTTTACAAATCGAACGTGAACGCGAAAAGTTAAACAAAAACTTAGGTAGTATCGCTGACCTCAACCGTCTCCCAAGCGCAGTTTTCGTTGTTGACGTTATTAAAGAACATATCGCTATAGCAGAAGCTAGAAAACTTAACATCCCTACTTTCGCTATCGTTGATACAAACTCAAACCCTAACCTCATCGACTTCCCAATCCCAGCTAACGATGACGCTTCAAAATCAATCGAACTCATCATCAGCAAAATGGTTGAAGCTATTGAAGAAGGTTTGACAGAACGTAAAAACTCACGTGATAAAGAAGACATCATTGAAGACGAAATGATGGACGATGAAAACGTAATGGAAAACAAGGGCGAAGATGAAGAAAAAGAAGAAAGACGTCCTAGAAGACCACGTAAAACCGTTAACAAAAAATAAATAAACCTTTAACACAACTTATTATGAACATTACAGCTGCTCAAGTTAACGAACTTAGACAAATGACAGGCGCAGGTATGATGGATTGCAAAAAAGCTCTCGTTGAATGCAACGGCGACCAACAAGCTGCTATCGACTACCTCCGTAAAAAAGGTCAAAAAATCGCTATGAAAAGAGCTGACCGCGAAGCTACTGAAGGTTGCGTTATTTCAAAAGCAACTGAAGACCACAAATTCGCTGCTGTCATTATGTTAAACTGCGAAACAGACTTCGTTGGTGCTAACGCTGAATTCGTTGGTACAACAAAACAACTCCTCGACTTCGCAATTGAAAACAGAATTAAAGATATCGAAGCTCTCAATGCCGCTACAATCAACGGCCAAACAATTGAAGCTATCGTAACAGACCTCACAGCTAAAACAGGTGAAAAAGTTCAAGTTGGTAAATACTTCACTATCGAAGGTGAATTCGTAACAAACTACAATCACCAAGGTAACAGACTCGCTACTATCGTTGGTTTCAACAAATCATTCGACGGTATCGAAGAAATAGCTCACGAAGTAGCTCTCCAAATCGCTGCTATGGACCCAGTCGCTATCGATGAAAACGACGTTCCTCAAGCAACAAAAGATAACGAATACAATGTCGCTATCGAAAAAACTAAACAAGAACAAATCCAAAAAGCTATCGAAGTCGCTTTGAAAAAAGCAGGTATCAACCCAGCTCACGTTGACACAGATGACCACATCAACTCAAACATGGCTAAAGGTTGGATTACTGAAGAAGACGCTGCTAAAGCTCGCGAAATTAAAGAACAAGTCGCAGCTGAAAAAGCTGGTAGCCTCAATATGACAATGATTGAAAATATCGCTAAAGGCCGCCTCGCTAAATTCTTCAAAGAAAACTGCTTACTCGACCAAGTATCACTCATCGCTGACCCTAAAACAGTCCGCGAATATATCCAAGGTGGTGATAAAGAAGCTACAGTTACAGCTTTCAAACGCGTAAAATTAGGATAAACTTATCCCTAATAATATGAAAGAGACGATTTCACATCGTCTCTTTTTTTTATCTAATCTTTATATCTACACTCTTAATATGAAAAACATGGAACAATTATTCAAAAGTATTTTAGATCAAGACAAAGCTCCTATCGTTGTATGCGATATGAACTCTATAATTGTTTATATGAACCCTTCCGCTATTACACGATACAAAAAAGACTTGACTGGCAAAAGCCTAAGAAATTGTCACCCTGCATCCGCTAACGAACAAATTGACAAAGTGCTCGAATGGTTCGGCAAGAATCATGAAAACAATATAGTTTACACTTTTCGCAATGACGATGAAAACAAAGATGTGTATATGGTCGCTCTGCGCGACAATGACGGCAATCTTATAGGTTATTACGAAAAACACGAATACAGAAATAGAGAAACAGCAAAACTCTACGACATATAAAATTTATAACATTGACGACATAGACGTTTCGTTATATTTACTAATCAAAATGTTAGACCTTTTTATGCATAAATATGCATAGATTATTTTCTATATTTTTTTCATAAAAAACAATATATTTGCAAGCGAATTATTAGTAAACACAAAATAAAGCAACAAATACCTTTATGAAAAAAATACATACAGTAGCTATTCTGCTACTTATTATTATTACTTCTTGCATCGAAAAAAAACATCACAACATCTTCTCCCCTAAGTTCAAGAAGACACGTGAGATGCTGACCAACAAAGTCGATAGCGCCCTCTACAACCTATTAGATATAAAAGATTCCATCAACACATATTACAATGACCCTTATCTCGTAAACGAATACCACATACTTCTAGCAGAAGCACAATTCAAAAATCAATACAAACAATCTAACGATAAAGAAGTAGAAAAGGCAACAAAGTTCTACGACAGCTTGTTTAACATTTATAAAAACGACAAAGACTTGTCATTTCAAACGGCTAGAGCTCACTATTATAAAGCTGTAGGAGAAATGGAAGAAGACAATATCATTGAAAGCTGCGAGGATTATTTGATTTCTCTCAAAATAATGAAAAACTGCTTTAAAGCAAAAGACCTCAACTACGAAAAAAACAGATTCATCGCTCTTATCTATACGCGACTCGGCACTCTATACTCCGATGAATATTACTTCGACATTGCCCTCGACTATTACCACAACTCTTACCTTTTCTTTAAATATATCAGCGATACAACCTCTTACCTCTATTCTTCCGCACGAATCGGTAAGTCGTATCAGTCAATAAATGAAATGGAAAATGCTAAATTCTGGTATAAAAACACAATCTCCGAAGCTTCTGAGAAAAACTACGTCTATTCAGATTACGCTAAAAGAGGTCTCGCACAGATTTATTTCGACGGAGGTGAAGTGGATTCGTCTGTGAATATTGTTAAGGAATTGATTGATATCTCCGACGAGAAGGACAAATATGTATACGAGCATACTATGGCAGAGATGTACCTCAAACTTAACCAACACGATTCTGCCTTGTATTATGCCAAACAATCTTTTATCCACGGCAACAAATCAACAAAACTGGTTTCAGCCAAGATGATTTATGAAATATATAAGTCATTGGCAAACTCCGATATGGATGAATCCAGCTTCATGGATAATAAAGTCCATCCTAAAGGAAGAGACAACACCGACATCAAAATACAGATGGCTTCATTATATGATGAATATAAATCCGACTCAACAAAAGTCAAAAGATATATAACTATCATAGTCTCCATCCTGATATTTCTTGTAGTGCTTACCATTAGCTTCTTAAGAATAATTAACATAACAAAGAAAATCCATAAAGAGACATTAGACAAAAAAGACGAAATCATCAAAGACAACGAATGGAAACTTTCATTGATTGAAGGAAAAATAAAAAGCTCTAACGAAGAATTACGCCATAAAGAAGAAATAATTAAAAGCCAGGAGACAGAAATAGCCAACATCAAGAGCAAGATAGACAGCCAAAACAAAGCCGATCTGGAAGCTTATTACAATTCTGATATATGCGTCGAGATTTTCAAGAGAATCAAAGAACTTGAGACACGCAATCTCAAAGCTTCTGAACTAATTCCACTCAACGGTAACGAACTTATACTCCTACTGCGCTCTGCCGACTCAAATCTCAACAATTTTATCACGCGACTTTCTAACAAATATCCAGAACTCAAAAAAGATGATTTCTATTGCATCTGTCTTATTATACTTAACATCGACAAATCATTCATACAATATTTCTTGAACAAAAACCAAAGCAGCATCTGGAGAAGATTCGATAAGATACGTAAAATAATGGATATCGGAATGAATGAAAGTCTGTTAATCTCATTCATTAAAGAAATGTAAAACTAGAAGGTATAAGATAAAATATATAAAAAGAGCCGCACGACGGTGCGGCTCTACGTGGGATATTCCTAATTATTTCTTACTCCAAGTCGTTCCTTCTTTTCCGTCTTTAAGAACGATATCCAAAGAAGCGAGTTTGTCGCGGATGATGTCGCTGGTTGCCCAGTCTTTCTTGGCGCGTGCTTCTTTTCTGATGTCGATGATTGTCTCCATCAAACCGTCCACCAAACCGTCGTCGCCGCCTGCTTCTGTGTCTAACAATCCCAAGATGTCGAATACGAATGATTGGAATAATTTTCTTAACAACTCTAATTCTTCTGCATTAATCTTAGCATTGCCGTCTTTCACTGAGTTGACAAGTCTTACTGCTTCGAACAAGTTGGCGATAACGACTGGACTGTTGAAGTCGTCGTTCATTGCGTCGTAGCAAGCATCCATGATTTTTTGTACGCCGAGTTCTTCAGCGCCTTCTGTAGCGGTGAGGCTCTTCACTATCTTAGCAGCTTCCATCAAGCGTTTGTAGCCTTTTTCAGCAGCTTGCAATGCTTCGTTAGAGAAGTCAACTGTGCTGCGATATTGTGCTTGAAGCACGAAGAAACGTATTGTCATAGGTGGATAAGGACGCTCCAAGAGTGCGTGGTTGCCAGCGAAGAAGTCTTCGAGTGACATCGCATTGCCTAATGACTTACCCATTTTCTGACCATTTAGTGTAATCATATTGTTGTGCATCCAATATTTTACTGGCTGCTTGCCGCCATTGAATGCCATCGACTGAGCTATTTCTGATTCATGATGTGGGAATAGCAAGTCCATACCGCCGCCGTGTATGTCGAATTGTTCGCCGAGGTATTTGCAGCTCATTGCTGAGCATTCAGCGTGCCAGCCTGGGAAGCCTTCGCCCCATGGTGAGTTCCAGCGCATGATATGTTTTGGTTCAGCCTTCTTCCACAATGCGAAGTCGGCGCCGTTTCTCTTCTCGAGCTGACCTGCCAGTTCGCGTGTGTTGTTGAGAAGCTCTTCCACATTACGTCCTGACAAGATGCCGTAGCGGAAGTCTTTGTTATATTTTTCAATGTCGAAATAAACAGAGCCATTTGATTCGTATGCATAACCTGCATCGAGGATTTTCTGAATCATCTCTATTTGTTCGATGATATGACCTGATGCATGTGGCTCGATAGATGGACGCAACACATTAAGTTTATCCATGCTTACATGGTATCTGTCTTTATAATATTGTGCCACTTCCATTGGTTCTAAGTTCTCAAGGCGTGCCTTCTTTGCAATCTTGTCTTCGCCTTCGTCAGCGTCATGTTCAAGGTGGCCTACGTCGGTGATGTTACGCACGTAACGTACTTTATAACCTAAGTGTTTAAGATAACGGAACACAAGGTCGAAAGTGATTGCCGGACGAGCGTGACCGAGGTGAGCATCGCCATAAACTGTTGGACCGCAGACGTACATTCCTACATGAGGAGCATTGAGAGGCTTGAATAACTCTTTAGTACGAGTTAAGCTATTGTATATAAAAAGATTATTTTCCATGAAACATAAAATTTTGAATAACTGCAAATTTACAATAAATTTTCTTTAATATGTAAAAAGGAAAAGTTATTTTTTCAGAACACTTTACGCCCACATAATATAGAGACTAAAAAAACTTCAATATCATTGTATTTCACATAGATTTTTTTCTTAAATTTGCCAGCTATTTACTGCTAAAGTATTACTGAAACTATAATTATTAATAACTAAAAAAACTGAGGACTGATACTGCTCAGTGACTTTATAAAAAACAATGACAACTAAAACTTTAAACTTCATAGAACCACCTGGCAACGTATATCCGCAGTCTGTTGACTGTTGTCCGTTGTCCGTTGACTTTTATAA
>JAZUCH010000034.1:0-20304 GCA_045639025.1 Bacteroidales bacterium
GATGCGTGCTTTCGGCAAACGTATGTTAGAACGCGGCATCAAGCCAGAATACGAATGCTTCGAGATGGGTCACATCGACACAATATTAAATATGGCTCGTAAAGGTGAAGTGCCAGCTGCTCCAATGCAGTTCAACTTCGTCCTCGGTGTTCCAGGCTGTACACCAGCAACAGTAGCTAACCTCTGCTGGATGGTCAACGCAATCCCTGCAGGTTCAACATGGACAGCAACAGGTATCGGCCGTCATGCATTCCCAATCGCAGCAGCAGCTATCGCGATGGGCGGTAACGTAAGAGTCGGTTTCGAAGATAACTTATATCTCTCAAGAGGCGTCCTCGCTAAGTCAAACGGCGAACTCGTAGCTAAGGTCGTTCGTCTTGCTAAAGAACTTGGCCGTGAAGTAGCAACTTCAGACGAAGCAAGAGAAATCTTGGGACTCAAGCCAAGAAAATAATGCATAATTCTTAATGCATAATGCATAATTTATGAAGAGCTGCTGTTAATAAAATGACGGCAGCTTTTTGTATAAATACAACGGACAACGGACTTTTTTGAACTTTAAACCTTAGCCTTTTGTCATTAGTCTTTTTTTGGGGGCGTTCCGCTTCGCGTCGGGCTTTCCGCTATATCTTTTCCGCTGCGCTCCAAAAGGATGCCGCTCCAATCCCTAACGCAACTGGCGATGAGCATTGATCTGCGAGCTTTGAACAAAACAGCTCTCAACTCACAACAAAAAAACTCTATTGCGTGATATTTTTCTCTGTTTTTGTCCTTTTTTATTGACATTAAATGAATGTTTAAAGGGAATGTGTTTTTTTAAAACTATCTGATAATTATAGTTTTACCCACTACCGATGCGTAAAATATTTTTATAATATACTGTAAATTGAATTGTTAAATTTCGTATAATTGCATACTTTATTGACGACTAACTCTTACCTAGTTGTATTTTTTACGATAATAATAATTAAACAATATCATTATGAAGAAAATGTCTTTTTTGTTGCTGGCTGTGGTTTTCATCAGCGTTTCAATTTTAAATTCATGCAAGCCAAATCCTGATGACAATCAGGATCCGGAATTCCAGATGTATGATGACATTAATATTTATACTGAAGATGTTATTCAGTATATTAGTGATGTATTTATAGGTGACTCGTTAATATTTTTTGACGTAAGTATGCCAGAGAATCTCTTACCAAAAGAAGATGATCACATTTTTATTCCTGTATCAGATAAAACGCCTTATGGATTGTTGGCTAATGTGAAAACTGTTAGGAAGACTGACAAGATAATAGTTGAGATTGAGCCGATGTCGTTGGATGAGGCATTTGAATTTTTAACGATAGATGAATCTACACCGATTACCACGGAATTGGAAGGTGTATTTGACATTGATGGAAATCCTATGGAGTTTGAAGTTGTAGATACAACAGAAATAGATTTAAATGATACTATAGTTAACCCTATGAATAATAGAGGATTCACATTGTTTGAATTTGATGAGAACTGCATTAAAATACCTGTTAAGATAGCAAAAACAGAAAGTGGCAATGATAAAATAGAAGTCAGCGGTATAGCTTATATAGGATTTCATAATTTTAAATTTGAGATAGATAACGCTGATGGTCTGAAATATTTAAACCTGAATGCTACTCCTTATGTGAAATTAGGAGTACAAAATAAGATAGCGACAGAAAATGTTTTGGAAATCACGCAACGTGTAGGACAAATGCATTTTAAGATAACGGTACTGACCCCTGCTGGGATACCTATTATCTTTCCTGTTACGTTATATGTTAATGCCGGCTTTGGAATAAGAGGCGAATTGTCAGCAACTTTGGGATTGCAATATGAATATAATTGTAATTGTGTCGCTAAGTTCGATAACGGACAATGGATCAGGAATGTTACGCATGGAGGAACGGATAAAAGTCCGTGGGTTGTCAGTGAGTTTGATGTTAAAGGTGAAATTTATTCAGGTTTTAAATTAGGGCTGCTTGTTGGTCTATATAGTGCAACAAGTGGTATAGGATTTAATCTGGAACCGAAATTATCCTTGGCAACACAAGCGCAACTATCCTCAGAAGATCTGTTAAAGACCAATCCTAATGTTGATTTGTCACTTAAGGCCGGCTCAGAATTATATTGTATAGCAAAACTTTTCGGTAAGAAATTACCAAAATTATCAGTACAGTTTCCAGATTTCACCTTATGGTCTCAGAAGATGTATCTACTTCCGAACATCACCAAATTTACGGCGGAAGGAGATAAGACTTCGGCAGATATAAGTTGGAAGCATGACATGATCTATTTCCTGTCGGCTGTAGGATTGAAAACAGGAACTGCTGTTTTCGAATCTAACGGCATAACAGAAATAGCTTCTTACAAGCCGTCACCGTCGTCTAACGATATTGAGAGTTATTATTATGATGTTACTGCAACGGGATTATCTACGGGGGAGACATATTATGCGGCACCTTTCGCTTATTGGAATGACTACATTTGGTATGGAGAGATGGAAGAATTCACCACTGAAGAAGGACCTTGCGACCCAGACGGCGAGATTTCCGGCCACGGTTACGTTGATCTCGGTTTACCTTCAGGTGTAAAATGGGCGACATGCAATGTAGGTGCATCATCTCCAGAAGGCTACGGCAACTATTATGCATGGGGAGAAACTAGCCCTAAAGCGGAATACACACATGAAAACAGTGTGACATACGGAGAACAAATGGGTGATATATCAGGTAATCCACAATACGATGCAGCTACAGCCAACTGGGGCGGAGGCTGGAGAATGCCGACAAGAGATGAAATGCAGGAATTGGTGGCTAATTGCGAATGGGAGTGGACACAAATAAATGGAGTGAATGGTGCTAGAGTGGTAGGACCTAACGGACATTGCATCTTCCTTCCTGCTGCGGGCTACCGTATCGGGGCATCGCTCTTCGGTGAGGGCGGCCTTGGCGACTATTGGAGTTCTACGCCGGACGACGACTACGGCGACGGCGGCGCGTACGGCCTCGACTTCGGCGATGGTTACGAGACCGCGGGTTGGTACTACGACCGCAGCGGTGGCGTGACTGTACGCCCCGTCACAGAATAAAAGCGAAGCGTGTTTGGTTCATTTGATTCATTTGATTTATTTCCGTCGGGCATTTAAGAGCTTTTTATGAAAACATGAATCATTTTGAGACGTATCAATGTTTGTTTATTTTATAGGAATCATTGATGCGTCTCTACATTGGAGCCTCCAATGCGTTAGGGATTGGAGCGGCATCCTTTTGAAGCGAAGCGGAAAAAGATATAGCGGAAAGCCCGACGGCGGAGCTGGAAGCGGAGCCGGAACGCCCAAAGAAAGGAACTAAAGGTATGAGGATTTGAGGAATTAAGGAATTTTTTGTAGATATGTCACATATGAGGCGTATAAGATATCGTGTAAAACTTTGCGTTCTTTGCGTCTTTGCGAGAATAATACCTCATTTATAGTTACTAAAATCTCAATAAAAAAATTAAACTTTCTTTGTTTTTTATCATATTTATTTTTATCTTTGCGAGCATTTGTGAGTATTCACAGCAGAAAAGAAATATTAACTTAAAACACTAAATACTATGCAACAAAAAGGAAACAAATACGGTACACACCGCGTCATTGAACCTAAAGGTGTTCTCCCACAACCAGCTAACAAGATTGACAACAACATGGACGAGATTTGGGACAACGAAATCCTCATCGATGTTCAAACATTAAATATCGACTCAGCATCATTCACAGATATTTATCTATATGCTAAACAACAAGCTGGCGAAGGCGCAAGCGAAGAACGTATCCTTGAAGAAGTCAAGAAAGAAATGTTCCTCAACGTTGAATTACAGGGTAAACACCGTAACCGTAGAACAGGTTCAGGCGGTATGTTACTCGGTAAAGTAGAAAAAATCGGTGACGCTTTGAAAGGCAAAATCGACTTGAAAGAAGGCGACCGCATCGCAACATTGGTATCATTGTCATTGACACCACTCCGCATCGACGAAATCCTTGAAATCCGCAAAGACGTTGACCAAGTTGATATCAAAGGTAAAGCTATCCTCTTCGAAAGCGGTATCTACGCTAAGATTCCTAACGACATGCCAGAAAAATTGGCTCTCTCAGCATTGGACGTAGCTGGTGCTCCAGCACAGACAGCTAAGTTGTGCCAATATGGTCAAAATGTCGTTATCCTCGGCGCTGGCGGCAAATCAGGTATGTTATGCTGCTACGAAGCTAAGAAACGCGTTGGCGTTACAGGTAAAGTCATCGGTTTGGCAAACAGTCCTAAGAGTACAAACCGTATCAAGGAACTCGGTTTCTGCGATGTAGTAGAAAGCGTTGCTGGCATGACTCCAGTTCAAGTTTATGAACTCATCTACAAACTCACAGACGGCAAGATGGCTGACGTTACAATCAACTGCGTTAACGTTCCTGATCAAGAAATGACAGCTGTTCTCTGCACAAAAGACGACGGCGTTGTTTACTTCTTCTCAATGGCAACAAGCTTCACAAAAGCAGCTCTCGGCGCAGAAGGCATCGGCTCAGACGTTAATATGATTATCGGTAACGGTTATACAAAAGGCCACGCAGAATTCACATTACAAGAACTCCGTGAATGCCCTGAACTCCGTAAGATTTTCGAAGAACTTTATGCATAAATAATAATTGAAAGTTGAGGGATTTGCGTCTCTCGACTTTCTTTTCTTTAACATATATAAAATGGAATCAAGAAGAAAACAATTATTTCCTAACGTCACCGACGAACAATGGAATGACTGGAAATGGCAAGTCAAGAATCGTATCGAGACTTTGGAACAGTTGAAACAATACGTTCAACTCACTCCTGAAGAAGAAGACGGCGTACGCAGCGTTCTCTCAACATTGCGCATGGCTATCACGCCTTATTATTTAAGCCTCATCGATCCTAACAACCCTAAAGACCCAGTCCGTCGTCAATGTATCCCAACAGCATTGGAAACACACCAGGCAGATGCTGACTTGTTAGACCCATTGCACGAAGACGAAGACTCGCCAGTTCCAGGTTTGACACACCGTTATCCAGACAGAGTTTTGTTCCTCATCACCGACATGTGCTCGATGTACTGCCGTCACTGCACACGCCGTCGTTTCGCTGGACAAAAAGACGATGAGTCACCACAAGACAGAATTGAAAAAGCATTAGAATATATCGAAAGAACACCAGAAGTACGCGACGTTCTTCTCTCAGGCGGCGACTCTTTGATGGTCAGCGACGCTAAGTTGGAATACATCATCAGCCGTTTGCGCGCTATCCCACACGTTGAGATAGTTCGTCTCGGAACACGTACTCCTGTCGTTTGTCCACAACGTATCACTCCAGAGTTGTGCGAGATGTTGAAGAAATACCATCCAATATGGATCAACACACACTTCAACCATCCAAACGAAGTGACACCAGAAGCTATCGAAGCATGTAACAGACTCGCTAATGCCGGCGTTCCATTAGGCAACCAAAGCGTGTTGTTAAGAGGCGTCAACGACTGTGTTCACGTCATGAAGAAACTCGTTCACTGCTTGGTCAAGATGCGTGTAAGACCTTATTATATATATCAATGCGACCTTTCAATGGGATTGGAACACTTCCGTACACCAGTATCAAAAGGTATCGAAATCATCGAAGGTCTCCGTGGTCACACCTCAGGTTATGCAGTTCCAACATTCGTCGTTGATGCTCCAGGCGGCGGTGGCAAGACGCCAGTTATGCCACAATACGTCATCTCACAAGCTCCAGGCAAAGTCGTGTTGCGTAACTTCGAAGGCGTTATCACAACTTACACAGAGCCAAAAGAATATCACAACGACTGCGACTGTCCAGAATGTCAGAAACGTAGAGCAGAAGAAGCTAAGGACAATCTTACCGGCAAAGATATCGTTGTTGACGGCGTGATTTCATTGTTACAAGGCGAGAAGATGAACATCGAGCCTTCAATCATCAAACGTCACGAGAGACACAATAAATAAAATTGACAATTAACAATTAAGGTAGAGACGTATCAATGATTCCTGCAAATAAAAAAACATTTATGCGTCTCAAATCGAATTGGAATATTAAAACCGCCTTGAAGATAAAGAATCAGGGCGGTTTATTGTTGTAGATAATTGAAGGTCTTCACACCTGCCTCTGTTCTGTCGTTCCTACGGAACTTTAAATCATGACACTTTTTTTCGATCAATTACCAACCATTTTTGGCAACATTACCATATTTTCCTAAGCATTAAATCCTATACGTTTACGGTCTTGTCTTCTTGATTTCGAGAAATTATCCCGCATCGCTTCATATTTGCTGATTTCTTCAGAAGTGATGGAAGGTCTTGTGTTTGTAATGGTTTTCTCAATCAGTTCCTGGCTTATCTTTACCAAATTACCTTTCTTTATACTTTCCTCGAAAGAGATTCGTGCACATTCTTTTATGATAAAACTGATGTCGCTAGCAGAGAATCCTTTTGTCAATTCTGTGATGCGTTTCATATCAATATCTTCATGAGGACGTTTGTCGATTTCCAGTCTCAACAATTCTGTTCGAGCTTCGTCATCGGGCATACCGACATAGACAATCTCATCGATTCTGCCTTTACGTATGATGGCAGGGTCTATGGCATCGAGGCGGTTGGTTGTCGCCACTACATAGATGTTCTTTTCTGAGCAGTCGTTCAGTTGTGTAAGAAACTCAGCCACCTCATCAGCCTGATAATTACGAGTGTTGTTTCCGTCGCGTTTCGGGACGAGGCTGTCGAATTCGTCGAATACGAGCAGCACGCCACATTTGTTTTTCTTGGCAATTTTTTCGCTGCGAGAAAATAAGTCGGCAATCAGTTTTTGAGAACCATGTACAAAGATATTACCGAGGTCGCTGGGTTTTATCATGCAGAATATCATGTCGCTTTCTTCTGCTAACTTGCGAGAAATGAAAGTCTTGCCGTTACCTGGAGGTCCCCATAAAAGAAGACCGTTAGGTGGCATAATATTAAATTTCTTTGCGAGTTCCTTGTTCTGCATGATATCGATGAAGTTTCGTGTCAGCTGTCTTTTAAGAGGAAGCATGCCAGCTACATCTTTGAAACCGTTGCCTTTTACTTTGTCAAACGTCACGTTGGTCTTAGGTTGATCAGAGTTGAAACCCCAAATACCCTCATCTTCATCTTCAAGTATGATTTTGGTATCATCGTTTAACACAGAAATAGCCTCTAATTGTTCATGAAACGACTCTACATCAATATGGCGATTTTTATGGTTAGGGCAGATAGCTTCTATCATTATTTCTCTCAAATCGAATGATATGTCAAAGTCGATGTCGGGAGACTTCTCCTTTAAAGTCTTGATATATCTTGTTGATAAGTTGCTTCTTTCATCTATAAGCTGCTCTTCCCAAGGATGCTTGCCTTGCATGGCGTAAGCGAGAATCATTCCTAACGAAAACACATCAGTCTGAGGATTGTATTTGCCAAGGAAAGTCTCTGGAGCGCGATATAAGGCATTTTGTCTCTCGGTGTTGAAAAAGACTTCTTTTTTGTTGTGGCATCTTCCTGAAACACAATCCAAATCAACGAGAAACCAATAATATGAATATTTCTCGTCTTCGGGGTTCTCGTCTTTTTCGAGTATGATATTATCAGGATTGATGTTGTTGACGCACCCTCCGTCGAATATTTTTGAGATCATTTCAGTCGTTTTGACGATGCGGAGATACTGATATAAAATCGCCTTTTTATCAATGTCAAATCCCGACTTCAGATGTTCTGTCAAAGTTTGTCCTTTGATACGTTTTTTTACCATCCAAGCTATGTTATGCTTCTCGTCTTTATAGATTCCTTTTTCAATCATATTAGGAATGATATTAGATGGCATTTCTTCGTGAACTTTAAATTCTGGTATGTAATCTTCTGGGAAATTTTCTGGAAGGGAGTTCAAATCATAGACGACCAATTCATATTCAGTGTTGTCGTGGAAATTGAGTTTCGTGAGATAAACTTCGCGATATTCAGAGGTTTGTCTAATCAAAGATAAAGGTTTGAAATAATAATCTTGTGGTGAGTTTGTTAATTTTATGTTAAGGTCAATTATCATAATTATTAGTCTTTAGTTATACAATATAATTTTCATTCATTATTATATATGATGTTTGGTTTAAATCTGACATTAAATTGTTAAGAGTATTATCACGAGATTAGCATTGATACGCTTGTTACAATATGTCAAAGAACGAGTCTGTTTAACTGCGCGAGATTTAACAATAAATATACCGTCTATTTTTATGACAGAATGACATGAGATGAAATGACAAGAGGTTGATTGGTTATTTCCCATAACAACATAAATTTTGGTTATTAAAACTTTTGTGTTCTCACCTGCAAAACTACAACACCTTCATTCTTTTGTCAAGAGTTTACAAAGGAAAAATTACGCTTTTGACAATTTTTAACGTGAATGTTAATGAAAGTAGGAGAGAGGTGTTAAGAATTTTTAAGAATAGCTTTCCGCAGGCATGTTATCTTCAAGTTCTTTTCTGCTCCAATTTTGTTCAATAGTTTGATGAATGTAAAACATCGCTTCCTCTACAGATTTACATTTGTAAGCGATATGGACGTGATGGCGCCAAGGTACCAATGAGAATTCCTTAGGTAAACTAAAATGCGAACCAACTTGGTGCGATTTTGCAAAGTGCTCGCGATAAAACAAATACCATTATTTTTCAATTTATTTGGACGCAGCAAGCCACGTCCCTACAATTCTCAGGTTTTCAGATTCTCAATTTTTAAAAAATCTTCTTATCTTTGCATCTCATAAATAAACAATAAAAGTGGACAAAGTCTGTTGACAGTTGACTGTTGTCCGTTGACTTAAAAATCATGCCTTTCATCGAAGAACTCATAAAATACAAAAGCTGCTCGATAGTCGGTCTCGAGAAGAACACCGGCAAGACGGAGTGTTTCAACTATGTCTTGCAGCGTCTTCCTCTTGACAAGAAACGTATTGCAGTGAGTTCCATAGGCATAGACGGCGAGACGACAGACCAAGTGACCAAGACTGCGAAACCTGAAATCTTCTTACGCGAAGGCGTTTACTTCGGAACATCTGAGAAACATTATCTCATGAAACGTCTCAGCGCAGAACTGCTTGAAATAAGCAACGAAAACACTTCCTTAGGTAATATAATAATAGGTAAGGCTCTTACTCCAGGCAAGATCCTGCTTTCTGGTCCTTCGTCGACGAATGGACTGCGTCGCTGGATGGACGAGATGAAGAAATATGACATCGACCTTACCATCATCGACGGCGCCTTGTCGAGGATGAGTCTGGCGTCACCAACGGTTAGCGAGTCGATGATACTCGCGACAGGCGCCGCTTATTCGGCAAATATCAATACGCTCGTTCAGAAGACGGCTTTCGTGGTACAGATGATAAACCTTGACCTAACATCAGAAGATAATCGCGAGACTTTTAACGATATAAAAAACGGAGTATGGGCAATAGATGAAGATGACGTCCTTCATGACTTGAAGGTGGCGTCTTCGTTATCGATAAATATCAATACCGACGGTCTGAAAAAATGCAAGACTTTGTTCGTCAGCGGCGCATTGACGGATAATTTCATCAACCATATAAGACAGAATAAGATATTCAACGAGACTGAAATCGTAGTGCGTGACTTTACCAAGATTTTCCTGACACCGATGACTTACAATAGTTTCGTCAATGCAAAACGTAAAATCACAGTCTTACAGAAAAGCAAGCTTATAGCGGTCTGCGTTAATCCAACTTCGCCGAACGGCATCGTCTTGGATTCAGAGAAATTATGCAACACATTGTCGGAAGCGATAAAATTGCCGGTTTATAATTTGAGAACTAAGAGCTAAGGCTTTGAGTATATATTATTCATCATGTGGTATTCATAAGTGTGAAAAAATATTATATTTGCATTATGATATTTGGAATAAACAAATCTTCTAACATACTTGCTAGATAGTTGTTTATAAAATAATTCAATTGCGAGATTATGGATGAAAAAACATTGGAATTTGTGACGTATTGCATAGGAAAATTATCACTGTTTTTAAAATTGCCGCAGCAAGAAGTATATAGGCGTTTGAAAAAATCAGGGATATTGTATGAGTACATTGTGCCGTCATACGATGTGCTTCACACATTTAGTTCTCGCTATTTATTAGAAGATTTAACAGAATATATGAAGGAAAAAGGGGTATTATAAACATGAAGTTATATCATTCATCAAATCTCATAGTTGAACATCCTGATATTTTGCATTCACGCAAGTATCTTGATTTTGGACGCGGTTTCTATCTTACTTCTATTCATGAACAAGCAGTAAGATATGCGCAAAGATTTAAAAGAAGAGGTCAAGATGCCTGGCTTAATGTATATGAATTTTCGATGAATGAAGAAACAAAATGGAAAATATTGAGATTTGATAGTTATGATAAACGATGGCTCGATTTCGTTGCGCAATGTCGAGATGGTCAAGATGTTGGTGAATATGATATGGTAATAGGTGGGATTGCCAATGATAGGGTGATTATAACTCTCGACAGATATTTTGCAGGAGAAATTTCTCAAGAAGATGCCCTTGGTATTCTTAAGTATGAAAATCCAAATATACAATACTGCATACGATCTGAGAAAATGTTGAAAGAATGTCTTACATACATTAAATGCGAACAGATATGAATGAAGTTGGAGAGCAAATATTGAGAAGTACACAATGTGCAAGAATAATTATGTGTATAAGCGAAATGTATGGTGTTTCCATAAATGATGCTGCTGATATTTATTACAATTCCGAAACATCTAATATGATTGAAGATGGCATCGCTGATTTACATTGTCGCAGCGATAAATACTTAGCTGAAGAAGTATGGAATGAACATTTAACTTCAGTCAAATAAGTATTAAAGATTAATTTTACCAATAGTCGAATATATATAACCCAATGCAACTGAGAAAACTCATAGATTCACCATGCGGATTGCGTTTCATGATTGACAATCTCTGCACTCATTCGAGTTATTCAAGAAAGATAATGCTCGAAAGTTCAATGATGTACGATAAAAACTCTATCGAGAAGTCGTACGCGGTGATGAAGGAGTTTTACGAAGTCGTTAAAAATGACGAGAATAAAAATATCGTTCAGTCGCTGCAGTTTAAGCTATGCAATCTGAAAGACATAAACCACACAATATC
The DNA here is from genome assembly GCA_045639025.1 of Bacteroidales bacterium. GTDB lineage: Bacteria > Bacteroidota > Bacteroidia > Bacteroidales > F082 > Limimorpha. The sequence goes on from JAZUCH010000034.1 coordinate 11,268, forward strand.
TCGTCTCGCAACATCGGTGGTCGTTGACGACATTGAGCTTTACGAAGTGAAGAGTCTCGCTCTTCTCTCTGCTGATGTTAAAAATATTTTGGAAAAGATTTCTTTAGATAAAATCATTGAAATTCCAAATCTTGATGATGTCGTCAAAATCCTTGACCCTGACGGACTCCATATCGCGACATTCTATATCTATGATTCATATTCAGAAGAACTCGCTTCGCTGCGTAAGAAGTTGAAGGAAAAGGATGTTTATCAGGAAGAGATTTATAATGAAGTGATGCGCATCGAAGATGAGATTCGCGCTGAGCTTTCATCTAAATTAAAACCTTATTCTGAAGCGATGTCAATGGCGTTGAATGCCCTCGCTGATGTTGATATAAATATTGCCAAGTCGTTGCAGATGAAAGAACTCGGACTTTGTTTCCCGACTATTTCTTCAGATAATATCTCATCATATAAAGGAATATTTCACCCAGAAGTGAAATCCATTTTAGAAAAGGATAAACGAGAATACCAAAAAGTCGATATTGATTACGGACTGAATCCGCTCATCATTATGGGTTCTAATATGGGTGGAAAGACTATAGTCCTCAAGACTTTGGCGATGTGTCAGTATCTCCTTCAATTCGGATTCGGCATTCCTGCAACATCAGCCGACATGATGGTTTATGACGAGATATTCTGTCTCACCACCGACGACCAATCCATCAATAAAGGACTTTCTTCATTTGCTGCAGAGATGAAAAACATCGACGCTGTGATAAAATCGTCGCAGCAAAACAAGAAAATACTTGCACTCATCGATGAGCCGGCTCGTACTACCAATCCTACCGAAGGAACGGCATTGGTTTCTTCGTTAGTGAAACTCCTTCAAGACAGAGCGATGAGTCTCGTTATCGTAACACATTATAACATAAAAACATATAACAACAAATGTCTTCGTGTGAAAGGCCTTATCGACGGCAAGATGAATTATGAGTTAGTCGAGACATACGAAGGAGAGGTGCCGCATGAAGCATTTAACATTGCCGAGACATTAGGCATCGACTCGCAATGGATTGAGATGGCAAAAGAATTTTATGAAAATTAATTAAAATCTATAATCATGAAAAAAGTTTGTTTAGTAATGACGATGCTTTGTGCATTGTTATTCGCTTGTAAGCCAGAAGCAGAGAAACCTACAGTTGTTACAGCATCTGTTGAAGATGTTACAGAAACTACAGCTAAAGTCGTCGGACAAGTCACGGCAGATGGAGGCGCCGAGGTGACAGAACGCGGAGTTTGCTGGAACACAGAAAGCAATCCTGAAGTTACACATCAACGTACAGTTGATGGAACTGGATTAGGAACATTTACATCAGAAGTCGTTGATTTGGAACCAAACACTACTTATTACGTAAGAGCTTACGCTACTAACGAAAAAGGCACAAGCTACGGTGAAGAAAAGAGCTTCAAGACACAAGAAATTGAAGAGCCAAGTGAACCGGAAGAACCTGGAGATGACGAACCAGAAAATCCTGAAGATCCAGAAGAACCAGGAGATGATGAACCAGAAGAACCAGAGATTCCAGCTGTCATTACAGTCGCAACATCAGAAGTCACTGAAATAACAATAAATTCTGCAGTCTGTGGCGGCGAAATCACAATCGAAGGCGAAGCTGTTATCATAGCACGCGGTGTATGTTATGGCACAAATTCAAATCCTACAATAGAAGATAACAAAACAACAGACGGCGAAGGCGTCGGCGCGTTCACTTCAAATATTTCAGATTTGACACAAAACACAACATATTACGTGAGAGCTTACGCTACTGATGAAGAAGGCAATACATCATACGGTGAAGAAAAATCATTCGTCACATTAGAGATGCTTATTCCTGCAGTTACAACATCAGAAGTGACAGACATAACAGTGAGCTCTGCAGTATGCGGCGGTGAAGTGACATCAGACGGCAATGTGGCAGTGACATCAAGAGGCGTCTGCTGGAGCACAGAACAAAATCCAACAATAGAAGACAACAAGACAACAGACGGCGATGGAGTAGGAGTATTCACTTCAAACATCTCAGAATTGACTCAAGGCGCAACATATTACGTCAGAGCATACGCAGTCAATGAAATGGGCGTAGCATACGGCGAAGAAGTCAGCTTCACGACAATGTCAACAGAAGGAAATACCAACGGATACGACTGGGTTGACCTCGGACTTCCATCAGGATTGAAATGGGCGAAATACAACATAGGAGCAACAGCGCCAGAACAATACGGTGATTACTATTCATGGGGCGAGATTGAAACTAAAGACTCTTACGCTTGGGGCAACTGCACCACAATGGGAGCTTCATTGGACGACATTTCCGGCAATGCTGAATATGATGTCGCTAGAAAGAAATGGGGCGATGCATGGAGAATGCCTACTAAAGAAGAACAAGAAGAATTGGTGACCAACTGCACCTGGGAACTGACAACGATAAACGGATTCAACGGCTTCAAGGTTACAGGACCTAACGGCAACCATATCTTCCTCCCAGCAGCAGGATATCGTTATGAAGAGACACTCAATTTTGACGGATATTACGGCGGTTATTGGAGTTCAACACCAGATGAAACCGATAACGACTACGCCCATTACTTGGGATTCGATGACAAAGAACAAAGAGTAAACTCATACTATCGCAGCGACGGACAGTCAGTGAGAGCTGTGATTGAATAAGACTCAGTGTCGCTGAGACGCAAAGACGCAAAGAAATTTCAGTATGTTTCTTTGCGTCTTTTTTTATTTTAAATTCCTTGGGGCAAATTTCAAATTCCACTTAAATAACCCCTACACTCTTAATAGATTTTAACAATAGTTAAAAAGTGTTAAAATTGTAAAAGCAAGGATTTTTCTTTATATTTTTGCTGGAGAATTTTAGAATACAAGATTTATGACAAAGAAACAAACATTGCAATTATTCGAGCAGAAGAAAGTCCGCACAGTCTGGGACGAGGAGCAGGAAAAATGGTATTTCGCAATAGTTGATGTTATTGCAGTGCTGACGGAAAGTAAAGATCCTCAATCATATTGGAGAAAATTAAAACAACGTTTAAAGGAAGAGGGAAATGAAACTGTGACAAATTGTCACGCTTTCAAATTTCAAGCAGCTGATGGTAAGATGAGACTTACGGATGTCGCTGATACTGAACAATTGTTTCGTCTCATACAATCAATTCCATCGCCAAAAGCAGAGCCTTTTAAGATTTGGATATCACAGGTTGCAAGTATGCGCATCGACCAGATGCAGGATCCGGAACTTTCCATAGAACAGGCCATGCTTGATTATAAACGACTTGGTTATTCTGACTCTTGGATAAATCAACGTCTGAAGAGTATAGAGATTCGTAAAGAACTGACCGATGAATGGAATCGTACTGGTGTTACCGAGAGTTATCAATATGCAACGCTTACTGATATTATCACAAAAGAATGGAGCGGATTTAAGACCAAAGAATATAAGCAATTCAAAGGATTGAAAAAGGAGAGTCTCAGAGATAATATGACCAATGTTGAATTGGCATTGAATATATTGGCGGAGGCATCGACAACAGAGATTTCCAAGGAGAAAGATCCTGTTGGTTTTGATGAAAGTAAGGTTGTTGCAAAAGAAGGTGGAGAAGTGGCAAAGATAGCACGTGAACAATTGGAAAAGAAAATAGGGAAGAGAGTCGTCACATCAAAGAATGCTAAAAACTTTCTTCCGCCAAATACATAAAATTCTTTCAATTAAATATGCGGTGAAATTCCACGAACAATGACTTTTTACAAGTAAAATTCACCGTTATTCCACATTTTAACACATTATTATAAAAATTCTTCCTTACTTAAAAATCAAGAACTTTTTTTCTTATATTTGTAAGCTAATCATTATTATTAATTTACATTCATAATTGTACATCGTAAAATAATGGTGATTTATTTCTAACTTATTAAGAATTAAATAAATAAACAAATATAAAATTATCGTGATGAGTAAATTAGGCTTAGATTTTGAAAAAGTAGCTAAGGCTCGTAGTCTGGCAAAAAACATTGCCGACAACGTACAAGGTTTTGTGGAACAATATACAACCGTCGCTGTTGAACGTACTTTATGTCGTTTGATTGGCATCGACGGCGTTGATGAAAACATGGTGCCGCTTCCAAATGTCGTCGTTGACACATTGAAAGACAAAGGCGTTTTGGGCGAAGGCGTCCTCTTCTTCATCGCAAACGCAATGATTGAGACAGGCAAGAACCCACAAGAAATTGCTGAACTCGTAGCTAAAGGAGAATTAGATATCACCAAGGTCGTGACAAGAGACAGCAAGAAAATCGCTGACACCTTGCAACCTATCATCGATGAAAATATAAACAAGATTCGCGCTCGCCGCGCTCGCCGTGAGCAATATCTCAACACAATAGGCGAAGGACCAAAACCTTATCTCTATATCATCGTTGCTACTGGTAACATCTACGAAGACGTTATCCAAGCTCAAGCTGGCGCTCGTCAAGGCGCTGACGTCATCGCTGTTATCCGTACTACAGGACAAAGCCTCTTGGACTATGTTCCTTACGGCGCAACAACAGAAGGTTTCGGCGGTACTTTCGCAACACAGGAAAACTTCCGTATCATGCGTAAGGCATTGGACGAAGTAGGTGAGGAAGTAGGTCGTTACATCCGTCTCTGCAACTATTGCTCAGGTCTCTGCATGCCAGAAATCGCTGCTATGGGCGCACTCGAAGGACTCGACGTCATGCTCAACGATGCTCTCTACGGCATCTTGTTCCGCGACATCAACATGCAACGTACACTCATCGACCAATATATGTCTCGTATCATCAACGGTTTCGCAGGCGTCATCATCAACACTGGTGAAGATAACTACCTCACAACAGCCGACGCCGTTGAAGCAGCTCACACAGTTCTCGCTTCTGACCTCATCAACGAACAACTCGCTTTGTCAGCAGGTCTTAAAGAAGAACAGATGGGTCTCGGCCACGCTTTCGAGATGGACCCAGAGTTAGAAAACGGATTCTTGTATGAACTCGCACAAGCTCAGATGACACGCGAAATCTTCCCTAAGGCAACATTGAAATATATGCCTCCAACCAAATTCATGACAGGTAACATCTTCCGCGGTCACATCCAAGACGCTCTCTTCAACATGATCGGCATCTGGACAAACCAAGGTATCCAACTCCTCGGTATGCCAACAGAAGCTATCCATACTCCATTCATGAGCGACCGTTACCTCTCAATAGAAAATGCAAAATATATCTTCAACAATATGCGCAGCATCGGCGACGAAATGGAATTCAAAGCCGACGGTATCTGCCGTAACCGCGCTAAGTTAGTCCTCGACAATACAATCACATTGTTGGAAGAAATCAACAAAGAAGGTCTCTTCACAGCTCTTGAAAAAGGTATCTTCGGCGACGTTAAACGTCCTATGAACGGCGGTAAAGGTCTCCAAGGCGTGACAATGAAAGGCGAGAACTACATCAACCCATTCGTTGAATTGATGAAAGGTAAAAATTAATTAAGTAAAAAACAGAAAAACATATAACCATGAGTGAAGGATTATATTCAATGGAAGCTAAGGATTTCGACAAGACCTTAGATTTGACTAAAATAAAACCATACGGCGACACAATGAACGACGGTAAAGTACAGATGAGTTTCACTTTGCCAGTGCCATGCGGAGCAGAAGCTGTTGAAGCCGCTAAGCTTATGATGAAGAAAATGGGACTCGAAAACCCAAGCGTCGTCTATTATAAAGAACTCACACCAGGATTCACATTCTTCAACTGCTACGGCAGCTGTCAACATACAGTAGATTACACAAACATCTACGTTCCTAAAGTTGAAAGCAACGTGATGGATATGTATGAAACAGACGAATTCATCAAGGAAAACATCGGACGTAAAGTCGTTATCGTAGGAGCAAGTACAGGTACCGACGCTCACACTGTAGGTATCGACGCTATCATGAATATGAAAGGTTACGCTGGTCACTACGGCCTTGAACGTTATGAAATGATTGACGCTTACAACCTCGGCAGTCAGGTTCCTAACGAAGAACTCATCGCCAAAGGTATCGAACTCGGCGCTGACGCTTTGATAGTTTCACAGACTGTTACACAAAAAGACGTTCACATCCAAAACCTCACCAACTTGGTTGAGTTGATGGAAGCAGAAGGCTTGCGCGACAAGATGATTCTCGTCTGCGGCGGCGCACGTATCACACACGAACTCGCTAAGGAATTAGGTTACGACGCTGGTTTCGGCATGAACACATACGCCGACGACGTAGCATCATTCGTAGTTGCAGAAATGGTAAAGAGAAATAATAAATAAGGTATAATAACATAAAATATAAAGAAATGGATAAAGATCAAGTAAGAGAAGTCATCGCTAAGAGAGCAGCTAAAGAATTGCATGACGGCGACGTTGTTAACCTCGGTATTGGCATTCCAACAATGATTCCTAACTACTTGCCAGAAGGCGTCACTGTTACACTTCAAAGTGAAAACGGCGCTATGGGCATGGGACCAACACCAGCAGCAGGTGAGGAAGACAAGAACCTCATCAACGCAGGTGGCGGCTACATCACATTGATGCCAGGCGGCAGCACCTTCGACTCAGCAACATCATTTGCTATCATCAGAGGTGGTCACGTCAACGTGTCATTCCTCGGCGCATTGCAAGTAGATGAAAACGGCGACTTGGCAAACTGGATTATCCCAGGAAAAATGGCTCCAGGCATGGGCGGTGCGATGGACTTAGTAGTAGGCGCAAAGAAAGTTATCCTCACTATGGAACACACACAGAAAGGCGCACCTAAGATTTTGAAGAAATGCACACTTCCTCTCACAGCATCAGGACAAGTCAATATGATTATCACTGAGATGGGCGTTATGGAAATCACTCCAGAAGGCATCGTCCTCACAGAGATACATCCAGAGTTCACAGTGGAAGACGTTCAAGCTGCAACAGAAGCAACTTTGATCATCTCACCAAACTTGAAGTCAATGGTTGATTGATTAAAGACAACAGACTACGGACAACAGACAATAGACTTTGTCCAGTCTTTTATAGAACGCGTCAGTGTTTGTTTGCAATTAGCAGGAAACATTGATGCGTTTTTTTTATAGTCAACAGACAACAGTCAACGGACAACAGACTTTGTTCACGGTGCCTGAGCCTGTCGAAGGCAATTCCTCTGCGCTCTCAGCGTCTCTGCGAGAGAATTTCGGATAACGAGTTTTGAGTTAAGAGTCGTTGTCTCCGAGTTCCTTCTCGATATCTTCGATACTTGGCAAAGTGCTTTTGAAATCTTTCGGAAATAATTTTGACAACTCGTATTCTGAAACTCCCAATGGATTATTATATCCTTCAAGAGCATAATGAGCCATCACCTCATCCTTATCCTTACAAATCAGCAAACCAACAGTGGGATTGTCGCCGTCTCTTTTCAGAATGTGATTGGCACATGAGACATAACCACTTAACTGACCTAAAAACGATGGCTCGAATTTCTTGGTTTTAATTTCAATGACGACATAACAATGTAAGTGAGTGTTGTAGAAAAGCATATCGGCAAACATTTCAGTGTTTCCCACTTCTATGCGATATTCTCTTCCCATATATGCAAAGCCATTACCTAATTCTATGAGAAAATTCTCAATGTTTTTAATAAGAGCATCTTTTAATTCTTTTTCGTTATAACGCTCCGTAAGTCTGGCAAAATCGAAACAATAAGGATCTTTTATCAGTTGCTGAGCCAAATCGCCATTTACTTCTGGCAAAGTGCTCTTGAAATTACTAACAGCTTTACCTTGTCGTTCGTATAAACCAGTATCTAGGAAGTTCAACAAAACATTCCGAGACCAATTATTCTCAAGAGTTTTTCTTACATAGAAGAGAGCCTTATCTGTATCTTTTTTACATTTGTCGATAATATATTTGTGGTGGCTCCAAGGAATTTGGAATATATCTAATTGGTCCCCAATTTGGGGACTAATTATAAAGTCCTGATTATAAAATTTATCCCCAACTTGGGGATGAATTGTAAGTGTTTGATTATATAATAGATAAAAATATTTTGAATATCTTAAATTTGTTTCAGAAAACCCTCTCACACCTGGCAATTCGTTTTGTAAATCTTTACTCAGATTTTTGAAGAAACCGTCACCCCAACGGTTTTCAACTTTCTTATTAACGATATCAGCACCAAGTGAAAAGTAAAATCTCAACATTTCACTATTGACTTTAATAGCAGCCTTAATCTGACTCTGTTTGAAACGTAAACTTAGATTTCTAATCCATTCGGCGTAATCGCCGTCAATTTTAATTAAAGTAGTCATCGCACATAAATTTTGGTTCCACAAAACTACAACTGTCTCATCCTTTTGTCAAGCGTTTGCAAAGGAAATATTTCGCTTTTAACAATTTTTAACATAGAATATGTGAAATATTAAGAAATGATGTTAAGGATTTTTAAGAAGTCAACGGACAACAGTCAACGGACAACAGACTTTGTGCACGGTGTCTGAGCCGTGAGCCTTCGGCTGTCAACAGACTACGGACAACAGACAACAGACTTTGTGCACGGTGCCTGAGCCTGTCGAAGGCAATTTCTCTGCGTTCTCTGCGTCTTTGCGAGAGGTTTTTTAAAGTCAACAAGACTACAAGACCACAAGACTACAAGTTTTAGTTAGGAGTTAGGAATGAAATTTAATTCCCTCAGATCCTCAGTTCCTTAATTTCTAAATTGCGGCGAGCTTTTTCTGTTTCTCTTTTATGCGGAAAAAAAGAGAAAGATAATCATTCCAGAACTCTTTAGCGCAACGTCGGATGTAAAACAGCCGTTCTTCTAAACATTTTGTTTTAGTTAAAATTATATAGTGATTAGTGAAACCAACATTTAAAAAGCAAGACAAATCTGACTCAGATATTTTTTCTGTTGAAAATTTATTGACTGTTATTTTGTTGTCTAATATCTTGTTAGCTAAATTGTT
>JAZUCH010000035.1:0-2184 GCA_045639025.1 Bacteroidales bacterium
GAAATTCAATGGAAAAGCCTTATTTTTTTATATATAAAACCTGAACAAAACCAGTCTCAACCTATGAAGTCTCAATTATAAATAAAGGTGATTGGGATACACAATAACAAAAGAGACCGCCTAAACTTGTTAGACGGCCTCGTCCTTTTCACGATTTCTTTTTTTTATAAATTCTTAATAAGTTCAGCACCTGCTTTAAACTTAACTACCGTTTTTTCCGGAATAATTATTTCTTGACCTGATTGTGGGTTACGACCTTTTCTTTCAGGATGCTTGCTTGTATAGAATGTTCCGAATCCAACCAATGAGATGCGTTCTCCATTACGTAATGCTTCTGCAGATGCCTCCATAAATGCTTCAACAGCTTTCTTTGCATCAACTTTTGTCATACCTGCTTTTTGTGCAATGACATTAACTAAATCTGCCTTGTTCATATTCAAATTATTTTAAGTAGGTTACTAAAAAACAATAACTTAATCATTTCGCCAACAAATCTAATTATTTATTTATTAAAAAACAAATATTTTTTTTACAAAAAAATTATTTTTCGTTCAAGAATAATCAAATATTAAATTTCAAAATAATGCAATTTCTCAAAATGCGAGTATTTACTAAAAAAGAGAGAAATCACATATTTTTCACCGAAGCTGAACTTCGATGCATTTTCTAATAAAAAATCTTAAAAAAACAAGTTATAGCAAGGCTTTTTTAATTAAAATTCATTCCATCAAACTATATTTTCAATCAAAAAAAATCACATTTTTTCCCAAAAACATAAAAAAGAAGAATCCAACCTCTTCAGTATAGAGATTGGATTCTTGATTTATTTTATCTAATATCAATTTGCTTTCCACATTCCATTCAGTCGCGCGCCTCTCAAAAAATCGGCTATAGGCATAGCTTTCTTGCCGGCCTGCTGAATTACCTTTATTGAAATATAATAGTCTCTCAAAGTCACCTTCAAATATGATTTGCCGTCGGTAATAACTTTATACAAATCATCATCATTCTTATTTTCTTCCATACACACCTCATATATTTTAAAATCCATTGTCTCGCCTTCTTCAGAAACAAACTGTGTATGAGCTGCAGGATAAGGCGACAGACCTCTGATGAAATCATATATATATTTTGCGTCTTTTGTCCAGTCAATCTTACAATCTTCTTTGAAGATTTTTGGTGCAGGCTTAAGCTGAAGATTGTCTCTCTCAATAATCATCTCCTGACTTTGCGACTGTACCCTGCCCTCTTCTATTATCTTTATAGTATCAACGACAACTTTATTTCCAAGAAGCATCAGTTTATCGTGAAGAGTTCCCGCTGTCTCGTTTTCTTCGATAGTAACTTTTTCTTGAATAATGATTTCTCCGGTGTCAATCTCTTTATCTAAAAGGAATGTTGTAAGACCAGTCTCGGTCTCACCATTAATAATAGCATGATTGATAGGAGCTGCGCCTCTGTACTGAGGCAACAAGGAAGCATGAAGGTTGAACGTCCCTTTTGGAGGCATGCTCCACACCACTTCCGGCAACATTCTAAATGCCACAACTATGAACAAATCTGCATTATATGACGACAGTTCTTCTATGAATTCAGGAGACTTCAGACTCACCGGCTGCATAATAGGCAAACCATATTTCAAGGCGGTCTCTTTAACATGAGAGCTCTGTATCTTCTTACCTCTTCCAGCAGGTTTGTCAGGAACAGTGACAACTGCTGCCACCTCATAACCAGCAGCTATTATTGCTTCCAATTGCGACGACGCAATCTCAGGCGTACCAAAATATACTATCTTCATACTTTTTCTTATTTTTTTGCAAAAATAAGAAAAAAAGACTACAAGACCGCAAGACTACAAGACTACAAGTTTTTTTTTAAAATTTAAGAAATTCAGAATCTCAGAATCTCAGAATTTCTAATATTCTAGAGTTCTAAATTTCTAGAGTTCGTCCCTCCGCGTTAGGGATTGAAGCGGCATCCTTTTGGAGCGCAGCGGAAAAAGATATAGCGGAAAGCCCGACGGCAAAGCCGGAACGCCCAGAGAAGAATGACCCGTCCTAAAATTTGTTTACAAAATTAATACAAAATTTGATGCTATATTTTTTTTGTTAAAAATAAATTGACGAAGAAAATCAGGTTGAAAAATCAATACCTTTGCATGGTTGAACAGAAACGGAAACAGGC
>JAZUCH010000036.1:0-34041 GCA_045639025.1 Bacteroidales bacterium
CCTCTTTCTTGATACTCTGCATAGAGCCGCTCTCATCGATGATGATGAGGTTAAATATTCTTGTTTTCATAGTATTGTTATTTATTTGTTATTTTCTCATATAGAGAAGAGACATATTGCATATCTATCATCATTTGTAAATTTTTATTAATAAAAAAACGGCAGAATTTCTAGAACTCTGCCGTTGATAATAACACTATCTATTTTTTATCCAATTACCTCATACTCCACTCCGAACCAGTCGTTGAGAGTATCTTCCACCTTCATCATTATTTCTGGAGTGATTTTGTCTTTAATCTTTTTATAGACGAACAAGACAGCTGCGCCGTCATCCAAGACGCCAAGCAATCTATACACTCTTCTTGGGATTAAGTCCATTGGCAAGACAGTGTAAACCAAAGCTGCATAAATAAGCACTTTGTCTTTTGTTGAAGTATTGGCATCGCGCAACACATACCACAATTGCAACAATGGCGTTGCAGCTGCACGTCCCACTTTGACAGCGTATGGACGTAACTTTTTAAATAATTTGTCGGTCTCAGCACGCCAATCGGTGTTTTTGATTTTTTCCAGAAGAGGGTTGAAATCCTTACCCATGATGAAATAAGCCAAGGCTGTAATGCAAATAATTGTTAACATAGTTTTAAGGTTTTTTAAGATTTGTAAAGATAAGAAAAAATCTATTTACAATCATCTAATTTTTCATTAAAAAACAGAGGATGTTCTCCAATCTCAATGCCACTCTCATCTTTTTTTCTAGACGTAAGCCTTATCAACTCCTCATTACGATATTCTTCTGGAATCTCAATATCTGTTATACCAAACATCCATGAAGGTGACATTGGGATATTTAAAGTGACTACACCTGTGTTTTCACGAACCCAATCAACGAAAGTCTCCATTCCTGATGATGCATTCTCTTTGATATGAACATAATCGTCAGGAATTCTTTCGAGTTTCCCTGGATTTATGATAAATTTAGGAATATTACGTTGGGCATAATGCAATAGTCTTGCTGCAGGATGTACTGTCAAGGATGTTCCAACGACTACAAATATGTCTGCCATACGAACAATTTCAATAGCCGACTCCATAGCATTCACAAACTCGCCGAACCATACTATATATGGACGCAGCTGCGAGCCATCGGCTGCTTTGTCACCTATACGGATAGGAACATCAAGAGGAAGTTCCTCTATACAATTAGGATCATCCCTATTCTCTGATGACGTCACTTTTTTAAGTTCACCATGAAGATGAATCACTTTGCTAGTTCCAGCGCGTTCATGAAGGTCATCGACATTCTGAGTAATGACAGTCACGTCGTGCCATTTCTCCAGTTCTGCGATAAGACGATGAGCGTTATTAGGTTCTACTTCCAGCAGACGTTTGCGACGCATGTTATAGAAATCCAGAACAGCCTGAGGCTCTTCTGCGAAGCCCTCAATGCTAGCCAGACGCTGCCAATCATATTGTTTCCACAGGCCGTTCTCATCTCGAAAAGTTGAGAGTCCGCTTTCTGCACTCATGCCCGCTCCGCTGAAGACCACAATATGCTGACGCTTGTGGTCTCCTATTGCTATTGGAAGATTTTTATATTTTGTATTCATAGTTTTAAAAAGTTAAGGTTTGTAAAGATAAGGAAAAAGCTAAACTTTTATGCTGAAAACTTTTTTTCGAATCTATCTTTTGCCACAATCATGCTTGACAGAGTACGGTTCATATGATACTCCAAATCCTTCTTGCCTTTATAAAATATTTCAGATGCTATCATAAGTAGGTTTTTTACAACATAAATTTTAACATGTTTCAGCTCTGCATTAATTTCATTACAGCACTTCACCACTTCATTGTAGTTTTCATCAGTAATATTATTTAACACTGGCAGTACTATCATTAAGAAGTCCTCGCCTTGCTGATCTTCACATATATGAATATTCTCAAACTGATAACGAAATATTAAGTTCTCTTCTGTATCTTCTATCATTTTAAACTTACGCTTCAAAACGTAATTTCTTGCTAATTTATATGTATCCATACACTTTACTATTTAACTATTATTCATCTTCATTTTCTAACAGCTTTTCCAAAGCCGACTCTAGTTCTGTGTCAGAATCACAGACCATATCATCTGTATCAGCCTCATCCTCTTCTGGATTGTAATCCAAATAAGGTACCTTCTCACCTTTCTTTTTTTTCATGTATAAAGACGTTGCTGTCGTAAGAGCTGCGATAATATTCTCCAACAGCTCTTCCAAATTTTCACCTGCACACAATCTGTGTTCCAACACAGCACTGACTTGCTCATCTTGTATTGTAAGTTTAACATATCTAACGAGTATGTTTATCTTGTTTACAGTCTCATGTACTGTTAGCTTATCCTCTTCTGCAAACTCGTCAAAAATAGGTATCGAAACAGAAAGGAACTCCTCATTTTCCTCCTCACCACTCAACAAAAATTTCAAATCCTTGTATGTAAACATATATTTTCCATCATATATGCAAACTGGGTCAAATCCCATAACTTTTAATTGTTCTATAATTACTTCTTGATTCATAGTGCTTATTTTTTTAATTGTTATACATTTTGTTTTACATTATATTCATGCATTAAATCCTATTCTTGGACGCTCGTTGCTTCTACATCTCTCGAAGTTATCACGTAGTTTTTCATAACGTCTAATCTCGTCAATACCAACAGATGACTTTGTTGTTGTTATAATATTTTCCAATAGTTCTTGGCTAATATTAACCACTTGTTTCATTTTAAGAGATTCCTGAAAAGAACAACGAGCACATTCTTTCACAACAAAACTAATGTCGCTTGCACAAAAACCTTCTGTCATCTTAACAAGACGTTCCATATCTAAATTGTCATGAGGTAGTTCTTTCAACTCGATGTTAAAAAGTTCCTCTCTAGCCATTTTATCTGGCAAATCGACATATACTGTCAAGTCTATTCTGCCTCTACGCAAGACAGCTGTATCTATGGCATCAATACGATTTGTCATAGCAACAACGAAAATATTTCTTTCCGAGCAGTTGTTAAGTTGTGCAAGAAACTCTGCCACTTCATCACATTTATTATCTGATTTATTGTCATCTCTACGAGGCACCAGACTATCAAACTCATCAAATACGAGAAGAACTCCGCATTTCTTTTTTTTAGCCAGTTTCTCGCTTCGCTTAAACAAGTCAGCTATAAGTTTTTGCGAGCCATGAATGTAAATATTACCTAAATCGCTAGGATTAACCATACAATACAACATACCACACTCTTCGGCGAGTTTTCTTGTAATGAATGTCTTACCATTGCCTGGAGGGCCCCACAGAAGCATCCCGTTAGGAGGTGTTATCTTATACTGCTTCGCCAATTCCGGATTTCTAACGATATCAACGAAATTTCTTGTCAGCATATTTTTAAGCTGGACCATTCCGGCAACATCTTTAAATCCGTTACCTGTTACACGTTCAATTCTGAGTTCAGTCTTCGGCTGAGAAGGAGCCTGTGATTTGAAAGGATCATCTACATCTTCTTCATCATCTTCTTCATCAGAGTCATTTTCCTCAATATTTTTTTCATCTTTTTCCGAGTATAATTTTTCTATGTAATAACGTTCTGAAGGTTCTATACCAAGATAATCCTCAATTGCCATACAAAATTGCTCGATTGATTTGTAACGCAATGATGGCTTCAATGCTATTGCTTTATATACTATAGATTTTATAGCATCATCCATGTCGAGAACAGGTTCTTGCTGTCTTATCGACTTTATAAATCCCTTTAACTTAATATCTTTGTTTTCTTCGATAACATTCTGCCACGGATGCTTAGTTTGCAAACACAGAGACAAAACAATACCTAAAGAATAGATATCGGTTGAAATATTATATTTTCCAAGCAAGGTTTCTGGAGCACGATAGAATATAGATTGAATACCAGTATCAAATGACGGACCTCCATCACATGAACATGATATGCATTCCAGTCCTGAAAGATGAAAAATCGGCAAATCATCATTTCCTTTTGACACTATAATGTTATCACAATTTATATTATTGTGGCAACCATCACCCAAAAGCGACGATAGCTTATCTACATCAATGAGAAACTTGCGGAATTGATGCAACAAAACATCAACATCTAAATCATTTTGCGTATTAAGATAGTCGGAAAGAGTAATGAAACTTACGCAATCTGTAGCCATCCATAACAGATCCACATCATCTATCACATATCTTCCGCCATTTATATAATGCGGCAGATACTCTACTGATGTTTTCTTAATAAGATCAAATTCAGGAATATAAGCTTCCGTATAACACTTAGGCAATGATTTAAAATCATATATAGTTATGACACAATCGTTGTCGTTGTTTATATCTTTAACACGATATACCTCACGATATGAAGAGCTTTTCTCTATCATTTCTTTAATGATAAAACCCTCGAAATATGTATTTTGCTTTAATATCATAGTTTGTCATTTTTTTAGTTTTACAATAAAAGAAAGCGTTTGTATTTATACAGAGTAAAGCTATCGTCATTTTCCATCAAATAATTTTGAAGAAAATGACGATTTTTTTATTATTTAATTTTGGCCTTTGTTACAGGATTTCCTTCGACATCCAAGATACCGTATCTACCTCTTTTAGAAACCACTATAAAATTATCTTGAACAACGACCTTATCATATTCCAACAGGACAATCACCTTGCCCGTCAAATCTACAACTCCGTATTTTTTGTTCAGAGAGACTATAACCAAACGTTTATTTTCGTAGTAATTATAGTTGACACTATCGTAAACACAAGGTATCACGACTTTTCCATATTTATCCATAAGTCCTTCTTTGCCATCCTGTATAACATAGACAAATTCGTCATCACAGACATAAATAGAATCATATATGCAAGGAATGACAGCGTTTCCATTTTTATCAATAATGCCGTACTTTCCATCCACTCCAACTTCAAACATTCCATCATAAACAGCATATTCGTCTATAGTGTCATAGATGCAATCCGTAATGGCCTTTCCTTCCTTGTCAACAAGTCCATATTTTTCACCCCAAACAACCATAAATCTATCATCCATAAGTGGATAAATATAATCATAGCCATTTACGAGAATCTTTTTACTCTCAATATCGTATAGAGCCTTTTTATCATTGACAAACACATCCGCGTATGAGCCGTTCCATCTCCATTCGTCATCATAGCTGCATGGAATTCTCAGCACACCATCCTTACCGACAATGCCGTATTTATTGTTTTGTACAACAGATGCATAGCCATCCTTAAATCTACCTATATGATCATAAACACAAGGAATTATCATCTCACCTTCTTTGTCAATACATCCATATTTATCTCCGAGTCTGATTTTTGCCAAACCATAATCAAACTCTGAGACTTCATCATATATACAAGGAATAATGCTTTTGTCGCACATATTGATGAATCCAGCCTTGCCGTTAATACTTATCACAGCAAAGCCTTCTGAAAACTTCCAAGGAAAATCATAAGCGCAAGGAATCACTTCTTCTCCTTTTTTATTGATTATTCCATGTTTCCCGTTCCTCGTTGCATCGGTGAAATCATTATCATAAAATCCGAATATGTTATCATAAATACAAGGAACCACTTCCTTACATTTGTCGTCAATGTATCCATATTTACCATCACGGCTGGCATAATTCATATCATTATAACGACTTATTCTTTTACTCTCATATAAACAAGGGACACTACCCTCTCCATCTTTACCAATGAAGCCCCATTTGCCATCTTTACACACAATAGCAGATCCGTTTCCGTTAACATGCACATCATCATATATACAGAAAATAATTTCATATCCTTTCTTGTTAACAACTCCATGTTTGCCATTTCGCACGACCTCAGCATATCCTCCGGAAAAATATGACCCCTCATCATAAATAAAAGGCACCACCTCATTATTATTCACATCGATAAAACCAAATTTACCATTCATTTTAACCGCAGCAAGGCCTTCGTTAAAACCATAGCTACCAGCGTCTTCATAGACGAAATCTATCATCACTTTACCATCTGTATCGATAAAGCCCCACTTGCCGTTCTTCTTGACGGCAGCCATTCCTTCACTGAAATAGTGATAACCTTCATATTGACATGGAATAACCTCATATCCCATAACATCAATAAAGCCATATTTTCCATTGCATTTTACAGGGAGCATTTTGCATGACCAAAAATAATCCTGTTCTTCTATTGATGTGTATCTTAATACTAATTTGTCTGTTTGTTGTGTCATAGCGTTTAAATTTTAAAAAGTTTACTATTTATCGTTTGTTTATATGAATAATGCAACAAATCACAACAATCTAGAACTATACAATTTCCAATATAGCTCTAGATTGTCGGAATTTGCGTCAATATCAGGCTGCAAGAACGGTTTCATTCCACCATTTGCATATTGCCTTGCGGAAGTCTCTATTTAATCTTGAAAAGCGAGTGTCAAGCCACGCACGTGATCTATTTGGCAAGTCCTTAACCACTTCTACAGGAGTCAAATCCTTTATGAAACGAGATTGAAAGACGAATTTATCTTCTGCTTTCCATGGCATATTGTTGGAAAACTCATAGAGAAAATCCTCTACCTTTTGCTTGGCATCAGGATCACCATATTTGATATCCAAGATATCATAGATAAGGCTATTTAGCTCCTCTGAAGATTCTGCCACATTATCGATTTCAATACAGTCGTCAAAAGAAAGATTTATCTTACGTTGGTTAAGATCAACCAATGCATCATTATAAGGGTGGGTTCTATTAATCAAAGCTTTTTTAAGAGCTGCTTCCGACTTGACAGAAAGAGTATTGAAGTCCTCTTCTGTCAAATCAAAACGCTTTTGGATCTCCTGTCTTTCAAGATGGTCAACATATACAGCCTTAAGGAAAGAACGCATTTTCTCATCGTCAACGAGGTCATTGATAACGGCATCGCAATACGCCAAAGGCTTTTTGTCCAGATCCAAGCGCGTGTTTGCGACAGTTCTTGCCTTATGCACCTTTATTAATCCATTTTCTTCAAGATGCTTGAGGACCGCACGGAAA
Organism: Bacteroidales bacterium; assembly: GCA_045639025.1. Lineage (GTDB taxonomy): Bacteria > Bacteroidota > Bacteroidia > Bacteroidales > F082 > Limimorpha. The sequence goes on from JAZUCH010000036.1 coordinate 7,102, forward strand.
GCAACAGTTCGAAGCCATGGAAAGAATGCGCCATTTTGAGGACAAGTGTCTAAAGGTTTCCAAGAGCCTTCTGACCAAATATGTTCATAAACAAGAGTGGAAAACTCATATGGCTGAAGCACCACGTGATATGTTTCATAAATTTTACTGAGTATGTGTGAGCGCATTGATGCAATTGAGAATTTGCCACTAGTTTTGCAATAGAAAAACTGGCTGGCAAATTTTTCATTTGTCTTTAACTTATTGACAAGAAGAGAGATGTCGGATTCCTGAGTCGCGTTTTGTTTTGGTTCTGCGAAGCTGATTGGGGAAAATGTTATTGTTTTCATTGTGATGCTTTTTGCGTTAATAAAAAATCTAATTTCACATCGATTTATCGATACAAAATTAAATCAGCAAAATGCCATTTAAAAACATTGGGGATCCCCAATCAAAAAATAATGTAATTTTACATATATCAGCAAATTACATTCAACAAACTTTTAAAAACCACATCTTTCACCGGTAAGTTTAATATCATCTGAAATAGTTATATTATCACTTAGAACAGTAATATGGGAATATTTATTAGGAATATAGAATGGCAATGATGATTCTTCTTTAAATTCCGAAACAGCATTGATAAGTGATTCTCGAATATTTACATAGTAATCACTTAATTTATTTTTGCTAGAATTGGCCTTGGTGATCCAAATTGTTTTACAAGCTTCTTCAACATCATAATCGTTATATATTTGGGTATATAAACTTGTAAACAACTCTTTATTATTAACAATTTCTAGTGTATCAATATTATCACCTTGTTTTTTTCTGTCCAACAGATACATTATATAAATAACACAAGACGACGATCTTCCAAATTTAACCTGAACAGTCTTTTCGTCTTTCTGTAAATACACACGGTATTTTCCATTAGTTTTTAGCTTATTTTTAATACTTGAATCAATCTTATCTTCTATTTCAGGCAATGGGGGCTGGACTAAAACTTTAACATTTGAGTTTCTTGCTATTTTGTCCCTATCAATAGTTTTCTCATAAGCCAAAAGCACGTTTTTATTTCTTGATATCTGCTTAGAAAAATTATAATACACACTTGTATCAAACTGATCAAATACATATTTACACTCGCTTTCTGCTTTTTTAAGCATTTCCGCTTGCTTGGGTGTAAGGTCCTTTCCCTCTAGTCTAAGAACGGTATTCCAATTTTTCACAAAACGGCTTATGATTTCTTGTGTTTTTTTGTATGGCAAATCATTAGGAATATGATAAAAATCCAATGGTGATAATGCTCCAAACGCAGCTCCACACATAAAACCAGAAAAGAATTTTCCCAAAAATCCATCTGGTTTTTCATCCACTTTTTCTCCATCTATGTTTTCTTTCAGAAGTTCTTCACACTTATCTGGGTCATTGACTGCAAGATTCAACAAGGCCTCTTTAATTGATTCTTTAGTATCGTTCTCTGCCATCATCACCATAGAAGGAATCAATATGTCATGAGAATGCGCCTTCAATTCTGCAACAATATATTTTTTTTCACAGACGTTTGGAGTGCATATCGGCAAAACTACATTTACCCCATTCTGAATAGCGTCAAACAATGGACCTGATGAAATCTGTTCTGCACTTTTACTAAGGATATCTATATCATAGGAATATATAAGGCCATCTTTATCTAACCCTTCTTTAAGACGCTGTACTTCATTTACTAATTCATCGACGAACATCTTATCAACTTGTTCTGAAACAACATATAAAATGCCATCTTGCATATTAACAATAGGATTTTCTTCACTAACAACCTCTACTTTAAATTTAGGAATAGAACAAATCATAGCTATAATATTATTTTGTTATTTATATTTTTAAATTCCTTTGAATATTATTAACACACTGTATATATTCATTATTCAGAGTCTTCTGTCTTTCATACAAGAATGCAGGCAAACCCACCAATGAAGAATAAACATCTTTCCATAAATATTTTGCAACACATTGACGAGCATATTCAACAACAGCTTCACGATGTCTGCCATCAGGATGAGTTAATGCCATTGGCATCTGCGAAACAACATATTTATATTTGCCTGTTGCTATATTCTTTAATACAGAATATACACCAACAATATAATCGGCTGCCAATTCATGACACCACTGTTCATTGCGGCATAGCATAATTTTTCTACTTTTCAAATATAGATGTGCTAATTCATGCACCATGCAAAGTGTAAAAGCGTCTCTGTTGTTAACGCCTCTACTTCGCATCATTTGCAAATTATAAAACAATTCACAATTTTTACCATTAGACTCAAAATGTATTTTTGCAAGCGCTTCACAATGACTATTTATTATAGGCACTTTCAAATCGAAGAAGTATGCCACATCTGTGATAATATCTTCCATATCTTTATGACTCAACGAATAGTCAATATCTTTAAACATAACGTCAAAGATATTAGCATCATGCCGTCTCACAAAAGCCGACCATTCTCCTATATGTTTGAACAACTCTTCTCTTGTCATATACACTTAAAATCTATAATACTTACTTTGATAACGATATATCTCATTCAGGTTTTGTTGACGGAATGCCATAAACGCATTCAAAAGATTCTGTATTGTCAACGGTATGCGTCTGTTACGCATTTCTATTGCTTTATATTTGCCGTGTCTGATAAAAAGCGCTCTAAGTGCTCCTTCTGGATGTGTAGGGCCGCCACTTGGAACGCCTCTTTGCTATCCACTTTCATATCAACAAGCTGCTGCATATTGAAGCAGAGCACATCGTCGTCATAGCTTCTTGGATTATAGTTGATGAACATGGTCTGACCGTTCTCTACATTTGTAAGGTCATGAATCATGGCAGGCATAGGAATATTGAAGAAATCGCATGCCGATTTTATTGCGTCCTCTATATCTTTTTGCGACAAGCCGAATTTATTGAAACGTATGAACATCTTCATGATGTCAACAATAGAAGCCTTGCTTATAAATTGAAGCCAATCTGGGTCGAACATATTGTTAAACATAAACAAGAAATATTAATCTATTACTACATCTTCATCATCGTCATAAGCACCCCATCTAGTATTATCATAACGATCAGGTACAACTCTTGAATCTGGATTAACTGGAGTTATAGGCGGCATATTCCATGTATCATCTGCATTATCTTTTGGCAGCGATGGTTGTTCCGGTTCCATTGCATCTTCTTCCGAGCCAAACCACTGATCGAGTATTGCGTCAACTTGAGCTTCAATTTGAGGAGTCAGCCGAGATTTCACTTTACTATATGCCAATGCCAATGCAGCTCCGTTATCAAGGAAACCCAACCATCCATATTTATCTCTGCTCATCAAATCATCAGGCAGCAACTGATATCCAAGAGCAGCAATAATTATTGTTTTATCCAATGCTGATGTTTGAGGAGATTTAACCACATAATACAATTCCAACACTACACGAGTTGCCTCACGACCTGCACTTGCAGCATACACATTAATATATTGCCACAATTGTTCTGCACCACCAAAAAGATTGCTTAATTCATCCATATTAGTAAAAGTTAAATAATTATATCTTCACGAGTAATTATACTCAAGTCGTCATTATTTATAGCATCCATTCTCGCCAAACGGTTAGCTTGATTCTGAACAACCTTTTCAAATAGGTTGCGTACGTATCGTGCATTACCGAAATTTTTATCCCTTGATATGACAGCTCTCTCTATTTGATTCCGCAACTCTTCAAAAGCATCACGTTTAATCTTGTATCTAGACTTACGCAGGTTGCGTTTGAAAATCTCTGTCAGCTCATCTGTTGAGTAGTCATCAAACTGTATGTAACGATTAAAGCGTGATTGCAGACCTGGATTTGAGTCAATAAACTCCTTAATCTCATTTGTATAACCAGCAAGAATGACAACCAATCGATCTCTATCATCCTCCATACGCTTGAGCAGAGTTGCAATAGCCTCAGCACCATAATCGTTTCCTTCTCCAACAAGAGAATACGCCTCGTCAATAAATAGAACGCCATCTAGAGCCTCATCAATCACCTTGTTAGTCTTTGGTGCTGTTTGACCTACATACTCACCAACAAGTTTAGAACGATCAACCTCAACAAGATGACCTTTTTTCAAGATGCCTAGTTCTTTGTATATGCCAGCTACAATGCGTGCAACTGTGGTTTTACCCGTTCCCGGATTGCCTGAAAACACGCAATGGTATGATACCGAAGTATTGGGCAGTCCTTGCTGTTTACGCATAGCCTGAATCTTGATAAGGTTGCGCAATGAATCCACATCTTTTTTAACTCTTTCCAATCCTATAAGTGAATTGAGTTCCGCAATGTTGTTTACAGAATTATCAACGGCCTCATTCTGAACTTTATTATCTTGAGACACAGGAGAACTCAGATATTCATTTATCAGTTCTTTTGCAAACAAGCAATTACATTGAGCTGCATTTCGCAGCCAGCCTATTCCGTTCTGTCTGTCTTGCAGAACATACTTTCCCTCACAGAGTATTTGCCCCATTAGAGCTTGAGCAAACACATCACCGTGACGAGCTCTGTCGTATATTTGATCTATAGCGTTTTTGGTCATGGTTTATAACATTTTATTTTCGAACTAATTTATAATTTTTTTTAACCATCCGCTCCGGATAATACCATTTGCAGAAGTCATAATCCCAATAACAAAGTTTTTTATCTTCGTACAGGAACTCTTCTTTTACCCTTAACACGAATTTGCTTTTTCTACGGTTATGACGATTTACAAATATTTTCCACTTCTTCCATGATGTACGCGGAAAACCGCCATATTTCAAGAAATTATGTTTTCTAAAAGACCTACTCATATTCTGTTTATTTATATAAATGAGGCATAGAAAACCTATTTCTATCTTTTTATGTATAAAATAATTGAAATATCTCCTTTTAAAACCTGTTAAAAATCAAATCCGAACATTCTACCTTTTCTGCACCACTCCTCGTCATCCTTTTCAAATTGGTCAAGCATCTGCTCTGTGTTTGAAATAAATGTATCAGTTTCGTTGAGCAACTCAGCAGTACGCAATCTCAATTCTATTCTTTGCTTTACAAAAACAGTTTCAGAAACATCTGCACCAACAGCTCTCATAACTTTACGAAGACAGCTATCGGAAGAATCCAGTTTTATACCACAACCATCAATCAAACGATCAAGTTGTTTTTGTCTATCTGTTAAAGTGTTCCAGGACATACTGAACTTTACTTGGTTGATAATTTTGCAGCACGTCTATAATCTTCAGCTTCTTTGAAATATGGTTTAGAACGTGCCATGTGATCATTGTACGCGCTCATATCGCCTTTTTTAAGAGCTTCTTGTGCTCTTTTGAGATGCCATTCTCCGTTTTCCTGTCTGTCTCTTGCTTGTTTAAGATTCCAAGCTTTATCATTTACGAAAATACCCATAATTTATTTTTTATAAAGATTAATTTTATTACATTTATCAATATAATGATATCATAGAATTTATATTTCTATCATTTTATGTATAAAATAATCGAAATATTTCCTTTTAAAACCTGTTAAAAATCAAATCCGAACATTCTACCTTTTCTGCGCCACTCCTCGTCATCCTTTTCAAATTGGTCAAGCATCTGCTCTGTGTTTGAAATAAATGTATCTGTTTCGCTAAGCAACCCAGCAGTACGCAATCTCAATTCTATTCTTTGCTTTACAAAAACAGTTTCAGAAGCATCTGCACCAATAGCTCTCATAACTTTACGGAGACAGCTATCGGAAGAATCCAATTTTACACCGCAACTATCTATCAATCTATCAAGTTGCTTTTGTCTATATGTTAAAGTGTTCCAGGACATAATATTTGTTTGTTTTGTATAGGAATAGCATCTAATAAACTACCCCATTGATTAATTACGTTTTTACTTTTCGATTAGTTTAACATATTTTTTATTTTAAGGCTCATGAAAATCAACAAGCAACAATACTTATCTCATTTTTTATTTGATGTTTTCAGATTGTCACCTTTATTTATAATGTTTCCAATAAATCTAAATATATCCGCTACTATCAATACTGGTGATGTAAAAAGCAGTATCCAACACCAATCTTCCAATTCCAAGCTAGAAACATTGAACAGACCGCCTGCATATGTTACAATCAATATTTGGCCAACCAATATAACCAGTGCTATCCATATAAATCCCATACTATATGACTCACTTACTTCTTTTGGATTTCTGAACAAATCTATTACATCTTGTATCAAGCTTCGTTTTGTCCTATAATATTTGGCATTAAACAAATTCCAAAATTGAAGCATTACAAACGTTGAGAAAAATACACCTAACTCATATCCATCAAGATGAAATTTAGTTTTCGACATATCAAAGAAACCTGTAAGAAACAATCTTAATGACTCCCTATTAAACAAATCACTTATGGCATCAATATCTTTATGCCACAAAAGTTGCCAAAAACCAACTAAGAATATAAAGAACATAAAACCAACACCTAATATTCTCAGCACCATCTTACGATCTACAATATGACTATTAGGATTACGAGGTTTATCATATAATACGGTTTTGTCTGCTGGCAATGATGACAATGCCATAGCCGCAAACGTATCCATAATCAAATTAACCCATAGCATTTGTGTAACTGTCAGCGGAGAATCCAAGCCCATAAACGAGCCGAAGAAGACAATCAGACATGCACACACATTAATTGTCATTTGGAATATTATAAACCTTCTAATATTCATATATAACGAACGTCCCCATAATATAGCTTTATTAATACTTGAAAACGAATTATCAATAATGGTTATATCGCTTGCTTCTTTTGCTCTTGATGTTCCATCACCCATTGAAAGTCCCACCTGAGCCTTACTCAATGCAGGAGCATCATTTGTTCCGTCACCAGTAACAGCAACTACTTCATTCATCGACTGTAATAGCATTACCAAACGTGCCTTATCATCAGGTCTTGCTCTTGATATGATTTTAAAATTCTTGTTCTTTAACAACTCTATAGCATCTTCATCACTCATTGCTGCAAATTCAGGACCTGTTATTGTCTGTATTTCCTCGTTCTCTTCTAACAGGCCTATCTGACGTCCTATTTCATTTGCTGTGCCGGGTGTATCTCCTGTAACTATTATAACTCTAACACCTGCATGATTTCTACATACATCTATCGCCTCTTTAACATCATCACGAATTGGATCTGCAATTCCAACAACACCTAAGAATATAACATCACCAGCTGCCTCGCCATCTATCTGTTGATATGCAAACCCTAATGTTCTCATAGCTTTGCTCTGATACTGCATCAAGGTATGCTGGATATGTTCTTTAGCTATATCATCTGCAATTGAATTACACATATCAAGTACAATCTCTGGTGCACCTTTAATATATCTAATCATAGGAGCATTTTCATCCAAAAGTGCTGTAGTCTGCATATATTTAGTTTCCGTAGAGAAAGGAACTTGGTGAGACTCTATTACGGAGTTTCTATATCTATTATAATCACAAGAATCTTTATGCAACCATTTCAACAATGCTACCTCTGTTGGATTTCCAATAGAAACAAATTTACCTTCATTTTCTTCAAAAAACTCAGCAGTTGAATTTATAGCTATATTCTGCCTGATAATTTCAAGTTCTTTCTCACCACCATAAAAATCCGTTTCAACCACAGTCATCTGATTTTTTGTCAATGTACCTGTTTTATCTGTACATATTACAGTTGCCGCACCCATTGTCTCACATGCATGTAACTTACGTACAAGATTATTTTCCTTCAGCATTTTTCTCATACTCAATGCAAGACTTACAGTAACACTCATCGGAAGACCTTCTGGAACTGCAACGACAATCAATGTGACTGCAATCATAATTGACCCCAAAGCAAATTCTAAAATATCTATGAAATCTTTATTATTTGTTGGATCTCCATCAAAGAAAAAGAAATATATCATTCTTCCTAGGACAATCAACGCTGCCAGGACAAAACTTGTTATAGATATTATTTTTCCTAATTGTGATAATTGTTTATTCAGAGGAGTTTCCACATCACTTCCTTCTTGAGTCCGAGCCACTCCCTTGCCCTCCTCCGTGTCCATTCCAATTGAAGTAACCTTATATATACAATTTCCTTCTATAATAGTAGAACCCCGCAACAAAAAATTAGATTTATATGTTGCATCATCATCAAAATCACTCTCTTCTGTTGTTTTATTAGCATATAGCTCACCTGTAAAATTTGACTCATCAACTCTCAAATTAGTGGAAACTATAAGTTCTCCATCTGCCGGTATTTCGTCACCTGGTTCCAATTTAATTATATCTCCGACAACAACATCCTGTCTCTTTATATTTATCAAACGTGGTGAACTTGACATATTTTTTCGTCTATAGACTTTTACAGGCCTGTCATCTTTGACTTTATTTAAGATTTCAAACTCCTTACTTGCTTTCAGTTCAAATACAAATCCTATTCCCGTTGCCAGCAACAATGCAGTAAGCACACCCAGAGGCTCTAACAACAAAGAGCCTCCCTTTCCCAAGAATAGATATTCATATACAGCTACCGATACAGAAAATAAAAAAACCACCAGAAGAACGATTATTATTGGGTCCTTGAATTTCTCAAGATACAACTTCAACAACGACTCTTTCTCTGGAGGTGTTATTATATTTTTTCCGATTCCATCTTTAACTTCTATGGAATCATTTGACATACATTCTGATAAAAACAAATTCTTCTTACGCATATTACTAAATATTTTAATATGCAAATATATGTCACCAAATATATGTATATCAAAAATTACAACGTTGTATTTTTTATTATATGAACATAGTCTTGTTTAGCTTTTATCCTATAAAACGATGCGTTCCCATCCTTAACATATTCAGGTATAAACAAATCTATATTTGCAACACTTTGTATAGCTCTCACACGATTTTTTATATGATGAACCTGTGTTCTATCTTTATATTCCGACACCACATTTGCTTTTCCTATATATGCATATATTTCATTATATTCAGACAAAATATTCTCTTTTTCTTTGCGTGGAATATGCTCTCTCCAATCTAATCCTGAACCTGAAAAAGATTTCTTAACTATCATTAAATACAATGCGGTTTCTTGTGGATTCAGCTTTAACTTTTTCCTTTCTTTATCCTCATCCAATGATTCAAAATACACCAAAGCTTTATGGCACGACATATCGAACACTAGTCTATATTCCTTTAACGCTCTCTCGTATGCAATCAAGTCAAACAAAGCTCTATGAAATCCAGAATAAATAAATTTAGCTGTTCTAGGCTTACTTTCAACAAAAACTGAGCAGCTTATCATAGAACTGTATTTTCTGATAATGTTATGAATACCATTCATGACATCATCATTTAATTCTATTTGCAAGAAATTGCTAAATTTTATTCTATCAACTTCCTCTGTATCATATCTTGCAACAATATCCGAATCATTTATCTTTATAAGAACTGAAGGTTTGGAATCGATAAGATTCAATCCCAATCGCTTATATAATATATCTCTACAGAAACGAGAAGTGGTTAATTCTCTCAAGTCATCACACACAGAATTGATTTTCTCTTGTGATATAGATGGAATCATATATTTGACAACCTTTTCCAGATAATCTCGTTCCATCATTCTGAAATCTTTCACCAATTGAGGAATATACACTAAATCAAAACCAGCCAATTTTAACTCGCTTGTAATGGTAAACAATCCATCCTCCAGCTGTCTACTAATGTCAGATTCCTCATTTTCAACATAAATGACTTTAAGATTATCAATATTGACTCCATTGTTTGGGATTGAATGCATTTTAGCATCATACTTAAGCACCTGCTCCGTAGCAAATATCAATATAGCTTCAAGTGGCACACAAACGCCATCAGACATTGACAATTGCTTCATGGTGTCAATTACCATATCCCTGTTTTTATCATCAAGACTTTTTAGTATATACAAAGCCTTTGCAAAATCCATTTTCTTAGCCTCAACAAGCATTGTCTCTGAAATAGCGAAGCCATCTTTCGAGATTATTTTCTCAAAAAATTGCATTTCATCAGCTTCCACCACAAAATCTGCTTCTATCAGATCTGTGATAATTCTAGCGAATGCTATTTTATGGTCTCTATCAAATCGGTTCATATAGTTTTTTTGCTAAAGGAGTAAACTCCATTTTTAAATCATACGCAATAGACAATTGGGCAATATTCAGATACTCAAATGCTGAACAAATAAAATCCTTATTCGATTTTATCTAATAAGCTATGCCTTTTTATTGTGCTGCATATTATTGTAAATATTTTCAAATACACAAATAGAAAACGGAGAATAGCGTTCATTGTTTACAATAGTCTCAAAGGATTCAAAGTCTAATATTCTTTCATATGATGGAGAATCAATAAATAGGCTGTTCCCATATGTCTTTTCAACACTCCGCTTGATTATATCATCAATACCACAATTTATAGATATGATTGCCTCCTCACCAATATAATATTTATTGTCAATATATATAAGTCTATTATGTAAGATCGGCATATTATTCAATTCAAATAATGAGGCGACAGCGTTAGCACTCATTCTCCTTGTAATAGTATAAGAGGAATACCCACGAAAGTATGTATTTGAAAATACATAGTATATTATAAATGATCTTGGCATTATCTTTTTGACAAGATTTGCCACATCATAAAAAATACCACTCCCCGTACCTCCACTTAAAGAAAAAAACAAATGCACATATATACCATCTATACGACCAAGCTCGCATGTTAACCTTACATCGGTTAATTCATAGTAAGTACTAAATAGAGTTTTTTCTATGATAGCTTTGTTGAAAAGGAAACAAAAATGTCCGTTAGAACGGATTGTCCCTGAACCCCAACTTCCAATATATCGTAAAGCTTCTATATTCTTATCTGGAATATCATATCTTTCCTTATCCACAATGTATCTTTCATATGAGGACTCAACATTAATATTTACAAATTCACGCGATGATAAGGACTTACAATTATCAAGAGATATCATGTCTGTATCAATTGCACAAAAAGCACTTGCCTCAATTTGTGAATTATCAGAAGAGAATACATGTTGTTTTATTAAATCAATAGTCTTTATACCACTGCCACCTAGACCAATAAATAGATTTCTGTTCATGATAAATTAATAATCTACATCATTTAATAAACATCAACAACGTCGTTATTATGAATCATATATTATTCTAACAATCCCAGATCGTCCACATCATACTTTTCAAAATGCAGGAAAGACATTCTCAGCGGAGTGGAGATTGGCAAACACTTAATGTTATCATTTTTGAATCCTATTGGCTTAATATTCTGGGTTGAAAAGAATAGCTTATATCCTTGATCTGTACCAGCTGGTACGGTACCATGAAGGCGTACCATTACATTACTTGTACGTATCTGGTTAATAAATGGTTGAAATGTAGCTGAGTCCACATATTTGGAAATGTCTATGCTTTTCTGGAATTGTCGGAATAAGAGTTGCATGACATTGCTTTGTACACTTTGTATCACATCAACTATGCTTTTCTCACGATTAACAAATGCTTTGAATTCTCCCTTCAGCACATTAAATTCTTGCTTGATAACAGAAAATAAATTTTCATTATCAGCCATGAACTCCGATAGAGAAGGCATATATGATGGCATAAGAAAATTATGATTCATCTCTCTATACATCGCAATATCATTGAGTAATCTCTCCACAATACCTGATGATCTCTTCACAAAAGACAATTCAGTCAACAGATCATCTTTTAAATTGCCGAGGCCACTTATCAGGGCACTATTTATTAATTGTATAGTGCTCTCTTCTTGCATCTGCTTCTTTAATACAGATATCTCTTCTTCGTGTTTCTTTACCTTTCCAACATTATCCTTACGTCGTCTACGATTCTTGAAAAAATGGAATGGATTTTTATCGCTATCTATTTCATTTGATTCAGTTGACAATTGCTCAAGTTGACGTTCAAGACTTTCAATTTCGGATTTAGTTTTGCTCTCTATTTCAGCAATTGTAATGTCAAGATTAGCTTTTCCACCGATATAGTTGAATAGTTCAACATACTTTTTCTGGGCTTGCTTAAGACCACTCATTTCAATTTGCAACTCCCTGCTCTTTTCAGCTAAAATATTTTCATATATTACCTTTTGAGCATATGAATCTCTATCTTTTAAGAGAGAATTACCCTCTAAACTATGAGATAACTCTAAATCTGCGTTTATACCCGTAATTACGCACGCTGCCTCTAACAACTTAGACTCACGTATATATGCATAAGGGAGATAACAATATCCATTATCTCCAAAATTTTCACCCCATGAGTTACGAACTATGAAATATCCTTCTGAGTCACTATACCCACAGATCACCATTGCATGATAAGACTCTTTCTTCTGATTAGTTGAAGTCGGGAGTTGAATAAAACCGTTAATATTATTTATGATAGAATCATACACTTTTACAGATATAATGACAGGTAATCTTTGGGATAAAGCATACTTTATATCATTTATATTAATACGGACGTTCTTTGCTTCTTTGACTATTCTGTTTCTTCCCTCATTATATGCCTCATCACTAGGGCGAACATTATATTTCTTATCATTATAAACACATAGTTCCTCTATACAAACGCCTTTCTGCTGTAATGCCAAAACTGCATTATAGAAGGTTGATCCACAATCCTTATCAGTCTCCCCATCTATCTCCCTACTGTTAAAATATACAAATGCTTCACTTAGGTCCACATTTGCTTTGTTCGCACAGCGGATAAAATACTCGTATACAGACACCATACTAAATGAAGTACAGGATCCTTGATTCCCTTGGTCACGTATAGCGGAGAAATATGGCCTTAGATCAATAGAAGGTGGTAGTTCGGTTACATCTGTTACTACATAGTCTTCAGTAAATAGTTTTTCCTTAAAGTAATATGGCTTATAGACTGTACTGCCAATAACAAAACCGTCATCTGTTAATGTTCCATCATACTCATAGGGTTCGTTTATCTCTGCTTGTATCTCCTCAATCGCATTTTTAATGTTCTGTATTCTTATTTTATATGCTTCGATATCTCTAGCATACCTTCTCAGTGAATTCAGCATCTTCTTAACATCAGAATCTGGACCATAGATCGAATCGACCTCGAAGCCCTCTATATCCCATCTCACATCATCATAAGAAATATTAAGATCTTCGTACGGTGCCTCAAACAAAGACAACAAGTGGTGTATCTCAGAATAATTTAGATTCTTATTTACTATTGTATTCTTGATTATATCAATAATAGGAATCTTGACCTTCTCTATAAACGTAGGAAGAAATACTTGCTCATTATCGGAAGTCTTACAATTATCTATGTATTTTTTAATAAACTCCTTTTCTTTATCAATTATTTCACGATAAGCGTTAAGAATCTTTTCGCGATCCATAGTTTCATCATTTAATCTATAATCGCTCAAATTCGATTCTATTAGATTCTGAAACCATGTATTTAATATAGAATCAACATCTACAGTTTCCGAAACAAGATTCAATGTAGTTATCGGTTTTGAGCTACCAGAATTAGGGTATAGTTCTGTATAGTGCTCAATTGATAATAAGCACAACTCTGCAAGTATCGAGACTACACTATCCTTCGTATGATTCAGTGCTCTATCGACTTTGTTGTAATTTTGGAAAACAAGAATACGATCAATTCTAGAATCAGTCTCTTTTAGTGCAGCTAAAGCCAATAAATTATCTTTGGTAATTATCTTTTGAGAGTCGGGATAAATATGACCAGTTATGCCTATACATCTTGCGACATCATATGATATTGTTACTACATTTACATTGAACTTATGACCCTTAGATAGATGTCTGAGAACAAACGACACAGAATTAGATACATTATTCTCATAAATTGGAAGATATATGAAAACTGATAATCTACTATCAATCTCTGGGCGATCAACATTTGCGAATCTAGCATAACAACGATCAAAAAACTCATCAATCTCGTGTTGCAAATAATCTTTGCCCGCCGTCATTTCGTCAAATGTAATAAGCCCATCAAGTGCGAGATCTAAAGACAACAATGCAGCATCCTGCAGTTGCGATATTTTGCGCGGCTGTCTGACAGTTAATTTATCATTACCTAAAACTGCATCATAGTCCATATAATATGTTTCAAAATATGGCGAAAGACTTCCGCCATATTTTGAAACATATTCAGATGCTCGAACAAGCAAATCTGCAATCTTCTTGTCAAAAGCAACATGTAACGCAGCTCTCATAGTTCTCTAGAGAAAATTATGTTGGTTTCTTCAATAAGCAATGGATCCGAAACATCATCGCACATAGCAATTGCTATATAAGCCTCTGCATTTCCATTATACTTCAAATACTCTTCAGAGCTGTAATCTCTTGGTTTATAAATCATCGAAGACAAGTTTGCTTGTAAATTCCCAAAGGTCTCAAACGCAGAATTTCTATCTACACCAAGATGCAATAATGCAAATCGAGATGCAGCCGATTTTGTGATTGCGCCTGGATATGTACGTTTAACTTTGATATAGAATTGTCCATCTTGTTCTTTGACAATATCCTCAAAAATAAAAGAATTAACCCAATCATTTAATATATCTTCATGACGAGCTTCTTTTGCCCTTCTTTCAATATCTGCAGGGTTTTCTGGTGTCAGGAATTCGGAGTTTGGTTCCAATGCAGCCTGAAGTACGCTATGGGAGAATGGGGTGCGCTGCCGACTTTGGTTTCTCAGTTTGGCCTCCATATAATGATGTTCCAATGATAATGGATCATTTGGTCCTGATATCTCCTTCACAAAATAAGGAGGAACAGCACCTACAATTCTATAGATAATAGCTTCATTACCCATATTACCGATATTAATTGCCGTAACTTGACTATTAGGATACACAGACTTATAAGCCTCTTTCAATACGGATACAAGGTTTTCTTCTCCTGCAATATAGAAATACTCATTGTAGTTCACTAGACTATTCATGTTATGAGAATCTATACATAGCAAAGGAGAAGAGTATCTCAGTGCCTCTTTCAATTGTCTATCAAACAACTCTGGTGCTGTTTCCCTAAGATCGCGACACAATTTCACAAGAGTGTTATCCATTCGAGAAACAGCAGATGTAGTATAAGCATTAAATCTTGCGACAAAAGCAGAAGAGTCATTAACTACATCTAGGAAAGAGGATGCAAAACTCTTATCATAGAAATCTCTTACACTATATGAAATCGATGAAATTGACTGATCGAGTATAGAGTCAAACATCCCTGAAAGATTAGTGATATGGCACAATGTTGGCACACTCTCATCAGTTGTATGCACAACCCTTTCTGATGCCGGTAGAGTTCCTTTTCTCTCGTCCTGAATTTTATCTAAAACTGAATTAACATTAGATAACAAACTCAAAATTGTCTTATTGAGTTTACCATAAACAGCTATAGCCTCAATCTTTCTCTTTTCGTTCCAATATTCGGTAAAGTAAGCTTTGTTTAAACTCACAATACTATTGTGAAAACGAAATCTAGCTTGGTCTTTTGCTTGAGCATTACCCCAACCTAATTTTTTAAGAGTATCCCTTAAAATTTTATCTTCATCTGCTGCAAGATTTACAATTGCTAGCATTTCTTTTTTATGAACTTTTATTTCTTCACCTAACTTAGTTGCCGCTACATCAACGCTGTTTTTGAGTAGTAATAGAGCATCACTAATTTTTCTTAATCCTTCACCAGTTTTAAGAGCATCATTGAGTACTTCTAACAATGTAGTATAAATACTATTATAGACAGCATCTGACTTAATTGTAATTCTCTCCGCACTTGAATCTGCAAAAGTAGTTGCAGAAGTCTGAACCAACTTTAAATAATTCTTAGTTGCCTCAGTTTCTTCATGGTTAATATCAAGAATTGCGTTAACAAGATGATCTTTATCATCAACATCGCCACTTTCATTAATCTGTAATCTATCATTATACCATGTTTTGGCAAGACTACTCGCTGTAGAATTAGCATTTGTTCCACTAATAATAAGTTCAATAAGTTTATCCTTCAAAACTATTTCTGTCTGATTACTACGGAAGTTGTCATCACATACAATCTTTGACACCCCTAATCCCATAACCCAGCCGTGTTTATTTGCCACGTCAAAATTGCCTTCTAGAATCTTATGCTTTACATTATCCATTACACTAGAATGGCTTGTCGCAATATCTCCTGCGGCTATATACATTGCTGTGCTTACAGGTGCCATAGCTATTTCATAATTAGCATAATTAAACACCTGTCTATTTACTGACAATGTCTTATTATCAATGAGAAATACTGTATCAAATGGGCGCTCATTAGCATGCATCACCATTTCATCAACAGAGGTGTCGCCGAATCTGAATGGGATATCCGCAGTTGGATTCATGCAGTAGTCTAATTCCAATAATGCTGCGAAGGAATTTTCTCTGACAGATTCCACTGCTGATCTTTCGACAATTTTTTCAAAGAATTTATGAGTATACAAGTATCCTGTAAGATTACATAGCAAAGTACTCTTTATAAGGAATGCAATAGGCAAGAACGAGCCGCTACCTGTACCGCCACAAGTAGAAAATACCATATGGACATCCAATTTACCAGATTTTATCACCTCAGTTGGATCAATTGCGATATCTGCTATTTCATCACGTAAGGAAATCAATTTAGCTACAATCTCATTTTTATGCTCTATCACCGCAAAATGACCATTAGACCTTATCTGACCAGCGCCTTGATCAAGAGCAGAGAGATGACACACATTAGTCCTTGGATAGTACTTAAACATATCAGACTGATGCTTCTTCATTTCAAAATCATATCTACCAGCAGGATCCTCTACTGAAAGGCTTAATTTCTCTTCTAAGTCAATATTCTCTAATGAGTCTAATGAATCTGCATCCGTATCAAGACACAAAAACTTAATTTGTGGAGGAACAACTCCATTATTAGAATCCTTGAAAGCTTGCTTTACTTTTTGGATTGTCTTAATGCCAGACCCTCCAACTCCGATGTAAATGCTGTTTTTGTAGTTCATAGTAACTTTTTTTAGTATTAGTAATTATTTTAATTATTTGCTGTATAAGTGATACGTATATTGCCTAAGCTAATTGTTTGGCCATGTTCGATATGGACAATATTATTTGTATCTCCATTATTATATACTAATAGTTCTTTCCTACCTATAGCTAGTAGAATAATTGGCAAATTGAGATCTGGCACAGCAACAAACTTTTTGTATCCAACAAATAATCCCCAAAAGTTTGATTGCTTATGCTCCGACGAACATATTACACACCGCTTGTATCCCATATTGAAAGGTCGATATTTAAATCGAATCGGAGCTATTGCAACGTGATCAACATATATATAGATTATACCTTTTATTGATGGACGTTTGAATTGTGATACTAATATAACCAAACATGCTAGTACACCGAAAACATACCCCAAAAATCTTATCCATATTGTCAATGGAGCATCTTTGATAATATACTCAACAGGTATATACAGAGAGTATCCCTTATAATCTTGCCCATTTATCAAATCAACGCCATAGGTTCTTTGAGGAATGATAGATAGATGAAGTTTATCTCTATACCTCTTAACCTCATCCTCTGGCTTAAAATCTAATGAGAGGGAGAAATCTTCATTCCCTTTTATCACAAATGAGTCTGATGCAATTGAATTATTCGCAAGTAATGAATAATTAAGAATTTTCTTTTTATTACTTGATGATATAGTTAAGGTCATTATAGGATTGTGCTTAACCGCCTCCTTATCATAAAACGCAGATATAGTTTGAGGTAAATAGTTCTTGAAAGGTATTACAATAACAGACGAATCTATTTCACCTGCTATTCTAGGCATTTTGTTTGCAATCCATTTTATTGGAAACGGTTTTTGATAATATGCCGTAAGGCGCTGAGGTATTTCATCCGGAAGATATGCCAATTTGGGCAATTCAAAATATGCAGTTGCTGTTATATGTTGATCAAAAATTCTTTCTTTACCAGTAGATGTTATTGTTATATCAAATGAATGTGTATTGTCAGAAGTTAACTCAGGGAGTCCACAAGACGAGTCATAAAAAACTCGCAATTTTGCTTGGTTGTTATGAATCTTGCTATCTAATATTTCCGCCCTAAAATAACTTGATGATACCGACTGAACAGTAACATTATCAATAGTTATTGATTCTAGGAATTTGGAGTTACTCTCAGAATGAATCGTAGCAAAATTAATAACGAAATCCTTATATCCTCTATCAATATCCTTTTGGATTAAGACAACATTTTCGGTATCGAATCTTCCAGCATATACTATATGAAAACATTTGGAATTACGAAGCGCTTCATAAATGGCATTGTTTTTATTATAAAACTCCTGTAAAAAATCAATGTTTGAGTAATACCCAACAGTATTTTCGTGTTCATCGCAAAAACTCATGATTCGCTCACACAATTCATCTGTGTGCTTCACTGCTTTTGTCCTAAACGGATCCATCCTTCCATGATCCTCATTACCATCCGTAATAAGAAAGAACTTGTTATAACCGTCTATTAAAGCAGACTTCTCTTTTATGATTCTTTCTCCTTCATTCCATGCTGTGTATATACATGTGTTCTTCGTTCCCTCTATGGCTTTTTCAATATAAAGTTCTTCTATTGAAAACCAAGAGAGAAGTTGGTCACCGACCTTTAACCAATCTCCTTCTTTCACTCCAGAGATAAATTCTTGTACAGATTCTTGAAACAGCAAGATATTTATTAAGTCCCCATCATTTGCTTGCTCAAATAAAGATTTAACAGTCCTTTTAGCATTATTCCATAGCGGTTCATCTTCTCTTTCCGTATCATTGTGAACTGGCGTATATCTACCACTTGGATGATTCATTGAGCGTGTACAATCCAAAAGAATAACATAATTGTCATTTTGACATAATATTATAGGACAACTAATAACTATATAAATTAAACAAAATATTTTTTTCATAATTATTGTAACTTAAAAATACTCATGAATTTCACACTACACATTTTTATTATGTTCTTCAAACTTACGAGTCGTTGTTTTCTCGCCATTTTTAGCATTTTCATACTTTCTAACATGTTTGTATCCACTCACAAACATTAATACATAGAATAGTAACAAAACAACACACAAAACTATCATCCAAGTCGAACTATCGTCGAATGTGCAAATTATCTCAAATCCAAACCATCCTAACACAACTGCCCAACCAATCATCAAATAAATAAAATGTCCCCAAGTCGGTTTGTATATCCAATTACTAATTTGTTTCCAATTACCCATAGAAGTTCCGTTTGTTAGCTTTTTTTATTTCTTTAAAATCCGATAATTTCACTTAAAACAAACACCAACAAAAATGAAACAATACCCAATATGGTTACAGCAGGGCCTACTTTTTTAACAAAAAGTTCAAAGGCATTATTTTGGTATTCATCAACTTTTTTATTTGGGCATTCTTTATTTTTTTTATTTCTGTAAGAATCTTTTATAATTACAAAGAAATATAAAAGAACTAAAATGCTAATAAATATTTCTATTGCATCTGCACTGTATTTAACGATATTACTGCAATTCATACCTGAAATACAGGCTATATCGACAATCGTAAAAAATGAAACAAATATGGCTACCAATACAAAATCGAGCCATGTAGTTTTTCTTGGTCTGTGATATTTTTTTGTAAAAATCATAAAATTATATTTTTATTGTTTATCTATTTTAAGTCTCCCCAAAAAGTATTTCTATCAAATTATCAATAGATGGTTCAAAATTAATTTCCAATTTCCTCACAACCAATATCCCAATAATTGAAATATCAACTGTTTAGTTCTTGGAAGAACTAAATAAGATATAAAACATTGATTTCCAATGTGTAATAAAGATACAATAAAACTTTAAAAGATTTTTTTCTAAAAAATATCTTTTTTGTTTGTATAATATTAAAATTTTAGTTTTCTTTGTGAAGTAATAATCAAATAATCGTAGTCTGGTTAATTGTTATTATTCTAGTTACTTACAACTTGTAACTTCATACTTCAAAACCACTCTAAACACTAAACTTTCAACTCTAAACTAAGCTTTGCATAGTTCTTCCAAGAACTCCTCAACCCAACATCTCTATCAAACTTGCATTGGCATTGTCTATCTCATTGTCTTCTATGCTTTTCAGATAAATCTGCGTGGTTTGTTCTGAGCTATGTCCCATGCCGGCACTGATGACGGAGATTGGTATGTTGTGGTTCCTCGCTGCTGTCGCCCAGCTATGCCGCGAGGTGTAGGACGTCAGCTTGCATTCCGCGGGTAACATTTTCGATAATCTTCTCAACAAACGGTTGTAATTGTTGATGGCAAGCCTATATTCCTCGTATGCTTGTATAGGCTCTGATGTCGTCAATATCGGAAAGACATAAGCTGATGTTTCACAAGAATATCGCTCTATGACTTTCTTTATAGCAGGCTCTACTCTGACAGCAAGCTGCTGTCCCGTCTTTCGGCGGGCATAAGTTATCACTCCGCTCCGTATGTTGTCTTTCTTCAGATATGCAATATCCACGAATGCCATGCCTCGCGTGCAATAACTGAATATGAAGATGTCTCGTGCTAACGCGAGATGCTTTTCGTGCGACAAGTCTAATTTATACAACTGAGAGATAACAGACTCCGTCACAGCTCTTTTGCGAGTCTTGTCCACACCGGTATATACATCAAGAAAGGGATTGGACGGCTTCACCAGTTTCTGCCTCACGGCCTTGTTATAAACGGCTCGCAATATTCGCATATAAAACGAAACCGAATTGCGCACCATGCCTCTTCGTATCAGAAAGGCATTGTATTCGGAGATGAATTGTTCATCAACCTTAGTGAATGGAATATCGACACCTTCAAGAAATTCCGTCAGATTCTTCTTGGTCTTTTCATAATTGTATGCCGTCCCTAAACGATTAGCGTCGCGCATCATGCGAATCTGATTTTCCATAAATTCCAGCACTTTCACAGTGCCTTTTCCTGCCATTGACTTCCGTCTTTGCTTTGTTTTTATTGTTGCCATAATAATATTTTAAATTTATGGCAATAAAACAAAAGCCTCCTTTATATCAAAGGAAGCTCTTGTGTTTTTTCAATAAATCTCTACACCTCAAAACCTCTTGATCACCTCAACGAATTTCTCAATGTCGTCTTCTGTGGTGTCAAAGGAACAGACCCAGCGTACTACGTCATTATCTAAATCCCAGTCGTAGAAGAAATAATGTTTCTGCAACTCTGTCCATATCTCGCGTGGCATCTGCACGAAGACACCGTTCGACTGCACAGGATACATCACCTTGACAAATGGAATGTCTTTGACTTTTTCATAAAGAAGCTGCGCCATCTTATTTGAATGCTCAGCGTTTCTTTTCCACAAATCGTCTTTAAAATACGCATCAAACTGCGCCGCAATGAATCGCATTTTACTACATAATTGCAATGCTTGTTTTCTTCTGTATTTGAAACTTTGCGCAAGTGCAGGATTCAAGAACACTACCGCCTCTCCCATCATCAGTCCGTTTTTCGTTCCACCGAAAGAAATAATGTCAACGCCTAAGTCGGTCGTCATTTCTTTGAAAGTACAGCCGAGTGCGACAGCTGCATTGGCGATGCGAGCGCCATCGATGTGAAGATACATATTATATTCGTGAGCTAAATCCACGAGAGCCTTTATCTCATCAAGAGTGTACAATGTTCCTAATTCAGTTGACTGTGTGATTGTTATGGCTTTAGGTTGCGAATGATGTTCAAAGCCGAATCCGTGCAACTGTGTCTTAACAAGTTCCGGTGTCAACTTGCCATCAGGTGTCGGGACAGTGAGAAGACGACATCCGACAACTCTTTGTACCGAACCGCATTCATCAACATTGACGTGAGCTGATTCTGCACAAACCACAGCCTCATGTGAGCGGCACATCGCATCTATGCATAAAGTGTTAGCTCCTGTTCCATTAAAGACAAAGAACACTGAAGCCTGATTTCCAAAGTGTTGCTTGAAAATATCTTCTACCTTTGCTGAATATTCATCGTCGCCATAAGCAAGAGCATGATCGACATTAGCTTCTGATATAGCTTTCAAAACCTCCGGAGAAATACCGGAATGATTATCGCTTCCAAAACCTCTTTTCATAATTCATTTGATTTGAGGACAAAGATATAAAAAGGCTAAAGACAAAAGACTAAAGGCTAAAGTTTTTTTATTAGGATTTCAGGAATTCAAGAATTCAGGGTTTAGGGATTAGAGGGGCAGAGGAATTAGAGGATTAGAGACATAAAGGTTAATGATAGCACCATGGAGTTAGTAGCCGCCAATGCGTTAGGGATTGGAGCGGCATCCTTTTGGAGCGCAGCGGAAAAAGATATAGCGGAAAGCCCGACGGCGGAGCGAAGCGGAGCCGGAACGCCATAAAAAGGCTAAAGACAAAAGACTAAAGGCTAAAGTTTTTTTAGTTAGATTCCTAATTCCTAACCATTCCCATGAGGCTGCAAAGCACGCTCACTCCTAATCCGACAAAGATTCCGTCAATAGGAAGTTTCAGGATTTGCGTCAAAATCAAGGCTGCTGTTCCTGCAATTATGGATGTTATAATCCATTGATATTTAAACCTCTTTGGGAAGAACAAGGCTAATGTCAAAGGAATGAAGACAGCTGTGGAACGAAGTCCCATCGACAAGAATCCGAGGTCGTTGATGAACGAGCCTGAGAATGTGGCTGCTACGAACACCGACATCAGCAATATTCCTACGATTGTGAGGCGTGATACTTTAAGGTTTTTTGCCGATTCGCTCAACGAAGGATTTATCTTCATGAAGACGTCACGGACAAGAATTGTAGAAGAACCGAGTGTAAGTCCAGAGCCTCCGATTATGACTGTTATCAGCAATGTTCCGAGCACGATGCCGCCGAGGAATTCAGGCATGCAGTGTGTTATGAAAAGCGGGAACGCCTGTGCTGTCGTCGCCATGACGCCGATGTTTTCCGGCAATGATTTTCCTGCTTCGACAATCAAATTCATTTCATCCGCCGTGACGTAATGACCTCTCATATAAAGACCTATGAGTACGCAGGCAGCGCCTATAGGAATCGTCAGCAATGCCGACCGCATCGCACCTTTACGAGCAGCGCTGTCGGTCT
Source organism: Bacteroidales bacterium (assembly GCA_045639025.1). GTDB lineage: Bacteria > Bacteroidota > Bacteroidia > Bacteroidales > F082 > Limimorpha. Next base: position 30,437 of record JAZUCH010000036.1, read on the forward strand.
TGGCAGCCCATATTCCTTGAGCGTAACTTTGTGTCGCGAGAACGCCGAGTATCACGGAAAGTCCGGAGCCTATGTCTTTGGCAGCGCCACGAGCCAAAAGGTTATTGTAACGTTCCAAAACAAATGTAGAGACGTCACTCTGTGGCGTCTTGAAAAAAGACATCATATTCTCAATCGCCGTCATTATTCCGTGGTAGCCGTCTGTCAATGAAAGCACTATGATTCCGCCTGCAAGAGACGAGATACATAATAATATCAGTTTCACGATACCACCCAATCCAGCGCTCCATAATCCGCCGAAAACGACATATATCATCATGATAAGACACGAGATTGCCGCTGCTAGATAAAACTTTATCGGGAATAATGTCATCAACAATGCTGAAGCGGAAAGTATCTGAGCCACAATGCTTACGAACATTCCTATGGAACACAAGAGTGAACCTAAGACTTCCGCTTTCTTGCCGTATTCTTTAGAAACGACTTCAAGCAATGTAGTGCTGTCGCTTCTTCTCAAAGGGATGACATAAGCTATTGCAAGAGCTACACAACCAAGAGCCGCGCCGAGCGTGAACCACCAAGCGGAGATGCCGTAGGTAAAAGCGAGTTGAGCTGTTCCCACCGTCGATTGTCCACCTATCAAAGTTCCCATGATAGTTCCGCACACCACCCAGGTTCCAGCCCTGCCTCCCGCACGAGAGAAATCGTCGGCCGTCTTGACTTTCCTTGAAGACAAAATGCCAACAACTTCTATCAAGACAACAGAAAGCACAATTCCTAATATGTGGTAAAAAGATATTGTCATTTAACAACTAAAAAAATTCTATTCTTCATCCACAATCTTACACTAAACACTTTCGTGATGTTTCGTGTCTTTTCGTGGACAGTTTTCATCCACTAATCTCCACTAATCTTACACTAAACACTTTCGTGACGTTTCGTGTCTTTTCGTGGATAGTTTTACATCCACTAATCTCCACTAATCTTACACTAAACACTTTCGTGACGTTTCGTGTCTTTTCGTGGATAAGATATTTTTTGTGTATAAAACGAAAAAAGGGTTTCGAATGAAACCCTTTATCTTGGTGACCCGCCTGAGGCTCGAACTCAGGACCCCCACATTAAAAGTGTGATGCTCTACCTACTGAGCTAGCGAGTCATCCTCGTTTTGTGAGTGCAAAGATACAACATTTTTTTATATCTCCAACAGATTTTTTTATTTTATGAAAATATAATATAATCTATTACAAATCATATCATTAAACAAACTTAAGCTCCTTTTTCCACAGCTTCCAGTCGGGCATCTCGGCTGTCATAAGCGCATAAAAGTCTTTTGAATGATTAAAATGCACGAGATGACACAGCTCATGTAGTATCACTTCTTTGATGCATGGTTCTGGCAATTTTATGAGATGAAGATTCAAGCTTATGCTTCCTTTTCGAGAACAACTACCCCACCGAGTCTTCATTTTTCTTATTGTAAACGATTTGGGCGCCACATTATATTTTGCCATCTGTTTTATCAATGGAATTGCTATTTCCTGAAAAACTCGTTTCGCCTGTTCAATATACCATCTGTCGAGAAGCGATTCAACAAGTTCCAATGATTTTGTAGAAATCACAATAGTATCATTCTGAAAAGCGACAGAATTTCTCGTAGAAAGATTTACTTTTAACGGATATTGCTTTCCGAGAAAATAATGCAACTCACCATCTGAAAATGATTTTGTTGTTAAAGCATTTTCCTTTTTAGAATCGAGACGATTGAAAAGCCATCTTGAATGTTTTATAAGAAAAGGCTCAATTTCGTTTATGTTATATAATAAAGGTGTACGTATCTCGACACGACCATCTGGGAAGACATATAAAGCTACACTCTTCCTCCGAGAACGTTTTATCTCGCAATTTACCGCACGACCTTTTATTATAAATGTTTTCATTTTTTTTGAGACAACGGTCAACAGTCAACAGACAACAGACCTTTATGAGGTTAATGGCTAAAGGCTAATGTCATTCTTGTCAGATTTGTGTTTATTAGTGGATATTATTTTTTCGTGTCAGATTTGTGTTTATTAGTGGATAATTTTTTTCGTGTCTGATTAGCGTTTATTAGCGGATAATAAAGTCATTAGTAGAGATAAAAAAAGAGACGCTGTATTTTGCGTCTCTTGCTTGGTGACCCGCCTGAGGCTCGAACTCAGGACCCCCACATTAAAAGTGTGATGCTCTACCTACTGAGCTAGCGAGTCATCCTCTTGTTTGCGAGTGCAAAAGTACATATTTTTTCAATATCTCCAACATATTTTGGAAAATATTTTTTAAAAAAAATTTCAATCCAAAATTCCCTTACCTTCTCTAATAATAACTATTTCATTATCAGTACAATCAATAATAGTACTTTCCTCTTTATCGCCATATCCGCCATCAATGATTATGTCAACCTTATCAGAATATGCATCATTTATATCCTCAGGATCGGTCATAAAACCCGAAATTTCGTCATCATCAACGATAGAAGTCGTAATAATCGGGCATCCTAATTCACGAACGATATTAGTGATTATAGGTTGGTCAGGAATACGAATGCCTATAGTTTTCTTATTATTCTTAAAAATCTTAGGCACGTTGTTGTTGGCTTCAAGGATAAAAGTGAACGGTCCTGGAAGATTACGTTTCAACAATTTGAACACATCATTATTAATAGGTTTCGTAAATTCAGAAAGCATGCTTAAATCGTGGAAAATAATAGAGAAGTTGGCTTTCTCTTTTTTAATTCCTTTAATACGTGCTATTCTATCGAGAGCCTTAGTGCTGTTGATACTGCAACCGATAGCATAAATAGTATCGGTCGGAAAGATAATCACGCCGTCGTTTTCGAGGCATTCTATTATCATTTTAACATTACGAGGATTTGGATTTTCAGAGTGTAATTTCAGGAACATGATATTTAATTTTAGTGTTGCAAAGATAATATTTTAAGGACTACAGTCAACAGACAACGGACAACTGTTTTTTTTGTTTTTTTGACTCAAAGGACTGCATACCCAAAGTCTGTTGACTGTTGTCTGTAGTCAGTTGACTTTATTAAAAAAAGGTCTTGTTTTATTCAAATATTTTTTCTACTTTTGCACTCGTTTTTAAGTTCATTCCGAAGTTGATTTATAAAGTTATATATCAACAACTTAAAATAGAAATAAGTTTAACAATCCTTGATAATTTATCGGAATGGTTATTAAGTACAATTTAATATCATTATTATAATGAGCGAAAATCAAAACATCATCAACGAAAACGTTGTTGAAAAAGCAGTTAAAAGAGTAAAACCTACACCAGACGCTAACTTCGACTGGAATTGCGATCCTAAAAAAGATGACAACTACAAGTCAGAGGAACGCTTGAAATTAGAGGCTATGTATGAAAAGACAATGAGCCAAATCGGTGATCACGAAGTTATCGAAGGTACAGTTGTTGCTAAAACTTCACGCGAAGTTGTTGTCAACATCGGATTCAAATCAGATGGTGTTATCCCTGTATCAGAATTCCGTCACAATCCTAACTTAAAAGTTGGTGACAAGATCGAAGTTTACGTTGAAAACCAAGAAGGC
>JAZUCH010000037.1:0-1925 GCA_045639025.1 Bacteroidales bacterium
TAGCTCAAAAAGAAAATCATTAACTAAATAAAAATAGAATATGAAAAATTACATTAAAATTGCAGTCATGAATAAGAATATCCTTCTGATAATTATGTTATTGACTCTGCTTTTTGGCAGAGTTAACATGCTCTTTTCTCAAGAATGGGAATATTCATTAGAATATGGTCCTTACGATAACGAGATGTTATTTTTTGTTGAACCTACAGAATTATCAGATGGAAATATTGCTGTAGCGTCTTATTATTCATACAAAAGAGCAAACACTCCTTATATTTATTCAAAGGATCCGGCAGTCGTAATATTATCATCAAGTGGTGAAGAGTTGGCAAGATGTGTCTTTCATCGTGAAGGTTATACATCAATGACATATACACCGTATCTTATAGAAAAAGATGGAGACCTGTTCGCTCTTTTTACGCACAGTCCAGAACATGATTATGATAGTCCCAATTATTTCTTGAACTACGACAATCCACCTGAGGATGCTATTTTGTCATTTTGTAAGTTAGATAAAGAGCTTAATATAATTGACAGCTGTGAGTATAGATTTCCAATAGACATCTTTCAGGATAGCAATTGGTTGCAATGGCAAGAAGAACCTAATGAATTATCTGGTCATTTATTTATGTTATCCGTTTTTGAGGATAAAGAAGATTTGATAGGGTCATATATAAAAACCGTAAGTGCTGACATTGATAGTATTGGTTCTCGTGGACATGATTCTCTTTTTTTCTTCAGAATGAATTTTGAAGGAGAAATTGTTGATATGAAAGGATATGAAAGAGAGACGCATGGTTTTGCATATCCTAGTATAGGATACAGAAGAAATCAGATGTTAAAAACAGACTCTAATTATCTTTTTTATGAAGGATTTGATAAAGATATAAATCATGGTCGGGTTTTATATTACGACAAGGAGTTCAATCATGTAGTAACGAAGTATATTGTACATCCAGATTATAATATGCCTATATTAGATGCAGACCCACTAAAGGATATTTCTGTGCTTAAGATAAATGACAGTACAACATATCTGTCAGTCACCGCAAGTTGTATTGATAATCCACATAATGATTTTTATAATGATGTCAGATTATATAAATTGAATGACAATATCGAGAATGCTTCAGATTATCTATCAACAGAAAATTATATTATCAGAGGTGGTCCATACACATACGAGAGACCTCCAGGAACCAATAGTGTTGATGTGGCAAATGATACATCTATATATTTTGCATGTAATTATAACATGCATGATTCAGCACTAGAGCCATACTGTGTGATAGAATGTCTTAATGCTGATATGGATACTATTTCCACTCTTTTTTACGACAAGTCACTTGAGTCGATAAGAACGATGAATGACGGAAATATTTTGTTAACTGGATATGGTTACATTGCCAAATTCCCAGCATCGGCATTCGACCCCGACAACATCGAAGAAGCGCACGCTCATAATCTTCATCTTGCTGTAGCTTATCCTAATCCTGGTGGAGATGTGATGAATGTCAGGACCTCATTGCGAGACTGCACTTTGCAGGTCTATGACATGCAAGGAAGAATGGTTCATCAGCAGGAAATTACAGATGATGTTACGAGTGTGGATGCTTCGAGCTGGAGTTCCGGAACTTACGTTTGGGAGTTGGGAACGGAGAACGGGAGCGGGATTTTGGAGAGCGGAAAATGGGTGAAGTAGAATCTGAGAATTATGGTAGGGACGTGGCTTGCTGCGTCCTCAAGGTAGAGACGTTTCAATGTTTCTATAAAATATAAAAGAGCATTGAAGCGTCTCAGCAGTCAGCTCATAGCTCAAAAAGAAAATCATTAACTAAATAAAAATAGAATATGAAAAATTACATTAAAATTGCAGTCATGAATAAGAATATCCTTCTGATAATTATGTTATTGACTCTGCTTTT
>JAZUCH010000038.1:0-91523 GCA_045639025.1 Bacteroidales bacterium
ACCGTTCCCGAAACTCGTTCCCGTTCCGCTCGCAAAGGATGCCGCTCCAATCCCTAACGCATTGGAGGCTACGAGCATTGAGCTGCGAGCATTGAGCAAAATGCTCACAACTCATAGCTCAATGCCCACTGCCTAAAAAAAACTTTAGCCTTTAGTCTTTAGCCTTTAGTCTTTTCCTATCTTTGTAAAAAATAAATCTTTGATGAACACTCTCGAAACAATAAAGAAAACTATAGAACCAGAATTGAAGCAATTCAATGTCTTTCTTGAAGATAGCCTTAAATCTCCGATGCCTTTGCTTAATAAAATACTTAAATATGTATTGAAACAAAAAGGCAAGCAAATCAGGCCTTTGTTCGTTTTATTGTCGGCTAAATGTCATGGCGAGATAAATGAAAACACTTATCGAGCAGCTGCTTTTATCGAATTGCTTCATACCGCCACCTTGATTCACGATGACGTGGTGGACAATTCAGATAAACGTCGCGGTATGTTCTCTCTTAACGCTTTGTGGAAAAACAAGATTTCTGTCCTTGTCGGCGATTATCTTCTTTCTAAAGGTATGCTTCTCGCTCTTCAAAATAAAGATTATCAGATGTTGGATTGTATCTCCGAGACTGTCAAGGCGATGAGCGAGGGCGAGATTTATCAGATGGAAAAAGCGAGACGTATGGATATCACAGAAGAGGATTATTACGATATTATTGAAAGAAAGACCGCTTCGTTGATATCTTCATGTTGTACCGTAGGTGCTTTGTCTGTTGGCGCAGATGAAAATAAGGTCGAGAAAATGAAACGTTTCGGAACATTGGCGGGAATAGCTTTCCAGATAAAAGACGACATCTTCGATTATCAGTTGGATAATAAGACAGGTAAACCTGCAGGTAATGATATTCAGGAACATAAGATGACTCTTCCTTTGATTCATCTTCTTAAGACATGCAGCAGTAGCGAGAGAAGAAGTATCATTAGAAAAATAAAATATCATAGCGATAATGTGGATGCTCGAATGGATATAATTAATAAGGTAGAGCAAAATCATTGTCTTGATTATGCTAAAGAAAAAATGAACTCTTTCATTGACGAGGCTTTGTCGCATTTGAGAGATTTGGAAGATTCTGAAGCTCTTACATCATTAAAAGAATTAGTAAACTATTGTATTAACAGAGAAAAATGATTATGAAAAAACTTTTGCTTTTTATCGTTTTGGCCTTTTCTGTAGGCTCAAGTTTAATGGCTCAGAACTTCTTCGGAGGTATAATAATAGGCGGAACTGCTTCTCAGGTTAGCGGCGATGCTCGTGGCGGCTATCACAAGATAGGTGTTGTTGGCGGTGGCTTTGCAGGTCTTAATCTTACTGACGACATCGATATTCAGATGGAACTGAAATATATTCAAAAAGGTTCGTATTCAACTGATATTGAAAATCGTCCTGCTTTTGATCCTTTTTTGATAAAGTTGGATTATATAGATTTGCCAATAGTGTTGGCTTATAATCTTAATAAGATAAATATCAACAATATCAATCTGGCTTGGTTGAAACTTGAAGTAGGTTTGAGTTTTGATTTTCTGATTAATTACCGACAAGAGATTCTAGGCGTTCCTGTTCCTGCAAGTAATCCATGGAAAAAGATGGTTCTTAATACTGTTGTTGGTTTTAGGGTTGCGGTGCAAGATAATATTGAGATAGGATTGCGCGCTGTTGATTCAATGACATCAATTTGCAAAAGCTTCAAAGAGCCTTATAATAATGGTAATGTCATTTATGCCAGAAGATTATTTGGTAGATATGGCATGTTCAACGATGTGTTGCAACTGTCGCTTTATTGGAAATTATGATTAACAAAAAAGCCACTTCAACGAGTGGCTTTTTTGTTTTTATGCTATAAATTTTTATTTGCTTGTATGTTTGATTCTGTTCTTGTCTCCCCAAAGTCCGTAAACTTCGCTTACGTTGCCAGCTGTGATGAAAGCGTTGATTTCGTTGTCGTTGATATATTTCATCAAGTCTGAGAATTCGTCAGTGCTCAAAAGAGCTACGAGTTCGATTTTTTTCTCGCCTGTATAACCGCCTTCAACATCGTAAAGTGTTACGCCACGTGATAAATCGTTGATGATGTATTTTTTGATACGTTCGTGTTCTTTTGAGATGATGCAGACTTTCTTTCTTCTGTTCAAGCTTGCTGTGAAATAGTCAACAACCAAACCGTTAATCCATGTGCCGATTAAACCGATGATAACTAAGCGAGCGTCGTTAATCATGAAAGCTGTACAGCAGATAACCCAACCTGCAACAGATACAGATGTTCCGATGTCGAAGTGTAAATATTTGTTAACAATTTTTGCCAAGATGTCGAGACCGCCAGTGGATGCGTTAATCTTGAACAATACAGCTTGTGCCAAACTTAATAATAATACAAAGCAGCAGAGGTCAAGCCAAAGGTCACCCATGATTGATGGAATTTCTGATGTAGGATCAACGAAATTTTGGTATGGGAGATATTTTTCTAAAACACCAATCATTGGTCCTAATATAAGTGCTGTGTAAACTGTCTTAATACCGAATTCTTTGTCGATTAAGATGTAAGCTAACACCAAAAGAATGGCGTTGATAACAAAAATGACTGTTGACACATTGAGTGGGAAGCCGAAAAACTTCTCGCAAATACCACTGATAACGATTGAAAGACCAGAAATGGTACCGATGATGAGTTTACTTGGAACAAGGAAATAATAAACAGCGCAAGCTGTTACAATCATTCCTAATGTCATGATAATCAATTCTACCCAGAACTTCTTGGTTGCTACGTAATTGATAATTTCTTTAAAATCTAATTTGAACTTCATTGTATGTTTTTTTTGGTGCGCAAAATTACAATATTTTGTGATTGAAATTTCACTCCATCAATATTTTTATTAGTTTTGTGAAAAAGTTTTTTTATGAAGAAAATATTGCCTTTGATTTTGCTTTTAAGCTCTTTTTTTTCATGTTGTAAAAGTGATGTTTTTGTAAAAGAAAATATCATTCCAATGCCTAAGGAGTTTGTTTTGAATGAAGATAAATTGTATAATATTAATGATGTGACTGTTCTTGAAACATCAGATAATTTGTTGTATCCGCAAAATAAGGATGAGTATTATATTAAAATCGAAAAAGGCAATGTCGTAATTGAAGGTAATGAAATTTGGGCGATGCAGACTTTAAAACAACTTGCCGATTCGCTAGACCGAGTTCCAGACGTGGTGATTCACGATTGGTCGGTGTATCCTTTTAGGGGTTTTATGCACGACACTGGACGTAATTTCCAGACGATAGAAATGCTTAAAGAGACAATCGACTTGATGTCGTTATATAAAATCAATTATTTCCATTGGCATCTTACCGATAATCCCGCATGGCGTATAGAATGTAAGGTTTATCCTCAGCTCAATGACCCTCAATATCAACGTCCAGGTCGTGACTGCGGAAAATTCTATACTTACGATGAGATTCGTGAACTGATTGCATACGCCAAAGAACGTGGCATCACAGTAATGCCGGAAATTGATATGCCAGGACATTCTGCTTATTTCAGGAGCGCATTTGGTTTTAGCATGGATTCAGAAGAAGGAATGAAGGTGCTGGAAAAATGCATTGAGGAATTCTGTAAAGAGATTCCTGTTTCGATGTGTCCTTATCTTCATATTGGTTCAGATGAGGTTTATATAGCAGACCCAAAAGGTTTTATGGTTTTTACTGAAAATCTTTGCAAAAAGTATAATCGTATAGCAGTGGCGTGGGATCCGGGTCTTCCTTCCGATTCAACGACAGTACGTCAGATTTGGAACACCGCTGCTGGTTCCAATGCGGCTAGCACGAAAAAAGGCGGTCGTTATCTGGATTCTTTTATGGGATATCTCAACTATTATGACCCTATTTATTTCACCAACAAAGTGTTTCTTCATAAAGCATGCGCTCAGGATGTGGCTGACACAACAAACGCGCTCGGCGGAATCTTGTGCCTCTGGAATGACGTGCGTGTTGACGATAAGACTCGAATTGCCCTTCATAATGGCATGATTAACGGAATGATGGTCTATGCCGAGCGTTTCTGGAATGGAGGCGAAGGCTCTTACGATGAACTCATCGCTTTTGAAGATAAGATGGTTTATCATAAGGAGAACTTGCTCCAAAATCATGACGTACGCTGGAATCCTAACATACAGACTTTGTGGAATATAACTATTGCTGATACTATTAATTTAGAGGCTAGAGGCGGTGCGGTTGACGTTGACGATCTTTGTAGAGAAAACAATATTAATATAGGTGAGACTGTCTCGGCTTGGGCGACTACTGATATTTATTCTGATGAAGATAAAACGATAAAAGCGTGGGTCGGTTTTGAGGCGGCAGCTCGTTCTAACAGAATATCAGGCGGCATCGGACCTCAAGGAAAATGGGAAAACGAAGGCAGACTCTTGGTCAATGGCGTGGAATATTTTCCTTCACAGATTTGGAATGAACCGGAGAAATATAAATTCCATTATAACACATGGCATCGGCCAGAAGAAGAACTGCCTTATACCGACGAGCAGTTCTACTGGATGCGCGAACCCGTTGAAATAAATCTTAAAAAAGGAAATAATAAAATTGAACTCTATATCCCTAAGACATTCAAAGGACAAAGATGGAGCTTCGGTTTTGTGAAGACTAAAGACTAAAGACAAATGGCAAAGGGTAGTGCTTTTGCCTTTTGTCTTTAGTCTTTAGACTTATAATGAAATTATCTCATTCATTCTGATGTCGTTGTCTTCTGTCGGGACTTCATCCACGAGCTGGAAGTCGAAGCATATTCCGATGCGAGTGACATTGAGGTGCTTGCAGAGAAATCTGTCGTAGTAGCCTTTGCCTCTTCCTATTCTGTTGCCGTTTCTGTCGAAGGCTACGCCTGGAACCACTATTAAGTCATAATCTCCTGTATATTCTTCATTTTGAGGTTCTAGTATGTTGAAATCACCGACAGCGAAATCGGTGTCTTTCTTCAATTCCACAGGAATGATGTCGTCGCCGACAACTGTAGGAAGTATTATCCTTTTCTCGTTACGCCATTTTTCCAAGAAGTCGTGAGTCTGTACTTCATCAGGAAGCGAGCTGTAAAGCATCACTATTTTGGCATTGATAAATGATTTATTATTTTCTAACTTGTTAAGAATCAACTTTGACTGTTCCAAAAGACTTTCTTTTGAATGTTGCTTCTTTAATGTTTTTATTTGAGATCTTAATTCTTTTTTATCCATAATCTCTAATATTATATAATTCCTAATTCCTAACTCCTAATTCCTAATTAAACCAAGTCTTTTACATTATTTATTTCCAGGAATGTTGAGCCTTTCTTTTCTCCGAAGCTGCCTCCTATATAAACGATTTTATCGTCCATATTGATGAATTCTTTTTGAAGAAGCACTTTCAATGCAGTGGTATATTGTTCGTGAATGTCTTTCTTATCATGTTGATATATAGGAGTTATGCCGTAACTTAAGGCAAGCAGTCGCATCGTTTTTTCTTTATAACAGAGAGCTATTACGGGATTAGATCCACGGTGGGCGGATAGGTTACGTGCTGTCTTTCCTGTGTTAGCGTCTGTTATGATGCCTTTCACTCCTAATAGTTCTGTTGCTTTGATGGCGTTTTTGGCGAGGAATTCTGTCACGCTGCTATTTTCTTTCAAAGGAATCTCGATGTCGTTTTCACGCAGTTTGTCTTTCTCTGCCTGTTCTGCTATCGATGCCATAATCTTCACTGCTTCAATAGGATATTTCCCTGACGCAGTCTCCCCGCTTAGCATAAGAGCGTCGGTGCGATAATAAATGGCGTTGGCGATGTCGGTCACTTCAGCTCGTGTTGGACGAGGATTTTTAATCATGGTGTGAAGCATCTGTGTCGCAACGATGACGGGTTTGTTGGCAATGACGCATTTGCGGATGATTCTGCGTTGTATGCCAGGGATATGTTCTATTGGTACTTCTATGCCGAGGTCACCGCGAGCAATCATGATTCCGTATGAGACCTCGATGATTTCGTCGATGTTATCAACGCCTTCTTGGTTTTCAATCTTAGAAATGATTTTGATGTCACTACCGTATTCATCGAGAATATCTTGAACAGCTTTTACGTCGTCTTTGCTTCTTACAAAAGAGTGAGCGATGAAATCGACGTCTTCTTCTATAGCGAGTTTTATGTTTGACTTGTCTTTTTCTGTCAATGCCGGCAGTTCGATGTGTACGCCTGGAACATTGACACTCTTTCTGGAACCGAGTCGTCCGTCGTTTTGCACTACGGCATAAAGAGCGTCGTTGGTTTTATCGACTATTCTCATTGCCAGTTCGCCATCGTCGAAGAGCACGTCGTTGCCAATATTCAAGTCGTGAACGATATTTTGATAAGAAACGTTGACACATTCGCGTGTAGTCATCTCATCTGGATTTCCGCATATTTTCACTTTATCACCGGTCTGGAAGTAGATATGTTCTTCAACTGTTGTCGTTCTTATTTCCGGACCTTTGGTGTCGATGAGTATCGCGAGATATTTAGAGACTTCTCTAATGTTGCTGATTACTTTTTTTATTCCTTCGGGAGTGGCGTGAGCAGTGTTGATTCTCATTACGTTAACGCCAGCATTATATAATTCTCGTAAAAAGTCGACCTCACATCGTAGGTCACTTATGGAAGCTACAATTTTAGTTTGTTTCATAGTCTTTATTCAATTTATAATGCATAATTCACAATGCATAATTTGTTTTTACAAAGATATAAAAAAGTCAGCAAGGCATCAAGTCAACATGACAATAAGTGTGAAATTATTTTCCCACAAACTCTGCAAATTTTTCAGCTTGTTCTTTCAGCAGGCTTAGTTGTTCTTCTGTGAGTTTGAATTCTCCTTTTACCCAAGCTTCCATTCCGAGGGCGATGCCGGTCTGAGGTTCTTTCATCACGTCCATCTTGATATATTCCAACAATTCGTTCAGTTTGGCACGACAATATGCTGTCTTGTTTTTACCGCCTGCACCGCTTGCTGTGACTTTCTTCCCTTGGACCGCTGTTGGATTAGCGAAGTTGGATACATCCATAGGACGTGATAGCCAGTCGAAGAGGTTTTTCAACAATCCTGGATAACTCTGGTTATATTCCGGTGTGAAAATCCAGATTCCGTCGGCTTTAATAACTTCCTGCCGAACTCTAAAAATAGACTGTTGTCCGTTGTCTGTTGTCTGTTGACTTTCCCAATCTTGATTCATATAAGGAATGTCTTTGAAGTCAAGATAAGAAATTTCGTATCTGTCTTTAAGCAAGTCTTCTGCAATTTTTGCAAGTTGTCTGTTGAAAGAGTTTTTTCGAAGTGAGCCGATGATAAAAAGAATATGTTTCATGATATTAAGTTTATTATGAAACAAATGAATGGGGAAAAAGTTGGAATAATTATGAATCAGCACCAGGCGTCATATCTGCCGTCTTCCTGACCATAGTCTCGGATTAGGCATCCGTCGGTTAAGTCGAAGGTGACGTCAAAGACCTCTTCTATATCTTCATCTGTATCAAATGGGAAAATATTGTGTTCGCTGTCTTCCATTGCAATTATTATGGCACCTCTTATCTCATGGGCATTATCGGTAAGCATTGTTGCTGCTTGATTGCTTTTGAGATCTTTGCCGACCCCGTCAATGTCTGCATATATTGTGACTTGTTTGTTTAGTCCACATGATTCTGTGATTTCATATAGAGAATCGGAATTGTTGAAGGCAATGAGGTCGTCAGCATCGATAAGTTCAGCTAACTCCTGTTTTGTCATTATGTTGCTGTCAACTTCGATGAGGTCGGTAAAACCAGATGGTTCTATTATAATTACAGTTGGTGTTATTTCAGTCTTTGATTCCATTTTTTTAGAGTGATGAACGATGTACAAAAATAGTATTTATTTGTGAAATAATGAAGTGAATGGTTTTCGTGAAAAGAAAAATTTCGTTAATGTTTATATTTTAAAAAAAACTCTGAAATCCCATTCCGAAATTCCAGAGTTCTTATGATTCCCTTAATTCTTTAGATCCTCAGATCCTCAGATCCTCAAATCATTAGATCCATTATTTCTCTTCACTTAATTTTTCATATAGAGCTACAGGACCGAGATGCCATATTTTAGATGATTCAGTTTCTAGTTTTTTATAAGTGGCAGAGGAGTAAATTTCTCTTATGGCATCGACAATGCTAACGTCTTTGTCTTCCATAAGCATTTCTGTCATCCAGGCTATTTTGCCAGGCAATAATAAATACAGATTATCTTGGTTTATTTCTAAGTTCATAATTATATTATTTTTGATTCTATGAATTTAAGTGCTAGCAGTGATTTTTCTGTATGAAACAGATATTGGTCAACCAATTTGTATGTTTTTAATTCGCTGATAAGATTTTCTTTGTTTAATAATCCGCTTTCATATAATGTAAATGCTGCATAAACTCTATCGTTAGCTACAGGACCATAAACGATATCGTAATTATGGTGAAAGCTTTTATTTGTGCGGTTGCTCATTACGAAATCAAGCCATTCTTCAGTGGGTGAATTGAAAATGAGACAATCTAATTGCTGCAGTGCCGATTCGTCAAATTCGAAGATGTTGACAAATCCGTGATTTGTGTTATTTTCTGTTATTTTTCGTTGAACCCATTCTTTTGCTTGATTATACGATGTAGTTGTGTAAAAACCATTCCCGTAATCAAGAGTTCTGTTCGGTATCCGTATTTCTGGGGTTCTTACTTCCACAATACTTCCATGATAAAGTTTCATAATTTTTTTGTTTTTCTTAGTTCTATAAATTCCTCAATGTCTTCTAAAATCCATTGTCGGCTTTGCGTGTGCAGGACTTCATAATGTTCGTAAAGGTAACTCAGCACACCATATTCATATAGTATCTGAGATGCTGTTTCACCTGTTATTTTTTTTTCATTCTTATATTGTTCAATGCAGAACGATATAAAGTATGCAATATCCTGCTTCTTGCTATTCATTTTATACGAAATATATTGCAAATATAACAAATTCCATATAAAAAAGGACTTTTAACTTTATAAAAAAAACTCTGAAATTCTATTCCAGAATTCCAGAGTTCTTATAATTTCCTTAATTCTTTAGATCCTCAAATCCTCAGATCCTCAGTTCCTTATTTTCCTTCGCTTAATTTCTTGTAACCTTCGTAGCGAAGTTTTGCATATTGTTCAGTCTTAGCGAATAATTCTTTTGCTTCTTCTGGGAACATCTTAACCAATGAGTTGTAACGAACTTCTCCCATGATGAAGTTTTGGAATTTGCTCCAGTCTGGTTCTTTGCTATCCAAGTGGAAACCGTTTTGTCCTGCTTCTTCTTCAGCTGGGTTGTAACGGTAGAGATGCCAGTAACCGCATTCTACTGCCAATTTTTCTTCGTATTGTGTGCGACCCATACCGACTTTGATACCGTGGTTGATACATGGAGCGTAGCAGATGACGAGTGATGGTCCAGGATATGCTTCAGCTTCTTTGATGGCTTTGAGATATTGAGCTTGGTTTGCGCCCATTGCAACTTGTGCGACGTAAACGTAACCATAGCTCTTAGCAATCATGCCGAGGTCTTTTTTACGTAATTTCTTACCTGAAGCAGCGAATTTAGCGACAGCACCTGTTGGGGTAGCTTTTGATGACTGACCGCCAGTGTTTGAATAAACTTCAGTGTCGAGAACGAGGACGTTAACATCTTCACCTGATGCTAAAACGTGGTCTAAGCCGCCGAAGCCGATATCGTATGCCCAACCGTCGCCGCCGATAATCCATTGAGATTTCTTAACCAAATGGTCTTTCAGCTCAACGATTTGCTTGCAGTATGTGCAGTCGCACTTGCCAGCCATTTCGAGGATTTGAGGTGCGAGTTTTTCTGTTACTTGACCATTTTCGCGGTTGTCGATCCATTGTTGGAAGAGAGCTTTCAATTCGTCAGTGCAGCAGTTGCATTCGTAGATAGCTTCTTTCATTATGCGTTCAACGCGGTCGCGGAGTTTGTTTGTTGCAGTCTGCATGCCGAGACCGAATTCAGCATTGTCTTCGAACAAGCTGTTAGCCCAAGCAACGCCCTTTCCACTTCTGTTGTTCTTGCAGTATGGAGTTGAAGGAGCTGAACCGCCGTAGATTGAAGAACAACCTGTTGCGTTGGCTACGAGCATTCTTTCACCGAAGAGCTGTGTGATAGTCTTGATATATGGTGTCTCACCGCAGCCAGCACAAGCGCCAGAGAACTCGAACAATGGTTGAGCGAATTGGCTGTTCTTGATGTTAGCGTATTTGTCGATGAGTTCGTCTTTATATGTCACTTTATGTTGACCGTATTCCCAGTTTTCAGCTTGTTCGAGTTGGCTTTCGAATGGCTGCATTACCAATGCTTTTTCTTTAGCAGGACAAACGTCGGCGCAGTTGCCGCAGCCTGTACAGTCCATTACAGAAACTTGCATACGGAAGTGCATGCCAGCCAATTCTTTTGGCATCTTGATGTCGATGGCTTTCATCGATTCAGGAGCGTTGGCCATTTCTTCGTCTGTCATGACGACAGGACGGATAGCTGCGTGAGGACATACTAAAGAACATTGGTTACATTGGATACAGTTTTCTGATTTCCATTCTGGTACGAATGTGGCAACACCACGTTTTTCGTATGCTGTTGTACCAGCTGGGAATGTACCATCGATGATTTCTTCGAATGTGCTGACAGGAAGGTCGTTGCCTAACTGAGCAGTCATTGGACGCATAATCTTGTTGATGAATTCAGGAGCACCTTTCAATGGTTCTAATACGAAGTCTGGTTTGCAGCTTAATTTTGCCCATTCTTCTGGGATTTCCAATTTCGTGATTTCACCACCGCGGTCAACAGCTGCGAAGTTCATCTTAACGATGTCTTCACCTTTCTTGCCGTATGACTTCACGATGAATTTCTTCATTTGTTCAACAGCGAGGTCGTAAGGGATAACGCCTGAAATCTTGAAGAATGCTGATTGGAGGATTGTATTTGTACGATTGCCTAAGCCTATTTCGCCAGCAATCTTAGTAGCGTCGATGATGTACATATTAATATTATGTACAGCCAAATATTTCTTGACGAAGTTTGGAAGATGATTCTTTGTTTCTTCTACGTCCCATGGTGAGTTGTAGAGGAATGTTCCGTTGTCTTTCAAACCGCGTAAGCAGTCATATTTGCTTAAGTATGAAGGTACGTGAACTGCTACGAAGTCAGGAGTACCTACGAGATAAGGAGCCAAGATTGGCTTGTCGCCGAAACGGAGGTGTGAACATGTGTAACCGCCTGATTTCTTTGAGTCATAGTCGAAATAAGCTTGGCTATATTTGTTTGTGTTGTCACCGATAATCTTGATAGAGTTCTTGTTAGCACCTACAGTACCATCAGCGCCGAGGCCGTAGAACTTAGCTTCGAATGTTCCTTCTGGAAGAATTGAGAATTCAGGAAGCATTGGGAGAGAACCGAATGTGACGTCATCGTTGATGCCGATGGTGAATCTGTTGCGTGGTTCTGGACGTTCTAAGTTCTTGAATACTGACAAGATGTGAGCTGGTGTTGTGTCTTTTGATGACAAACCATAACGACCGCCGATGATATGTGGCAAATGTGTGCTGTGATGTCTGAACAAATCGTTATAAGCTTCAACAACGTCTAAGTAGAGAGGCTCGCCGTTAGCGCCAGTGTCTTTTGTTCTGTCTAAAACGCAGATACGTTTTACTGTGTCAGGCACTACGTCCAAGAGATATTTTACGCTGAAAGGACGATAGAGGTGTACGCTGACCAAACCGACTTTCTTGCCTTCTGCGTTAAGTTTGTCAACGACAGTCTTGATGACGTCGGTGATAGAACCCATAGCGATGATGATGTTTGTAGCATCTGGTGCGCCGTAGTATGTGAAAGGAGCATATTTACGTCCGGTAATTTTGCTCATTTCTTTCATATATTTTGCTACTATGTCAGGAAGAGCATAGTAGTATTTGTTTTGCAATTCGCGTGTTTGGAAATATATGTCTGGGTTTTGAGCTGTACCGCGTGTTACAGGGTGTTCTGGGTTTAAAGAACGTTCGCGGTATTCTTTAAGAGCTTTCCAGTTGATGAGTTTTGTAATCTCGTTCTGGTCTGCTGCTTCAACTTTTTGGATTTCGTGTGAGGTACGGAAACCGTCGAAGAAGTGCATGAAAGGAACGCGACCTTCAATAGCAGCGAGGTGTGCTACAGGAGCGAGGTCCATGATTTCTTGTACCGAACCTGTTGCCAAGAGAGCGAAACCTGTTTGACGAGCGCTCATAACGTCAGCATGGTCACCGAAGATTGACAATGCTTGTGCTGCCAAAGCACGTGCTGAGACGTGGAATACACCTGGAAGTAATTCACCAGCGATTTTGTACATGTTAGGAATCATCAGCAAGAGACCTTGTGACGCTGTATATGTTGTTGTTAAAGCACCTGCTTGCAATGAACCATGAACTGCACCTGCAGCACCGGCTTCTGATTGCATTTCAACAACTTTAACATTTTCTCCAAAGATATTCTTTCTGCCAGCTGCACTCCATTCGTCAATATATTCTGCCATCGGTGATGATGGGGTGATAGGATAAATAGCGGCTACTTCACTGAACATATAAGCTACGTGAGCAGCAGCGCAGTTACCATCACATGTCATAAATTTCTTTTCTGCCATAATTGTTATTATTTAGTATTTTAGCATATTTAATAAACCTCTAAGGTTTATTTTTAAAGACGCAAATTTAATAAAAAATCATTAATATAAATAAGTATTAAATAAAAAAAGCGGACAAAATCCGCTTTCTTATATAAAACACCTAGTTATGGTGAATTGTTCTATGCTACATTAAATTTATTTTGCAGCTTCATGTTGATGGTTGCAGCCTTCATGGTTGTGACCTTGGCAAGCTTCAGTTTTTTGACCTTCGCATTTCTTTTCGCAATTTTGATGATTGCCTTGACATGCTTCATGGTTGTGACCTTGGCAAGCTTCAGCTTTTTGACCTTCGCATTTCTTTTCGCAAGCAGCATCGTGGTTGTGACCTTCACATTTGTGGTCGTGGTTGTGACCTTCACATGCTTCTACTTTTTGACCATCACATTTTTGTGAGCCTTTTTGATTGTTGTTATTGCAGCAACTTGCTAATAATACTACTGCTAAACCTAATACTAAAAATAATTTTTTCATTGTCTTCTATTTTTAAAAATTTATAACGACAAAGATAAAATCTTTTTTTGAAAAAAGAAACTTGTTTACGCAGAATTTTTCTTTTTTTTATGTTAATGGGAATTAACTAAATATTCATACTTCCATTAACATTACGTTAAAAATTGTTAAAAACATAATTTATCCTTTATAAAAACTTGACAAAAGAAAGGCGCATGTTGTAATTTTGTGGATGAATTAAAATCATGTTATGTCTAAAAAAATATTTGGCTATTGACCTTTTTTGTAACTTTGCCCAAAATGATTTTTATGAAAAAACTCTTACTACCTTTATTAATATTATTGGCTGTAATGCCTTCTTGTACTAAGAAAGAAAAATTCGATGGTTTCACTCGTACCGTCGTTTATCGTCCTGGTGATTATGACTCGAAGTATTATCGTATCCCGACTTTGATAACAGCAAAAGATGGCAGTCTTGTTATTTTTACTGATAAAAGAAAAGAGAACGAAACCGATCTTCCAGAAGATATTGATATTTTGTGTAATTATAGCACAGATGGCGGTTTGACATGGAGCGAGCCTTATACTATAGCTCAAGGCTTTGGTTATATGGAGGGCTTTGGCGATTGTGCCGTGGCTCACACCAACGATGAAAATGGACTTATCGCTGTATTTGTGGGCGGACAAGGTTTCTGGCAATCAACGCCGACAAATCCTAACAGGACATACAAATCAATGAGTTATGATAATGGAAGAACTTGGAGCGAACCTGAAGATATCACTCATTTCATCTTCGGCAGCGAATGTAATGATAGTATCAGAAGCAAATGGCGCGCTTCTTTCTGCGCTTCTGGAAATGGACTCCTTACCAGCAAAGGCAGAATTATGTTCGTAGCTTGTATCCGTGAGACAAGCGCATATTCTATAAATAACTATGTGGTTTATTCTGATGATAACGGAGAGACTTGGAACGTTTCAGGTCGTGCTTCGGTGGGCGGAGATGAGTCTAAAGTTGTTGAACTCAACAATGGCGATATCTTGATGAGCATACGCACTCACGGCAAAAGATGGTATAATATTTCACACGATGGAGGCGAGACTTGGAATGAGACTCATTATGTCTGGGACGACCTCTACGGACCTGCTTGCAACGGTGACTTGATAAGATATGACGAAAACACATTGTTGCATAGTCTACCAAGCGGTGATTCACGTCGCGATGTCGCTATTTATATCTCTAACGATGAAGGCAAAACATGGAACGATGGCAAGATTGTAGTGCCACGTTATTCGGCATATTCTTCATTATGCGTACTTCCAGATAAAACAATAGGACTCTATGTGGAAGAAAGAGAAGTTGACACAACAAGTTATGAAATGGTGTTCTATAGATTCCCGATTTCTTATTTGAGAGACTAAAGGCTAATGGCAAAAGGCTAAAGACTAAGGGATAAGGTGTAAGAAGCTTCAATCCTATGTTTTTATATTATTCTACAATTTTTCTTATTGGGGTTAGTCTCAATAGTTTGGTTGTATATAAACTGAATGTAAAAACGACAATAATGCATGCCGGTATTGTAATAATATGGTTACATAAATTCATAAACATATCATGGTTGAAAATCAGTAGATAAGCTGGATGAATGAGGTATATTCCAAATAAATCTTTTCTGATGTTATTAATGAAATTTAGACCTCTATGCGATAAAATTATTGATTTTTCTTTGATGAATACAAACAAAGCTGTTGACACTAAGATTGTATTAGGACTTAAATATTCGAAGAATTTGAAACATGTTTCTCCTAAATAAATTGAGTGTAGAATGCAACCTAAAATAGTCATTAATAATCCCAAAAATCCTAATAAGTATATTATTCTTGATTGTTTTTTTGATATGGAATATGTTGAAATGAAATAACCTAAAAGAAAGTATCCGGAGTATCCTATGATGGAGTTGATGCTAAAAAGTCCGCTTATCTGAGGAATGTCTTTTGTGAATACGAAACCACCGGATATGTAAATAAACCATATCGTTAAGTAATAAAGAGTTAGTTTTTTGTCTGTAGCTATTTCTCTTAGAATAGGAATTAGAAAGTATACGCCTATTAACATTGGTAAAAACCAAAGATGATAGCTAGGTTTTTTTATGGTAAAAACGAAAGTGTTGTCGAAAATCAAACCCCAGACAGTGTTAAGTACAGAATATAAAATCCACCATAACAGGTAAATAATTAGTAATCTTGAGATGTTTTTTGTAATTAATCTTTTTATTGAAATTTCCTTTTGTGGGTTAAGGAATAAAGCTCCGCTAACCATGACAAAAATAGGGACAGACCATCTGGCAAAGCCGTCGAATATTGCGGAAAGATACCAATTGTATGAAATGAATTCAGTGTAAAGTTCTTTGCTTGATGTATGAATGCAAATAACGCCTAAGGTGGCAATAATTTTCAATACATCTAAATAATATATCCTTTGTGAATTCATATTCTTTTTTTATATCAATAGTCAACAAACTTTGTGTATCAATACAAAGTTCAAAAGCCTTGGTTCTTGGCTAAAAGTCCAATGTTCATTCTTTAGCTTCAATAACATAAATGACTTCGTTTTCGCGTTTCATCATATATTTTTCGCGTGCTATGCGTTCCATTAAAGCAGAATCGCGATGAAGTCTTTCGAGTGTTTCTTGTTGTTGCTGAATTTCCTTTTCGTAATATTCAACTTTGTTTTTGGCTTCCTTCAACTTTTTGAAGTTCTTTATTTGATAAAACAGATTATACTGGTCGGCGAAAATTATTACAACAGCAAATATCAATGTTGCGATGATATATTTGTTGTTAAATTTCTTTAAGATTTCTTTGATGTCCATGATTTGAATTTTTTGCAAAGATAGTTTTTTTAAGACTACAAGACAACAAGACTACAAGACCACGAGTTTTTTTTGAATAAATTTTATGAACAGTGATGAGTTTGTTGGGATTGAATTATTAGTGGACATCCTTTTTTTATGAAAATTCCGTTTCAAATTACTTTTTTGTCGTTTCATTTAAAAGATAAAACAATCTTGTCTTTTTAACATTATATTTGTAACATTATTTAGTAAATGTGAAAATTATGAGAAACCGAACGCTAAAAGAGTATCCAAATGTTAAACTTATTGCATGCCTGTCTCTTACAATAAGTTTGCTTATTCATTTGGCAATATTTCTTTCTCTCAAATTTGGAGAAGGAATCATATTTCAGCAGATTGGCGAATTGGCTGAGCATAAGAGAATGCGTTTTCATTTTGATGGTTTTATTTTGAACATCATCTTCACTTTTTTACTCGCTTTTGCTTTGTATATGTATAATATGTATATACATAAAAATGTTAAATTTAAGGATAACTCTAAACTTGTCTTTATTGTCGTTGGCTCCATAATCATCACAATAATAATGAGTTTCTTTTTTACTGCCTTGCATCCTTATATCTTTGGATATGCCGATTTTGATATTCCTATTAACAGAAAGGTGCATCATTACAGAAATGGCCTGATGCGCGATTTCTTTGTCACTATGGTGGTGACTTTGTCGTGGCAGCTGATTGTCTCTAATTATAAAAGTCGTAAGATTGCTATTGAGAATGAATCGCTTGTGGCTGAGAATATGATAACACGTTACGAGGTTCTTAAAAACCAGCTTAATCCTCATTTCTTGTTTAACTCTCTCAATACGCTCCAGTCTTTGATTGAAGTTGATAAGGAAAAAGCTAAGGATTATGTTCAGGAATTGTCAAAGGTTCTAAGATATTCGCTACAAAATCAGGAGGTTGTTACTCTTGAAGAGGAGATACGTCTCGCAAATTCTTTTTGTAAACTTATGGAGATACGTTATGGCGACAACCTCAAATTTGATTTTGATATCGATGAACGTATGTTGTCGTATAAGATTATTCCGTTAAGTTTGCAGGTGCTTTTGGAAAATGCTATAAAACATAATGTAATTAGTGATAAACAGCCTTTTACAGTATGGGTGTTTACCGATTATGAAAATAGTACTATAATTGTTTTGAATGCAATTCAACCTAAGCTAGATAAAACTAACGGAAATGGTATCGGACTTGCAAATCTCTCAGAACGTTACAGATTGAAATGGAATACTGATATTATTATTAGTGATGATGGTGATGATTTCGCAGTTATAATTAAGTTAAAAAGTAAATGACAAAAAGTGATTTGTATGAAAACTGTAATAATAGAAGATGAGAAAATTGCTGCTCAATCGTTGAAAAACGTTATAAGTCAGTTGGATAGAAATATTGAAGTGATTGCTATACTCCAAACTGTAGAAGATAGCGTGGAATGGCTGACTAATAATCCGCAGCCTGATTTGCTTTTTGTCGATATTCATCTTGCCGACGGTTCTTCGTTTTCAATCTTTGATAAAGTGAAGGTTGAATGTCCTATTATCTTCACTACAGCATACGACGAATATGCTCTTAAGGCTTTTGAAGTCAATAGTATAGATTATTTGTTAAAGCCAATTAACAAAGACGATTTACAACGTGCTTTAAATAAATACAAGAACCTAAAAGGACAAAGCAGCGTCGTCGATTATATGAGTGTTGTGAATCAGTTGTTGGCACATACTAATGCTGTTAATAATTATAAAGAATATTTCCTGGTGCCTGAACGTGACAAGCTGATTCCTTTGGCAACAAAAGATATCGCATTCATTTACATCGATTTGAAACTTATCAAAGCGGTTACTTATTCAGGAAAGGTCTATTATATGAA
Organism: Bacteroidales bacterium; assembly: GCA_045639025.1. Lineage (GTDB taxonomy): Bacteria > Bacteroidota > Bacteroidia > Bacteroidales > F082 > Limimorpha. The sequence continues at coordinate 18,016 of JAZUCH010000038.1, forward strand.
CCAGAATCTCGATGAGCTGATGAGTCAGCTTAATCCTAAGAAATTCTTTAGAGCGAATCGTCAATACATCATAGCACATGAAGCTGTTAAAGATATTTCTATCTGGTTTGGAAATAAAATTTCGATAAATCTCATTGTTCCTACAGAAGAGAAAATAATCGTAAGCAAGGCTCGTGTCAGTGAGTTTAAGAACTGGTATTCCTTCTGATAGACAAAAGACAAATGACGAAAGACTAAGGTAGCATTAGCCGTTAGTCATTAGCCGATATTTCTTCCAGATTTTAGACAAGACTTTTTTGGTGTTGCCTTTGGTTTTGTTTGTATATTTTAACGTGTTGTTGAGCGACCATTTTCTTTCCATTTTGAACCAGCCTTCTTCTGGCGACTGGCAGTCGTTTTCAAAGAAATATTCCCAGCGTGGCAAATAAAAATCTTTTAACATTCCGCCCCATGCTCTATAGGAATAATCGCGCAACCCTCCTTGATTGGCATTGACTTCCTCGCCCCAAGTCGTTATCAAAGTGCGAGCGTTGTTAAGTTCAAGCCAGTCTTTGTCGGCTTGTGTCGTGCTTTCAACTTCATCAGCGATGTCGCGTGACATCTGTGTCCAGTTGCCTAACATGAAGTTTTTATCTGTGTTGAGCAGAATGTCAATGTCGTTAATCAATGAAATAAATAAATCACGATTCTTTTTGAAAGATTTGATGCCGTTAGAGTTATATGTTTTGTTAATATCTTTTAACAGAAAATAAGCGTAATCCATCAAAGCCTGACGCGATATTTCAATCAAATCGAAATTATAATTCTCACCCGACAAATCTGCTTCCAATAATAGTTGAGCAGCTTTTCTTACGTCATCAGGATTGTAAAATATTTCTGTTCCTCCCCATGATGATACTTTATCTACTGTCAATGAAGGTCGTGCGCAGACCACGGCTTCGTGCGGACCTTGTAGTGCTGTCTCGCAATTGAGGGCAGAATTACGCAATAGTTCCCAAGCTTTCTGAGCATTGCAATCTTCTTTTCCATAACGACTTATGGTATAATTGCGCATCCATTCTTCAGGATTAGGTCTTTCTTCATGCCAAGGCAATTCAAATAAAATGTCGTATAAAACAGGTACAGAACCGATTGCTTCAGGAGTCGCGCCTATTCCTTTTATGTTGGAATTTGAATTTTTATTATCAAAATAACCGTTAATCACTCCGTTGAAACGACCCATAAAACCAGAGCGACCACCGAAGTTAGGCAGCATGCAATAAACTGCATCGTGACCTTTATATTCCTGGAAATGAGTGTGTGCGGTAGAGAAGAGGTCGAGTATTATTAAGTCGCCTTTGGGAATTTGGTCGAGGACTTTGTATTGGTCGCTGCTCCATTGCCAATATTGAATCACCCATTTTTCATCAATGTCGTCGTTCGCCTCAAACATAGCGTCAGCGATTGCTTTATATGCGGATGCTACGTCGATGCCGTTTGTATTGGCGCCTTCGTGAAAAGGATCCATGCTGTAATATTCTGATGGTCCCATGACTTCGTGCAGCACTTTGTAATAATTGGCAGCCATGATTTTAAAATCATCTGTGTTAGGATTCAGAATGTGAGGTCGTTTGAATTCGCACCAATTACCTTGACTGTTAGATGGTATTCCGGTTTTTTCGGTGAAATTGCTTGGTACCATGCCGCTGAATCCAGGAAGCACAGGCTGCATCCCGAGTTCTCGCATTCTGTCGCATATTTTTATAGCGAGTTTCGCCTGACGTTCGTACCACCACTCTGGATTAGGACCGCCCCAACCTTCGAGGTTGTTCATTCCCCACCAAGCCTGAAAACAAGGACCAGCAATAAAGGCGTTCGCTTCTTCTGAAGTGTAATTGTGATATTCTGTTAACAATCTCTTCCAAACCACATCGAGACCAACTATTTGCAAAGGCATGTTAATTCCGTGCAACGCCATCCAGTCGATTTCCTTTTCCCAGCGTTCCCAAGTCCAAGTTGACATCGAATAAGAAAAGGTACAATAATTTAAGTAATAACGATAATCGGCAGAACAGACATGTCGTTCTTCTTTCTCAGGAAGTGGAAAATCATATTTGTCAACATTTTCTATCGAGAGTTGATTCCAAGATATATTTATATGAGCATAATGATTCAGATACCAATTAATGCCAGTTGTTATTGCCAAGATAGAATTGCCTTTTACACAAGGCTTCCCGTCTTTAGAAGTGATAATAAAAACATCAGGCAGTTGGCTATTGGCTGTTGACTTTTGAACTAAGTTTTCGTCTAAAACGGTGAGGATTAACTGTTGACCGTTGTCTGTTGTCCGTTGCCCTAAAATTCTACTAAGGAAATTTGAAACCGCTTCAGGATTTACGACTTTAGCCTTAACATCAAATGTTAATAGAAATAAACAAAGTAAAGAAACAAGTATTTTTTTCATAATTCAGTTCAAATTTAGATGTCAATGGATAATGGTGCCTGAGCCAGTCGAAGGCATAATGCGGCGCTTCGACAAGCTCAGCGACCGAGAAGTTATTAGTTCAAAGTTCAAACTTTTCTGAGATTCTGAGTTTTAAACAAAAAAATAATTCCTCATTCCTAATTCCACATTCCTAATTCTCAAAGTTGTCTATCGATAGAATCCTTATGAATCAATTCGAAAATATCTTTGACGAGGTTGTCATTAAGTCCTATTGATTTTCCTTTTTCGATATGATTTGAAAGTATAGAATTCCATCTGTCGAGTTGAAGTACAGCGAGATTGTGCTCTTTTTTTATGATGCCAATTTTAGATGAAATCTCGCTTCTTTGTGCTAAAAGATTCAGCAGTTCATCATCGATGCTGTCGATTCTATTTCTAAGTTCCTGGAGCAGCACGTCGGCATTAGGTGATTTTGATTTATGAATGACGAGCTTGTCGAGCATCGATTTTAAGTCTTCCGGAGTGATTTGTTGTTCGGCATCGGTGAGAGCTTTTTCCGGTTCGCAATGAGATTCTATCATGAGACCGTTTGTTGCGAGGTCGAGAGCTTTTTGAGCTGTTTTTTGTAAGATGTCGCGGCAACCGCAGATATGGCTGATGTCGGTAATGATAGGAATGTCAGCATTTTTACGATGCAGTTCTATCGGCAGTTCCCAGCGAGGATTGTTGCGGAAAGGAGCGGCGTTGGTGTCTTGGAAACCGCGATGTATCGCAACGAGATGAGTGAGACCTGAAGAAGCGAGACGCTCAAAGGCTCCAATCCAGAGTTTTAAGTCGGGAGCAATAGGATTTTTCACGAAGACAGGAATATCGACGCCATGAAGAGCGTCTGCGAGTTGTTGCATGGAAAAAGGATTCGCCGTCGTCCTCGCACCAATCCACAAAGCATCTATTCCATATTTCAATGTCAACTCTACATGTTCTGGGGTGGCAACTTCTGTCATAAATGGAAGTCCGTAATTATCTGAAAATTCCTTCATCCATTTCAAACCATCTTCGCCTATTCCTTCGAAACCATTAGGACGAGTGCGAGGCTTCCAGATGCCGCCTCTAAGAATTTTAACATGACGTAATTCAGATAGTTTTGTCGCAGTATCAAAAAACTGTTCTCTGCTTTCCACACTGCAAGGACCTGCTATAACAAGCAGCTCATCAGGATTTTCAATCCATCGTTTTATGTCAAAACTATCTCTCATCTTTTTTTTGCAAAAATAAAAAAAGTCAACAGACAACAGACAACGGACAACAGACTTTTTTTAAAATCAACAGACCTTATCCATATCTCCTCAATTCTCAAAAAAAATCTTTAAACTTTCGCCTTTTGTCTTTAGACTTTTTACTATCTTTGTGAGTTAAATAAAATCAGAAATAACTTTAAAAGAATATACAGTGAAACGTACAGAAATTAAAGATGCATTACAAATGCAAGAGCTTGACAAAGAGATAAATGTCAAGGGTTGGGTGCGTAATAAACGCGGCAGTAAGAACGTAGCTTTCATCGCTTTGAACGATGGCTCTACTATTAATAACCTCCAGTTGGTAATCGACCTCAACGTCATTCCAGAAGAAAACCTCGCTTTGATGCACACTGGCGCATCTGTTTCAGCAATAGGTAACTTGGTGAAATCAGCTGGTAGCGGACAAAGCGTTGAGATGAATGTCACAAGCATCGAACTCATCGGTGCAGCAGATCCTGACAAATATCCATTGCAACCTAAGAAACACTCACTCGAATTCTTACGCGAAATAGCTCATCTCCGTTTCCGTACAAACACCTTCAGCGCTATCATGCGTTTACGTCACTGCATGGTGTTCGGTATCCACAAATTCTTCAACGATAGAGGTTTCTACAACATCCACACACCACTCATCACAGCATCAGACTGTGAAGGCGCAGGCGAAATGTTCCAAGTAACAACATTAGACCTCAACAACTTGCCAAAGACTGAAGAAGGTAAGATCGACTTCTCACAAGACTTCTTCGGAAAAGCTACTAACCTCACAGTGTCTGGTCAGCTCGAAGGTGAACTCGCAGCAACAGCATTAGGTAAGATTTATACATTCGGTCCTACTTTCCGCGCTGAAAACTCTAACACTTCACGCCACCTCGCTGAGTTCTGGATGATTGAACCAGAAATGGCATTCTACGACATCAACGACAATATGGACTTGGCAGAAGAAATGCTTAAATTCTTGATTCAATATGCATTGGACAACTGCATGGACGACCTCCAATTCTTAAGCAAACGTCTCCAAGAAGAAGAAAAGAATAAGAAGGCTGAAGAAAAATCAATGGAATTAATCGAGAAGTTACACTTCATCTTGGAAAACCCATTCCAAAGATTGACTTATACAGAAGCTATCGATATCCTCAAAAATAGCAACCACAACAAGAAAGGCAAGTTCCAATATCCTGTTACAGGCTGGGGCGTTGACTTACAATCAGAACATGAACGCTATCTCGTTGAAAAACATTTCAAGAGACCAGTTATCTTGACTGACTACCCAATGGAAATCAAAGCTTTCTATATGAAACAAAATGAAGACGGCAAGACAGTTAGAGCTATGGACGTATTGTTCCCAGGCATCGGTGAAATCATCGGCGGTTCAGAACGTGAGACAGACCTCGAAAAATTGTTGAAACGTATGGACGAGGTAGGTATTCCAAAAGAATCAATGGATTGGTACTTAGACACACGCCGCTTCGGTTCAGTGCCTCACTCAGGTTACGGACTCGGTTTCGAACGTCTCATGTTATTCATCACAGGTATGGGTAATATCCGCGACGTTATCGCTTTCCCACGTACTCCAAAAAACTGTGAATATTAATTTTTAAAGATAAATTAAGGATTTTCTTCTATGTCCTCACAACGACTGACACAAACGCAGAAGATGCTCCAGAAGCTGTCGCCTCAACAGATTCTGCTTATGAAACTGTTGCAGATACCGACAATGGAACTCAGCTCACGTATCAAAGAGGAGATAGAAGAGAATCCTGCTCTTGAAGAGAACGAGAGCTATGATGAATATGACAATGACATTGATGGCGACATGGATAATGATGTTGACAATGACATTGACAACGAACATCAGGATGACGACTATGATCCGCTCTCTGACTTCGACGATTATATGCAGGATGACGATGATGATGAGGCTGCATATAAACTGAGAACCAACAACTACAGTCGCGACGACGAACATTATGAAGCCCCAATATCAAGCGAAGATAGTTTTCAAGACATCTTGATACAGCAGCTTGGCTACAGAAAGTTAGACGATAAAAAATACAAGATAGGTACATATATTATAGGTAATATAGACGACTCGGGTTATCTTAGTCGTCCTATTACTGGCATCATGGATGACCTTCTCTTTACACAAAACATCGATGTTACAGAAGATGAAGTGATGGAAGTACTTCATATCATCCAGGAATTCGACCCTGCGGGAGTGGGAGCTACCAACCTTCAGGAGTGTCTCCTTATACAGTTGCGTCGTCTCAAAGAAGAAAGCGAAGATGATGTGGATTATACATTGCCTATCATAATTATCGAACAATATTTCAATGAGTTTATAAAGAAACATTATGATAAGATAGTGAAAAAAAGCGGCATCAGCGAGCGACAGTTTCGCGCCGCCATGAGCATTATCATTAAACTCAACCCCAAACCAGGCGGCGCGGAGGATAACTCCCATCGCTCCAACTATGTCGTTCCAGATTTTACCATTTACAACAACTGTGGAAAACTGGAACTGACACTCAACAGCCGTAACGCACCTGATTTACATGTCAACAAGGAATATGTCAATATGTTGGCAGACTTCTCAAAAGAAAAGAAAAACAAAAGTAATAGGGAAGCCGTAAACTTCGTCAAGAATAAAATTGAATCGGCAAAGTGGTTTATCGAAGCCATAAAACAACGACATATTACACTCTTTGTTACGATGGAAGCTATCATGAATTATCAGGAAGAGTATTTCCTCACTGGTGATGAGACAAAACTTAAACCGATGATTCTTAAAGATATTTCCGAGAAAGTAGGTCTGGATATTTCTACAATATCACGCGTCGCAAATAGCAAATATGTTCAAACATCTTATGGAACATTTCCTCTTAAGAGTTTCTTCAGCGAGTCACTTACCAATGATGAAGGCGAGGAAGTGTCAACACGTGAGATAAAGAAAATACTTATGGACTGTATCGAACAGGAAGATAAATCAAAACCTCTTACCGATGATGTCCTGACTCAAATCTTGAAAGAAAAAGGCTATAACATAGCGAGAAGGACAATAGCCAAATACCGGGAACAGCTTGATATTCCTGTTGCTCGACTCCGTAAAGAACTGTGATATTTATGGATAAGTTAGCCAAATTTATATCTACAATAATGCATCCTGTTTTATTGCCTACATGGATGCTGCTTATATTTATTGCGTCTGGAATATTTAAAATATCATTCTTAAGAGCGGATATATGTCTGTATGTCGTTTTTGGCACTACCTTCATTATTCCAGTCATGATTCTTTATGTCTTAAAGAAATTTAATCTTATAAAATCCTTGATGATGGAAAAAAGAGAAGAGCGATTTATACCTCTTTTTATAATGGTACTTTCTCTTTATGTGACAAGTCGTTTCTTTAATGGTGTCAATGCCTTGATACTATATAACTTTTATCTGATAAGCAATCTTGTTTTATGTGTTATTGTCTTTTGGATAAATCTATATTGGAAGATAAGTTTTCATGGCATAGGATGGGGCGCTTTTACAGCCATGCTTTTCATTATGTCAACAATAGCAGCGCCTCTATATCTTAATTATTTTGTAGCAGGTATCTTGATTTCCGGTCTTGTCGGATGGGCTAGGTTAAAATTAAAATCCCACAGCGATGCACAACTTTACGTGGGATTCGCTGTAGGATTTCTTGTACTTTTGTTAATATATAATTTTATTGTCTAATGTCTAATGTCTAAAGACAAATGACTAATGGCAAATGACTTTATCCCTAATCCTTTAGTCTTTAGTCTTTAGCCTTTAGCCTTTTAAAAAGGTCTTACACCAATACCGATTGAGATAGGCTTGATTGAAGGACCATATCCGTTTTTGAATGTATCGGTGAATTGGTATGACATAAAAAGGTGTACGCTTTTGTATGCGGCACGGAATGTCACTGAATAGACATATTTTTCCAAGTTGTTGATTTTACCATATTTGACTCTGTAAGTTACATCATCATTATATAATTCGCCTATATATTTTGATTTGCCGTATGCCAAGATGCCGAATTTGAAACCTGCAGAGAGTTTGAATTTGTTTTTGATTCTGAAGCTTACTTCAACAGGTACGTCAATGTAGTTGGCATTTATTTTACTGCGTTTATAATCGTAAACAACATCTTCGAATACAGTTGTTTCGTCATAAGGCTTGGCTAGATAAGCACCTTTCATATAGAAGTTGTGACCTGTGTAGCCAATACCGATAGAAGCTGTGTGTGGAGAATTGTCGAATTGGAAATTAAACATTGAATAAACACTGAAACCCTGGTTGATAGAACGTAGGTTGAAGTTGTCGTATGCTTTTCCTGTGCTAATGTCTGTAAATAAATCAGCTCCTATAATTACTTTTTTGTCGGTTCTTTCTGAAATGAGTTGTGCTTGAGAAAGTGATGTGAATACGAACAATAAAATTAATAATAATGATGTCTTTTTCATAAGTTGATTTTATTAACTATGTAATTTTTTTGATATAGTATCTTGAATTTTTTTTCTTCTATCTAACAAGTTGTCAATTTCATCCATTGATAAATTAGGCTTTTTAAGCTCAGAGTCGATGGCATCGAGAAGGGCGATGTATCGGTCTTCCGTAGGAAGCTGCTCGAATTCCTTTTCTTTTTTATCAACAATTGAAATCTGTTCTTTTACAACTACATCTTCGTCGGCATCTTCTCCAAGTTGGTCGCGAAGCTGTTGTATGAGTCTTGATAAGATTTTCTGTGTTGTTTCTTCATCAAAAAGACCAAACATATCAGATGAGAATGAAACTTGCATTTCATCGTAATTGGATAACATCATCTTAAGTTGTTCGGCCTGAGCCTTGTCGATGCCTGGCATTGAATCAGGCGGATATTTTTCCATCATTTTTTTAAACAATCTGAAAAGTTCTTTCATCTGATTGTTTATGTTTTCATTTTCCATACTACAAAATTTTCGGCTCTTTTATCAAAAATCATTCCTATTTGTTGAAACGAATTTTGTCATGTTAAAGTATATGAATATTAATTTTTATTTCAAGAATTACAAGTCGTTGTAGAAATATTGTTCAATATTGACAGAGTCGTTGACGATGTCTTCCACTTCCTCTAAAATGATATCGGAGGTGCAGAAGATGTTGTTAGGAAGCTGTATTCTGTCGGATGTTATGAACGCCTTTTTATAATCTTGACTAAGAGTTTGGAAAGCCTTCTCTGCCTCGAGACGTGTTCTGAAGTCACCTACTCTAAGTCTGTAATAAGGTTGTCCAAATACCAAATAAATAGGTGTGTCAGGATATTTTTCTTTGAATTCTTCCATCGCTGTATTAGCCAATTCCACAGCGTCATTTCCCGATTCCATGAAAATCTGTATCCTGAATCCGTCGATGGTGCTGTCGGCAGCATGAATCTCTATCTGACGTTGTATAAGTTGTTCAATACGTTGGTCTTGTTCCAAAATGAGCTTGCCTTTATTTTGAGCAATAGAACATAGTGATAAGAATACGAACAATATTGTTGTAAACAATTTCATCTTTTTAGATATTTTCTGCTAAAATAAACAAAAAAGTAATACAAGTACCACATTTTTTATGTAATTTTGTCACATAAGTATTTTTTATGAACGAGAATTTAGATGCATACGGTAAATCTTTCAGCAAGCAGGAGTTAGAGATAGAACGCGCCTTGCGACCTGAGGCTTTTCAGAACTTCGCAGGTCAGGAGCAGGTTGTAGAGAATCTTCTGATTTTTGTGAGAGCTGCTGTGCAAAGGGGCGAATCTTTGGACCACGTCTTGCTTCATGGCCCACCAGGGCTAGGTAAGACTACTCTGTCGCATATCATCGCCAACGAACTAGGCGTCGGTATGAAGATGACTTCCGGTCCTGTGCTCGACAAACCAGGCAACCTGGCTGGTCTTCTCACCAGTCTTGAGAAAAACGATGTTCTCTTCATCGATGAGATTCACCGCCTTAGCCCTATAGTGGAAGAGTATCTTTATTCTGCTATGGAAGACTATCGCATCGACATTATGATTGAAAGCGGACCTAACGCTCGTTCTGTACAAATCGCTTTGAATCCTTTTACATTGGTAGGCGCTACCACACGCTCAGGTCTGCTCACCGCTCCTCTGCGTGCGCGTTTCGGTATCAATATGCGACTGGAATATTATAATGCCAAGACATTGGCTAATATCATAAAACGCTCTGCTTCAATATTGAAAGTTCCTATTGAAGACGAGGCGGCTTTGGAAATAGCGCGCCGCAGCCGCGGAACACCTCGTATAGCAAATCTTCTGCTGCGGCGCGTCAGAGACTTCGCCCAGATACAAGGTAACGGGACGATAACTCTTCAGATAGCGCAGATAGGACTTCGTGCTCTTAACGTAGACCAACATGGTCTGGATGATATGGACAACCGAATCTTATCCACTATAATAGATAAATTCAAAGGCGGTCCGGTAGGCCTTAACACCATCGCGACAGCAGTGGGCGAGGAGCCTGGAACAATAGAAGAGGTGTACGAACCTTTCCTTATACAAGAAGGTTACATCATGAGAACACCTCGCGGACGCGAAGCAACAGAATTTGCCTATAAACATCTGGGCAGAACAAAAGGCGCAGTAAATGGCGAACTAGAACTTTTTTAAACTAATTAGACTAAAATATAAACTGTATCATGTACGAAAAACTAAATTGTCATCATAGGGAAATAATAGATCGTCTTGCTTCGGGCGGGAAACTGAACCGCGACGAATGGATGATTTTGCTCGATTCTCTTGATGATAATGATAGAGAATATCTTCATCATAAAGCGGCAGAAATAGCAGTGCAGCATTATGGTAAAGGTGTTTTCGTAAGAGCCTTGATAGAGATAAGCTCCTATTGTAAAAATAACTGCAACTATTGCGGGATACGCGCTTCCAATACAAACGCACAGCGTTATCGCTTGACAAAAGAAGAGATACTCGAATGCTGTAAGGATGGCGCTGAATTGGGTTTCAATACTTTCGTCATGCAAGGCGGCGAAGACCCAAAACAAAATGACGAATGGGTGACCGATGTCGTTAAGACGATAAGATCTACTTATCCCGATAAAGCAATAACATTATCGGTAGGCGAGCGTAGCGCAGAGGCTTACAAGGCTTTCAAAGAAGCCGGCGCCAACCGTTTTTTGTTACGTCATGAAACTCGTAACGACGAGCATTATGCTTATCTTCATCCCGCTAATATGAGTTCGGAAAATCGTCGTAAATGTCTTTTCACTCTCAAGGAACTTGGATTCCAGACAGGCAGCGGCATGATGATAGGCAGCCCTGGCCAGACTGTAGAACATCTTTATGAAGACATAAAATTCCTGGAAGAACTGGAACCTCAGATGATTGGCGTGGGACCTTTCCTTCCTGCGACGAACACTCCTTTTGAGAGCCGTAATCCCGGAACAGTAGAGCAGACGATACTCATGGTGTCGTTGCTGCGACTACGTTTCCCAAAGGCGCTCCTTCCTGCAACAACGGCGCTCGCAACATTATGCCCTAACGGAATGGAACGCGCGATACTCGCAGGCGCAAACGTGGTGATGCCTAATGTGTCGCCTGTAGAACAACGCAAGAAATACTCCATCTACGATAACAAGAAAAGCACCGGAGCAGAATCGGCACAGCAGATGCAACTGCTGGAACAACGTCTCAACGCCATCGGCTATCATATCGACTACGGCCGTGGCGACTTTAAAAAGAATTGAGATATAACAACATATTATTATTAACGAACATAAAAACAAAAACAATGTACGACATAAAATCAAAGATAGCAGAAGAGTTCATCAGCGACGAAGAGATTCGCGACACGATGGAATATGCTAAGAATAACAGCACTAACAAAGAACTGATCAAATCTATTTTACAGAAGGCTCGTGAATGCAAGGGCATCACTCATAGAGAAGCAGCTCTTCTCCTCGAATGCGACGACAAAGAGATAATCAACGAGATTTATGAAATAGCTCGTGAGATAAAACATCGTTTCTATGGAAACAGAATCGTTATGTTCGCTCCGCTTTATCTCTCTAACTATTGCGTCAATGGCTGCGTTTATTGTCCTTATCATTTGAAGAATAAGACAATACGTCGTAAGAAACTCTCTCAAGAAGAGATTCGTCAAGAGGTTATAGCATTGCAGGATATGGGTCACAAACGTCTCGCTCTCGAGGCTGGCGAACATCCAGTGGAAAATCCTATTGAATATATCTTGGAAAGCATTAAGACTATTTATAGCATCAAGCATAAAAACGGCGCGATACGCCGCGTCAATGTTAACATCGCTGCTACAACAGTAGAGAATTATCAGAAGTTGCGCGATGCTGGCATCGGAACTTATATCCTCTTCCAAGAGACATATAACAAGAAAAACTACGAGGCATTGCATCCTACAGGTCCTAAGAGCGATTACGCTTATCATACTGAAGCTATGGACCGTGCAATGCAAGGCGGCATCGACGATGTCGGTATCGGTGTTTTGTTTGGCCTCGAAACTTATCGTTACGACTTCGTAGGTCTTCTCATGCACGCAGAACATCTTGAAGCGACATACGGCGTTGGCCCTCACACTATCAGCGTTCCTCGTCTATGTATGGCTGACGACATTGACACTTCAGATTTCAAGAATGCTGTGCCAGACGACATCTTCTTCAGAATAGTAGCCTTAATAAGAATTGCTGTTCCTTACACTGGTATGATAATCTCTACTCGTGAGAGCGAGAAGAGCCGCGCTCGCCTCTTGGAACTCGGCATCTCACAGATTAGCGGAGGCTCGCGCACCAGCGTCGGAGGTTACGTAGAACCTGAACCAGAAAGCGAGAACTCTGCTCAGTTCGATGTCGCTGATCATCGTACCCTCGACCAAGTCGTCGGTTGGCTCCTCGACCTCGACCATATACCTAGTTTCTGCACAGCATGTTACCGTGAAGGAAGAACAGGCGACCGTTTCATGTCGCTGCTCAAGAGCGGACAGATTGCCAACTGTTGTTTGCCTAACGCTTTGATAACATTGAAAGAATATACAAACGACTACGCTTCACCGGAAGTCAAGGAAAAAGCCAAAGCGATGATAGAACGTTTGTTACAAACCGTTCCTAACGAAAAAGCACGCGCTACAGCTTCTAAATATTTAGAGGCTATCGACCGCGGCGAAAGAGATTTTAGATTCTAATTTAAACCTCAGAATCTCAAAACCTAAGAATGTCAAAATGACTTTCTGATGTTCTGAGATTCTGAATTTCTAACATTGAAAAAAATGCAACGCTCTAACCGTTATCATATAGGAATTTTCGGCAGACGTAATGCCGGAAAATCGACCTTGTTGAACGCACTAAGCGGTCAAGACGTCGCCATCGTGTCTGACGTCGCCGGAACTACTACAGATACTGTCTGGAAAAATATAGAGCTCCCTGGAATAGGAGCTGCTGTCATAGGCGATACCGCTGGATTTGACGACATCGGAGAACTTGGTCTCATGCGCAATGAGAGAACAAAACGCACTTCACAACAGGTGGATATGGCGATAATTCTTGTTACAGGAACTCCTGATGACGCGACTTACGAGATGGAATGGCGCGACTTCTTTAAAAATGCAGATATACCTGTGTTATTCGTAATGACAAAATGTGATTCAGAAAGTCAGGATAAATATTTGTCATTGTGGAAAGATGTCTTGCAGGAAGATGTTTGTGCTGTTTCAGCTAAAGAAAATATAGGGATAGATATATTGTTGGATAAAATGGCGTCGCTCTATAAAAATGACGACAACCTCGACGATATAACATATTCATTGGTGAAAGAAGGTGACGTGGTATTGCTCGTGATGCCTCAGGATGCTTCTGCTCCTAAGGGCAGATTGATACAGCCTCAGGTGGTTACCCTGCGTAACATTCTTGATAAACAAGCAATAGCATTATGCTGTACTCCTGAGAAAATGCCACAGACACTAGCATCTCTCAACAATCCTCCTTCATTGATAATCACCGATTCGCAGGTGTTCGCTCAGGTTCAGGCATTGACACCTAAAGAGTCGAAACTGACTTCTTTCTCGGTCTTGATGGCTCGTCATAAAGGTGATATAGACACATTCCGTGAGGCTGCTGATGTGCTGATGTCATTGCCTAAAAACGCAAAGATACTTATTGCTGAAGCATGTTCTCATATTCCACAGAACGAAGACATCGGAAGAGTGAAGCTGCCTCGTATGCTGAGAAATAAATTCGGAGAGGAACTGCAAATTGATATTGTATCAGGCAATGACTTCCCTGAAGATTTGTCATCGTACGATTTGATAATTCATTGCGGAGCATGTATGTTCACACGACGTCATGTTCTCTCACGTGTTCGCAGAGCGAAGGCTCAAAATGTTCCAATAACTAATTACGGAATTGCAATTGCTGCGTTGACAGGAATTTTGAATAAGGTAACTATTTAAGGAATCGTTTTATAACAGCGTATGCTTCTTTGATACCTAACTCGCCGGCTTTGCTCAAATCAGAGCTGGCGAGTTCTTTTTCTCCGAGGTATAATAACGTAAGACCTCTGTTGTAGTATGCTTCGGCAAGATTCTCTTCATATTTAATTGCATTAGAATAATCATCTATGGCTTTATGAAATTCTTGCATTTGCAAATGAATATTGCCCATATTGTACCAAATGAATGGGTTGTCAGAATTTTTTTCTAATCCCATCTTTGTGCTGTTGAGCGATTCATTATAATCAGGTTTTGTCTGGACTCTGTTTATATCATTTTTATTATTATTGCTTTTCTTGTAATTGATTGTGATTGGGTCGTTGTAATTTTGATTTGCCAAAATGAGTTCTGCTTTGTCTTTCTGTAAAGATGCAATGTTTATGTTTGCGTAGGTGTCGTAAACTTTATTGCCTATCAATGATTTGAAATTATTTTCTGCATGTTGGTAATTACATATTTCGTAGTTTGATATGCCTTGTAGGAATGTCCTTAAATCTTTGTCATATATAGTTGCTATAATAGAGTCGTTTATGTAAGACTGATAGTTTTCATTAGAGAAGTCGGCTAGCATATAAACCATGCGTAATCCGTTAAGTTGTTTGTTTTCGTTTATCTGGCTTAATGTCGCGTCAACGAATTGTCTGATGTTTTTATCTTCCGTATCGAATTTTGATATGCCCACTATAAAATTGTTGAATGGCTTGATATTGACTGCAGAGAATTGAGCTAGTTTTCCGCCTTTGTCTCCATTGGAGAAGTCTGATTCAAAAGCTATGATTTTGTCGTAGTCTATTGACTTAGAATAGACGTTGTAAAGCGAGTCGATGTTTTTGTCGTTTTCGCTTATGAGGTTTATTATTTCTTTCGACTTATATCTGTCGGCTTCTGCACCTTGGATGTCGCCTTTTTCATATCTCACTACCGACCTGTTGACCCAAGCATCGATAAAGTCGGGGAAGAGCTCAATGACTTTGGTGAAATCGTTTTCGGCATTATCGTATTCTTTCATCTTGTAATATAGAATGCCTCTGTTGAAATAGCCGTAAATGTTTTCAGGATTTATTTCAATAGTTTTATCGAAGAGAGCCAGGGCGATGTCATCTTCTTTTAACATGCCATAGATAATAGCTCTGTTGAAATAAGTTAAGGCATTACGTTGGTCGAGGTTGTTAACGCGCTCGTAATCTTTAAGTGCTGCAGTGGTGTCACCTAAGTTGAGATAAACAGTTCCTCTGTTAAAGAATATTATTGGGTTGTCTGAGTCCATCTTTAGAGCGTTGTTGAAGTCTGTCATGGCTTCTTGATATTTCTCGCGTTCCATCTGTATGATGCCTCTTCTTATGAGTGCCTCGATGTTAAAGAAATCGTAATAAACGGCTTTGTTGAGGTCTTCTATTGCGTCGTCAAGGCGGTTGAGAAATCTTTTTGCAACGCCTCTGTTGATATATGCGTCTGCATTGTTGGGATTTATAATCAATGCTGTGTCGAAACTTGCAATAGCGTTTTCAAATTCATTGAGATGAAGTTTTGTCGAGCCAAGGGCGATGTGAAGCTCTGGGTCGAAAGGGTCGAGTTTTATTGCATTGTTATAATCTTTTTTTGCATCGGCGAAGTTGCCGAGACGGTCGTTGGATATTCCTCTATAATGGAATGCGCGTACATATAGAGGATGTATTTCAAGTGTCTTGGTAAAATCTTTTACTGCGCCAGTGAAATCGTTGAGGCTATATTTTGCAATGCCTCTTAAAAAATATCCTTCAAAATCATTTGGTTTGGCGATGATTGCCATATTAAAGTTGTGAATAGCATTCGAGTAGTTTTCTTCCGACAAGTCAATACGTCCCATTGTGATATAATGCTTGTGGTTGAGCTGAGAAAATGCGTTGAAAGCAATAAGTAAGAAAAATAGTGTTGTTATGTAACGTTTGAATTTCATTTATGGAATTATTTCTGTTTAGAATAAGTAACAAACGATTCCATGATTTTGTCGTTATAAGATTTAGATACTGGTATTTCCTTTATACCTTCAACATCGAACTCAATACAGATTTCTGTGGCTTCTCTTTTTAATGAGGCAACATGTTCAAAGTTAATCATAAAAGAGCGATGGCATCTTTGTATTGGTGTATCTTTTAAATCTTCAGATAATTTCTTCAATGTGCATCTAAGCATGAAGTCTTGTAGCTTTTCATTGTTGATGTATTTTATTGAGCAATAATTATCCGATGATTCTATATAAATGATTTTATCGCTAGCCAATGTGAATTTGACTTCATTTTTTTCGTCTCTGAATTGAATGACTTTACCTTCTTCTTTTTCTATTATCTGTAAGTCTTTTTCAGGTATTACGACATGGAGCAGATGCTGGTTGTAAAGATAAAGGAAAGAGATGATGTAAGGTATGAGTAGCATCCATGTGGTATTAGCTATGGTTCTTTTGAGTATTTCGAATATTGCGTCCCAGTATGCAAATTCTGGGTTTTCAATGATGAAGTTATCTATATACCCTACTCTGTAAGCTATGAATACATAGAACACTGCTAATATTGAAATTTCTGCGAATATCCATATTAAGTATTCCAGATATCCAATAGAAATTTTCTTTACGAAGAAATACATCTGCACTCTACTTAAAGATATTAGGGCGCAGCCAACTATAACCATTAAGGATGAGTATAGGAAATAGTTCATCGTGTTGATTCCTGGAATCCATGTTTCTGAGTTGAAAGGACGGAAAATATTGATAAATACCAAAGAATATACAGTGGTAAAGAAAATGAGTTTTCTTATGTTTTCTTTGGTTACTAGGAATGATGGCAAATCTTTATTGCCAAAACGTAATGAATATTTTTTCTTATTTTCCTGTTCAATCATGATTGCAAATTTACAATTTTTTTTCGCTCTGAAAACTTGTAAAAATAAAAATATGTCAACAAATAATATTGGTTTTTATTTTTGTTTTAGGATAATAGAAATAAAAAAAAGTTGCTTGCAAAAGCAACTTTTCAGTTTATCATATAGTGTTAAAATACTATTGCAATTTGAAGATGATAGGCACTGTAAATGCGCAGCGAACTGCAGTACCACGTTGTTTACCAGGATTCCATTTAGGCATGCTTTCAACAACTCTTACAGCTTCTTCGTCACAACCGCCGCCAATACCACGGATAACAGCTACGTTAGAGATTGAGCCGTCTGGTTCAACAACGAAGTTAACGAATACTCTACCTTGGATGTCACTTTCACGAGCCATCATTGGGTATTTCATATTTTTTTGGATATATTCCATCATCTTAGCTGCGCCGCCAGGGAATTCAGGCATAACTTCAACAACTTTGAAGATTTCAGCTTCAACGATTTCTTCTTCTTCAATTTCAGCTGGAGCGAAGTATTCTTCGATGACTTCATCTTGAGAAACTTCAGCGTCGATTTCGATTTCGTCTTCAATTTCTTCTTCGTTGTCAACGATTTCGATTTGTGTTACTTGTGGTTTTGGTGCTGGAGGTTGTGGTTTAGGTTGTTCTTGTTTTGTAATTTCAACCATTTCTTCTTCTATAACCTCAACGGTTCTTTGAAATTCATCTACAGATTGTTTGTCATAGCTTTTGTATTCGAATACACGCCAGACGACGAATAATGACACAACCAGACCTATCAAGATAAAGGTTGATTTTTTGCTTTCAAGATCTGCCTTGGGTGATTTTTTAATTTCCATTTTATTTATTTTTCTTAGATTAAACTCAAAATATTATTTGCGCCACAAAGGTAATAAATTTCTTTTAGATATTGTTCTCTGATTTTTCATTTTTTTAAAAAAAAATTAAAGTAAAAAAAGAAGGTGATAATACCTAAAAGACAGCCTATTGCGTCGGCAAAGAAATCATAAATGCTGCCGAATCTATTAATAAATATGTGTTTTTGTAATATTTCTGTTAATGCTCCGTATGAAATTGTGAGAAAAAAAGTTAATAGAAATATGTTTCTTTTATAGGAGTCATTTTCGGATAGTAGTTTTTTTCTGTAGCCCCATAGTGTGATGAACGAGAGGGCACTGAAGAGGATGAGATGTATTATTTTGTCGGGTCCTATCCAATCCCAGAAAGTAACAACTGTCGGAAAGTAATTTCCTGGCAGTCCCATCAGTATCATAATAATTATGGCTGATAAAAGACTTGGATAAAGACCTTCCGACAGTCGTCTCAAAATTATTAGCCGATTAATTCTTTATAAGCTTCAGCTGTTAATAAACCATCAATGTCAGCTGGGTTAGCAACTTGAACTTTGATGATCCAGCCTTCACCGTAAGGATCGTTGTTAACTGTTTCAGGAGCGTCAGCGAGAGCTTCATTGAATTCTACAACTGTACCTGCTACTGGTAATAATAATTCTGAAGATGTTTTAACTGCTTCGATTGTACCGAATGTTTCATCTGCTTCGAGTGTTTCATCAACTGTGTCGATGTCAACGAAAACGATGTCGCCTAATTCATGTTGTGCGAAGTCTGTGATACCTACGTAAGCTGTTTCACCTTCTAAGCGGATCCATTCGTGATCCTTTGAATACCTTAATTCTGCTGGAATGTTCATTTTGTTTATTTTTTAAATTTGTAATTACTTTTTAATGTGCCAAAAATACAATTTTTATTCTTATAAATTTTACTTATATGAAAATTTTTATTGTGTTAGACTAAATCTTAATGTAACACCTGCAAATGTGTTTGATGTCTTGAACGAATTGGCAATAAATGGGTCGCTCATGTCGTGACGGAAGAACGCCTGCATGCCTAATCTGTTGCTGAAATCGTAATCGGCAGTGAGATAAATGTTTATCTTGTTTTGACCAGAAGAAATCTGACTATAGTTTTCATCTATGCTTCTTAAGATGGTCTTGTCTTTTCTGAAACCGATGTCAAGTTTCATGGTGAGTTCGTTAGAATTTTTAGATGAGCTGCCTAATGATGGAATAATCAAACCTAAGTCTTTGAATGTATATCCGCAACCAATAATAATTTCACGGCTTTCCGCTTCTGTAAGCTGATTGTTGATGAAACTGATTGTGATGGTTCTGCTTTTCTTGAAATCTAACGATGGTGACAAATTGTTGTTGAACGCCAGCTTGAGACCAATTAATGGAGCATATTGTTCTGACACGACTATTTGAGCCATATCATATTGAGGCACTCTTATATTAGTTCCATCGTACATTAACATTGGGTTGTTTTCGTTGTAGTTGAGGTTTGTTGCCCATGATGAGATGGAGTATGTTGATCTGTAAGAGTGCGTGATGTTGATAGTCTTGAATATTTTCTTCAATGCTGGGATTTTGTTTAAACCTGTGAAGTTGACCGACCAGTTAGGCAAAGCTATTTTTCTGAATAATGACAATTCAACATTGTTGGTGCTTTGTCCAGAATATGCTGCTAAGAATGAATAGATAAGTACGTCTTGTGAGTTGGCGCCGTATCCATAAGGGTACATGCCGTTGCCTATAGAGTCGTAAACCATTGGTGAGCCCATATCGAGCCATGCCTGATTTTCAGATGCAAGACGCATAGCGATGTCTTGTCTGTTTTTCAACATGTTCTCAAATAAGATATCTCCATTTTTGAATGATGTAGCTGTCATTATATGTGTTATATTGAAGTTACCACCATTGGTTGGAGTATAGAAGTTGAACATTCCGCTAGCATCTGCTCTGAAATATTCTGAGAAGTTTTCAACGTAAGTTCTTGTTCCGCTGATGTCAATCTTGAAGCTTTGGAATGGCTCAACGACTACTTTGTAGTTGTATGTTTCGTTGAATCTTTCAGAATAAGCCTGATTGAATGTAGTATCTGTTGTTAACCAATTGTTATTTATTGCTTGATTTAAGATGCCATCACCTTTACCGAAGATGAATCCCCATCCTGGAGCGCCACTCATAGCATTGATGCCTAAATAATCTGGTTCATGCATGTAGCCCGGCAAAGAAACTCCGCTGCTTTGTGAGAATGAGAAAGAGGCTTTCTTGACACTTAACAAGATTCTTACAACATTATCTGTCACTAATTTAGCATAGTCTTTCTTAGGGGCTTTGCCGGTTGTGTCAACAGCTGTTTCTTCTCTATTAGCCTGTCTGTTATTTGAGCTTCTGCTGCTTGATCGTTTCGGTGTTGTTATTTCCTTGAAATATGGTACCTTATTATATAACTTGGTGAAGTCGGCTGTTCCGTTTAATTGGAACGCTGCTTCATTTTCGTTAACATTACCCATGATGGCTTGAGTTGAGCGTGATGATGCTGTCCAACGGTATGTTCCGGTGTAGTTGGCACTAGCTGTTGCCCAATCCATAAGAGGTAATTTATTAATAGGTATAGTATAGTTTATTTTTGAGGTTTGGTTAAATCTCGACATCGAACCTAATCCATAAATTTCGTTTCTGATGGTGTCTCTGTTGGCTTTCCATTCAGCTGTTTCTCTTTCTGGATTTCCTGCAGGTTCATAAATAAAGGCATTAGCATTCGCGTTATAAGTGAAGTTCAATCCTTTTGTAATGTCGTAACGGAAATCGTAGTTACGATTCCAGTCCCAGTTTTTAGCGTATGTAGGTCTGATAATGATATCGCCAGTGCTCTTGTTTCTCAATTTTTGTTCTTGATATTGTCTGAACATTTCTGTTGTGAATGAGAAACTCTTAGGCAAATAGTAGAAGTTGATGTCTTTTATAATTTGCAAATATTTTGATGAAGCCCATTTAGCATTTGCAAATGGTTGTACGCTCTTGGCATTTGTAGTATATGAATATCCGAGACCACCTCTGTAGCTCTTGTCTATAGCATATTCAATATCGCTATTTCTTTGTTCTTGTTTTGTATAAGCGTATGTTGCATTGAAGTTTTCAATATCCCAGAAATGAGGCTTCTTGTTGCCGACACGATTTTTTCTCAAGTTTGTGACATTGAAGTTAGTTTGTTTTACAATATCTCTTGCTGCATTTTTGAGAGAGTCTTTGCCAGCTTTATCTTCTATTATTTCAAGAGCGTTCTTGAATTTCACATCAGGGTCGAATGGGTTATATTCAGGTGTGATGGATGTTTGATTCTGATCGTAGTGGATAGGTATAGTGATGCCAGTCTTTTCAGGGGCCATGAATTTACCCAAATCGATATCGGTAGAGATGCTGTAGAATCCATTTGATTCCATATTGGATTCGGTTGCTTTTGTCTCTAATGCTCCGTATCCAGCAGAGTTGTACGAACCAGCTGCAACCACGCGACCTAAGTCGGCCAATGTTGCTTCAACGCGTCCTGTTGCTGCCCATCCTCCGCTGTTGTTTAAGTCGGTGAGACGTAATTCGTTGATCCAGATAACGGCGCTTTTGTCGGAGCTGACTTCATTATCGTTTTTAGGGTTTCTAACACCAATCATCATGCTTCTGACCTCGCTGATAGTTGGATTACCAAGCACTTTGATTCTGTTCTTGCCAGAGTATTCAGTATAGACTCTGTTGCTTTGAACATTGTTTTTACCTAATGATTTGTTTCTATTGTTTTTCACTTCAACGAGTTTGTCGAAGTTGATTTCTATATTGTTTTCTTCAGGCCAGATGGCTAAGTCATCGGTTGATGATGTGTACCATTTTGTAAACTTAAGAGGTACTTCGTATTCATAGTAGTTGTCGGTCAAGTCGGAACCGAAACGCAAGAACACAGTGAGGTCGCCGTCTTCGATATCATCATATTCATACATCTTCTCGGCGTGAATGTACATCTTGAGTTTCTTATAATATCTGAAGTCGAAACTTGTTGACTTATATACGGCTCTGGCATCGCCGTCAACGAGGTTCTCAACTGCAAGTTGTAAGGCTTGTTCGTTTTGACGGTATGTCTGTAATGTTCCAGTGTAAACTTCTTGATATATTCCAGGAGGTATTACATAAGGCACAGGCTGACGGCTGCTGTTTTCTTCAAGGTTGACAGCAGATTGCTCAAACAATGTGTGATTAGTTTGGTCGCCAGGCATATATTCTCCAGGGGCTTGAATTGCGTGGTTATATGTTCTCCATTCGCCTCTTACGAGATCTAATGTGGCAAAACGAATAACGATGTCGTTTTTGAAACCCTTCATGAAAATTCTCATGAAACGTATTGAGGAGTAACCTTCGATGTTACCTATAATCTTGTCAGGTTCTCTGATAGGAATACGGAACTGATACCATTTAATCTCTTTAATGTCGCCATTGATGGTAGTGACAGTTGCAGTGCGAATGTCGGAAATTCTATTCTGACCGGCTGTCTTCATCTTGTTAGGATCGAGGTCGATTTCGTATTGATAATAATTTTCCGATTCGCTCAAGGTATTGTCGTTGTTAATGTCTTCAACATCTGGAAGTGTTGTGTAGTTTGTCTTGTAGTCTTCTGTGTATTGTGATTCTGAAGGTGAGTTGCCTTCGTTGCCGTTATATTCTTTATAACGTTCCAAAATGCTGCTATATTTAGGGTTGTTGTCATAGTCAGTGCCTCTGAAATAATGATAATCGTCAGAAGAAGGGTCGTTGTAAATCTTGTTGAAAGCTTCTGCAGATAACTTTGACTGCATTACATTTAAGAAGTTACTGAAGAATGAACGTTCGTCATTGTCAGAGAGACCGTCATAACCTATATCTTGGTATTGTCTTGATTCAGAGTTTGAGTCAAAAGCGTCAACAAGAGCTTGTAATGAAGGTACTCGTCCCCATTTTGTTGTGTCAACATTTACGACGGTTGCGCTTGTTGGCAATCCGTTTTCGTATGATTTTCTTCCGTCACGTAAGATGTCTTCTGATATGTCACCTAAGTTGAAGTACAGTTTACCTGTATTAGTTTGGTCTTGACCTTCAAAGAATGGGTCCATCATCCAGAACTCAATGTATTCAACATTTGTAGCATTAAAGTCTGACGACTCGATAGCTCTCATGATACCGCCCCATCTGTCTTCCGGATTTGAGAAAGTTCCGTCACTGTTGATGTTTTCAGTGTCATAGTTGTAAGGTCCTCTTAATGTAGGATAATAAGCTAAGTTTAATGTTGTTACATTGGTAGAGACGCCTGCTTGAACATCTTTGTTAGGGAAGATTTCTGTTTCAAGAACTTGTCGTACTCTATGGTCTGACAATTCATCATTAGTGACGTTAGGCGGCATAATTCTGGTGTCTCTGTTATAGAATACAGATTGGTCGATACTGTACCATGCTAATTTAGAACGGTTTTTGCCATAATCAAGTCCCATTGTAGAATATGCTTCAGGGAAGAGATTGTGTTGATATTGAGGTGTACTTGCCAAATTCCATGTCGTCCATTGACGGAGGTCTATTGTAGATTTGGCACCTTCAAAATCATCGATGTACGATGTTCCTGTTTGACCATTTTCCTTGTTGATGCCTTGGATGAATTGTGCGAATTCACCATAGATTGATATTCTTGACTTCTGCTTGGTTTCTATGAAAGGCAATTTGTCGATAAGGTCTGTCAACAACTGTGATTCTGTCTGATAGTTGAAGTCGAATCCGTATATTGTGTTTGACAGAGGTTCGTCGTTATAGTTGACTTTTGTAGTATAAGCTCTTTCGCTAAGGTGTAAGATTGTTCCACCTACCAGGAAGTCAGGATTTATTTCATGTTCCACTCTTGCTCCTAAGAACGATTTTTTCATGGTTGACATTGCTGTGTTGTTTTCCAATGAGATATTGATGTTGGAGCCTGAGTTGAGCAAAGCTTCATTTAAGATTGTGACGCGGCCGAGTGTGTAATCTACAGTGTAATCTACGTTCTCCACGAGAGGTGCGCCTCCTGCTGTAACAGTTACAGAACCAGGAGAGACGTTGAGAGCGTTTAAGTTGATTTCGCTGCCTGATGATGAAGTGTAATGTCCTTCAAGGCGGAATTTGTTCTTTTCCGTATATTGTTCTGCCGATGTCTTTGTTAATGTGTATAATGAGTCGAATGCATATTTGTCGGCTAATACTGGATTGTCAGCGAATATTTTTCTGATATGACTTCCAAATGGTTCGAGCACAGGGAAGTAGATGCGGCCTGTTGAGGCATTGATAGTACCTCCGTTTGTTGTCGCACCGTTGATGAAGTCAAATATACCGTCACCTCCTTCTACAGGATTTTGTTGTGAGTTCAAGTTATCGACTTTCATGAGGTGGATGAGCGACTTTCCTTTCAAATTGCCTTCTGCGTCGGCGAAATATCCTGTTGCAACGCCATTGTTATTGCCTAAGTATAAGATGTTCATGATGAAATCGTTTTGGCTTACTTGGTAAGCTCTGATGTTATAAACGTTTTTCATCATAAGATTCCACATTGGCATCTTTGTGTTTATGGTTGTACTCTTCAATAATTTAGTTACCAATACATTAGGGTCGGCGATGTTTTGGTCGGAGAATTCACCCACTTGATATACTTTATCTTGTCCGATTACTGTATATTGGTATGCAACAGCCAATGTTTGGTTTGCATTTAAACTGATGTTCAATGTGATGAAACCTAACTTGCTGTTAAGGACGTATTCAGAAGGGCTTAACTTTCTTGCTTTTTGTAATTTCTCGAAGTCTTTTCCTGATGTATAACCTTGTGATGTTAGGTATGAAGTCACGTTGTTTAATGAACGGATGGAGTTTTCGTTCATGTTACTTAATAATGTGTTAGATGTGTTGTCAGGATATTGGGAGCCATAACCAGAAGACTGCACTTTATTGTCGTTGTAAATCCATGATTCTTTACCTTCACCCAAGTCGGTGAATGCTACAATATTACGACAGTTTTCATAGTTGGATGTTGTGTTTGTTACCCAGACTTCAATTTTGTTGATATTGATGTCAGAAGTGACTAAAGGCAAGTCTTTCAATGCGTTTTCATAGTTGTCTCTGAAATATTGGCTGAGGAAGAAGTGTCTGTTTTCTTCATAGTCGAGACATTCTATTTCGTATTCATTGCTGAGAGCGCCTCCGCTAACTGTGATATTCTGTGTTTCGCTTTCTTGATAAGAAATGACAGATGTTACTGTTGTTTTGCCAAATTGTAATTTTGTCTTGACGCCGAATAATGACTGTGTACCAGTGATGAGTGAGCTTTTTAAAGGCATGCTAACATTACCAGCTTCAATAAGTTGGATGATGTCGTCTTCGTCACCTTCATATTTTAATGTGAATTTATTGTCGAAAGTGAATTGAGTTTTGGTGTTGTAGTTAAGTTTAAATTCAATTTTTTCACCAATTTTAGCAGCTGCACTTAATTGAATGTTTTCGTCAAAGTCGAAGTTGGTGACGCTTTGTAATCTTGCAGGTTTTGAAGGGTCGTTGCGTTTTTGGTTTTTAATGCCAAATGTAATATCGGCAGAACCTTGCAATTTAATGTCAATGGTGTTGCTGCCAAATATTTTGTCGAATGCTTTTCCTCCGACATAAATTGTCGGGATGAGCTGGTTGCCGTCGCCGGAAGTGCTTCCGACAGTCTCACGGCGTTCTTTCCAATATTCTTTTTTAGATTTTTCGTTTTGATACTTGGTATAAAGGTCGATGCTCATGCTTTGTGGCTCACGATACATGAAGTCGCCAATTTTACTATAGAAAGTATATTGACCTGTTATTGGGTCGTAGATTATTTCACGGCTTATGTTGTCTGGTTCTTTAAGATAGAATCCAGATTGGTTTTTGTCGTGGTTGAATGGGTTGCCGTCATCGTAAGGGATAGGGTAGATGAGCTTTGTGGTGTCGGAAGTTTGAGCCTTTAAATTAAGACATGACATGGTGACGCCCAATAATAATAAAAGCGTAAAAATGTGTTTTGTATTTATTAAAAATAATCTTCTCATACTCTTCTTTGGATAATTATAATAATCTAAGGGCTTCTTTGATCAATTGTTCTACATTAGGATTTTCCATCTGAGACATAAGTTTGTCTAGAATTTTCTCAATGCTCGTCCTGTTGAAACCTAAGACCATCAAAGCAGATAACGCCTCTTCTTTTAATGTATTGTATCCGGCAGGTGTTTTTTCGCCTTCCGAAATGTTAAGTTTTGATATCTTGTCGTGTAAGTCAACGATGATTCTTTGAGCTGTTTTTGCACCGATGCCTTTAACGTTCTGTATGGCTTTGGTGTTGTTGCTCGAAATGGCATCAACTGTTTCTTTTACGGTTAAAGATGACAGGATTAATCGAGCTGTGTTGCAGCCTACACCTGACACTGTGATGAGCTGAAGAAATAATGCTCGTTCTTCTTCGGTGTAGAAGCCATATAAAACGTGAGCGTCTTCGCGAATTGCAAGATGTACGTAAAGTCTTACTTCTGATTGTTCTCCAATGGCGGTGAATGTATTTAATGTTATATTAATTAAATAACCAATGCCTTGATTGTCAATAACTACGTATGCAGGATTTTTCTCTGCCACTTTGCCGGAAATAAAACTATACATATCTCAAATATATATCAAAATTCTGAAAAAAATATTGATTGTATCAAACGACAAAGGTACAATTTTTTATGCTAAAATCAATAGTTTTTTTGAGCTTTTTTCATTTCATAAAAAGAATATTTTTACCTTTGCAAAACTAATAAGATATTGTAATTTTTAATATAAAATTTGAAATGAATCCTTCAATTGTAATTCTCGCCGGTGGCGGTCCGGCTCCTGGTATCAATACTGTTATCAGTACTGTAGCTAAAACTTTCTTGAAAGATAATTTCCGCGTGATTGGTCTTCATGAAGGTTATAAAAATCTCTTCAAATCAAATCCAAAGTTTATTGAAATGGATTTTGCTTATGCAGATCTGATTCAAAGAATGGGCGGTTCAGCTTTGCAAATGAGTCGTTACAAACCAAAAGATGAAGAATTCAATACTGATTTCTTTGTTAATAATAATGTGAAACTTTTGGTAACAATTGGTGGTGATGATACGGCATCAACAGCTAATCGTATCTCTAAATATTTGGCAGCCAATAATGTGAAGATTCAAAATATTCACGTTCCAAAGACTATCGATAACGACCTTCCACTCCCAGAAGGAGTTCCAACATTCGGTTATTATTCAGCAAAAGAAGCTGGCGTGAGAATCTCTCAAACAGTTTATGAAGATGCTCGTACTAGCGGCAACTGGTTCCTCGTTTCTGCTATGGGCCGTGAGGCTGGTCACCTCGCTTTCGGTATGGGCGCTGCTTGTCACTATCCAATGATTATCATCCCTGAAATGTTCTATAATACAGAGGTTACTTTCGACCGTATCCTTAACCTCGTTATCAGTGCGATGATTAAACGTAGAATATTAGGTATCAATTATGGCGTCGCTATCATCAGCGAAGGTGTATTCCATTTCATGACAGATGATGAAATCAATAACTCAGGCGTCAACTTCACATACGATGATCATGGCCATCCAGAACTCGGCAACGTAAGTAAGGCTCATATCTTCAATACATTATTACAAAAACGTATTGCAGAATTAGGTCTCTCAATCAAGAGCCGTCCTGTTGAAATTGGTTACGAAGTCCGTTGCGTCGATCCAGGTGCATTCGATTTGTTCTATTGCAGCATCTTAGGTTATGGCGTAAAACAATTGTTCGACGAAGGCGTTTCTGGTGCTATGGTTACAGCTGACAACAAAGGTGAAGTTAAGCCTTTGTATCTTAAAGATGTAGAAGATGAAAACGGTAAGGTTAAGCCTCGTCTCGTAAACATGAACGGTGAAAAGGCGAAACTCGTTTTCCGCGATTGTCTCCAATATATCACACCTGCTGACTACGAAGCAGCAAAACAATTTGTTGCAAATCCAGAAGATTACGATTTCAAGAAAATCCTCAACTGGTAATAAACCATCCACGAAATCGCACTAAACCGACACGAAAAAAACTTTCGTGAAAGATTAGTGAAGTTTCGTGGATTAAAAATAAACCATCCACGAAATCACACGAAATTGACACGAAAAAAAAACTTTCGTGAAATATTAGCGAAGTTTCGTGGATTAAAAATAAACCATCCACGAAATCACACGAAACCGACACGAAAAAAAAGTTTCGTGAAAGATTAGTGAAATTTCGTGGATATTAAAATAAACCATCCACGAAATCACATGAAACCGACACGAAAAAAAGTTTCGTGAAAGATTAGTGAAATTTCGTGGATATTAAAATAAACCATCCACGAAATCACATGAAACCGACACGAAAAAAAACTTTCGTGAAAGATTAGTGAAGTTTCGTGGATATTAAAAACCAAAATATTATGAGACTAATTTATAAAAATGAGGTTTATGACATCATTGGAGCTTGTTTTGATGTCTATAAAGAACTTTCCTTTGGTCTGTCGGAGCCTATATATCAAGAAGCGCTAGAGTTGGAGTTTAAATCACGTGGTATTCCTTACGAGAGAGAAAAGGAACTTGTTGTCTATTATAAGGGTCAGAGATTAAGGAAAAGATATGTTGCTGATTTTGTTTGTTATGATGATATAATTGTTGAATTAAAGGCGTTGGATTGCATAACAAATAAAGAGGTTTCTCAAATATTGAATTATCTTCATATTACGAAATTTCCATTGGGATTGTTGGTTAATTTTGGTCATGAAGATGAATTGGAATGGAAAAGATTCGTTAATCTTTAAAATTTTGATTGCAAAAACATTCGTGAAAGATTAGTGAAATTTCATGGATGTTTTTTGTGGAATAAAAAAAAGAGGGCGAAAATTTCGTCCTCTTTTTTGAGCCGGCGGAGGGATTTGGACCCCCGACCCCGAGATTACAAATCACGTGCTCTACCGCTGAGCTACGCCGGCAATGCAATTACCTTTCGTTTTGCGAGTGCAAAGATACAACAAATTTTAAAACCACCAAACATTTTTTTAATTTTTTTGAAAAATATTTTTCAAGATGTGGTTTAGTTCTCTTGCAGTACCTTTTAAAAGTGTGTTATTACTCGGAAAATCAATAACTTCTTGTTTTGATAATTGAAGTGTCTCTTCAGAGCAAGCTGCGGTGTCACCTTCAACTTTTGTGTAGTTTTGTCTGTGATATGATGCAACATCAATAGGGATATTGATTAAAACTAGCTTGTTTTTGACGTCAATAATTTCAATTTTGCCTAAAATGTGAGCAGATTTGCTAATAGTGTATTCATTTATTTTCGCCACTAAATCATCTTTCTTCTCTTCGTGGGTGACAGTCTCGGTAAGTTTTGGTGAGAAAAATTTATCGCTTATAACAACATTAATCATTATGTCGTAATATTTATTGTCATCATTAATGATGTCGAATGGTACTCCGTATATGTTGTTAGTGTCAAAATCTAGAACTAACTGTGCGAAGTTGTCGGGAAGATGTAATTCTTTAGAAAAGCTTGTATTGAAAATGATTCGCTCGTGTGGCATGACTGCGAGTTTTATCATGAGTTCATCGATATTGCCGTTTTGAGGATTGATTTGGCGCAGCTGATTGACAAGCCAATTCGCTTCTTTTAAATTTTCTTCGTTAATGTCTTTTAACAAATAGTTGGTTTTGGCATAAATGAACAGTTCGGCTTTTTCTCTTGAATTCTTTATTTCATTTTCAAGATTAAGCATTTTGAAGTTTATTGTAGATTTGATGCTATTAGGCAAAATATTGATTTTGTTTTGTCTGTTATTGATGGAAGTTAGTCTGTGGTAAATCTCAATCCAGATTTCTGGCTGTCCTGATTCTTTGAGTTCCATGATTCTCTTGTGGTCTATTTCATTGGCTTCGTGGTATGATATTGTAAGCTTGTTGATCTGTTTCTCGTTGAGCCTGTTTTTCTTGGCCTTTGGAATTAGTTTGTCGATGGTAAGGTCTAACTCTTTTGTGTCTTGCGCATTGCTGCATACTCCAACTGTTAACAGCAGGGCAAAAATTATCAGTTTTAATGTTTTCATTAGATAAAATTTTTGTTAAAAATATTACAAATTTCACACCATTTTTATTTTAAAATCTGTTAAAAAAATTGTATTTTTGAACTTTCTAATTATGGGCGTATTGTTTTGTGAATTACGTCAAAAGGTATTGAGATTAAGATAATAAAAATAGCTATTATATTATGTACACAATAGATGAAATACAAAAAAAGATAAATGATTATATTGATAATCAAAAATTTGAAGGTAATCCGGAAGAGTTGTATGCTCCTATAGAATATATTTTACGTCAGGGCGGAAAGCGGCTGAGACCGACTTTATGTCTGCTGGCTTGTGACCTTTTTGGTGGTGATATAGAAGATTGTATGGTACCGGCTGTTGCTGCTGAGATATTCCATAACTTTACTTTGGTTCATGATGATATCATGGATCAGGCTCCTTTGCGTCGCGGAATGGAAACTATTTATAAAAAATGGGGCTCTGATGTCGCTATTCTATCAGGTGACACTATGCTGATTAAGGCATTCCAATATGTGTTGAACACTAATAACAAATATCGTTATGAAGTGTTCGCTGAGTTGTGCAAGGTTGCTTTGGAGGTGTGTGAAGGTCAGCAGCTTGATTTGAATTTTGAGACCAGAGATGATGTTACTTTAGAAGAATATTTAAAAATGATTCGTCTTAAAACAGCTGTTCTTCTTGGCTCTGTCTTGAAAATAGGTGCTATAGTAGCAGGTGCTGATAAAGAAAGTCAAGATGTTATATATGAATTTGGTGTTGAAATAGGCATGGCGTTCCAATTACAAGATGACATCTTGGATTGTTATGCTGATGTTGATGTGTTTGGCAAGATGATAGGTGGCGATATCTCTGATAACAAAAAGACTTATTTGTACCTTTATGCGCTCGATATGGCAATTGATGGAGATAAGGAAGAACTACTCAAGCTGTTCAAAATGCCAAAAGGTCGTGACGAAGAAAAGATAAAGAAGGTACTGGAGATTTATGATAGATATGCAGTGAAACATGAGGTGTTGGCGGAGATTGAAGAAATGTTCGACAGCGCAATAATGCGTCTTGTTACAGAACTCGATGTTGATGCAAAGAGAAAGGATGTCTTGTTAGATTACGCAAAATATTTATATAATAGAAATAAATAATTAGAAAAAAATTAGACATCATTAAACATTTTAATCTTTCGTTAGTTTATACAACAAAAAACAACTAACTATGAAAACTCTTAATAAAACTTCAGTTTTACTTGTTGAAGATGACGTGGAATTACGTAATACGATAAGTGAGAATTTAAAGGCTGTTGATTATAAAGTATATGCTACCCGAAAGAGTGTTGAAGGTCTTGATCTTTTCAAGAAATACGATGTCGATATTTGTATCCTTGATGTTGAGATGACTGGTATGGATGGTTTCGCTTTGGCTGCGCAAATCCGAATGCTAAATCCAGATATGCCTATAATATTCTTGGTTTCCAAAGGTCTGTTCCTTAATATGCTGAAAGACTTTGAGTATGGTGTGGATGATTATCTTACCAAACCTTTCAGCAATGAGGAACTACTTTTGAGAATCAAGGCGGTATTGCGTAGAGTTGAGCGTAACGACCCTTTTTCATATACTTTAGGTAATGTGAAGATTAACATCGGACGTTTTGTTTTTGATGCTAAAAATATGGTTCTTGTGTTGGATGGTAAGGAACAGCCTCTTACCAGAAAGGAAGCAGCATTACTTAAAGTGTTGTATGACAATAAAAACGATTTGGTCACTCGCAAGAAAGTCCTGAAGATGATTTGGGGCAATAGCGACTATTTCATAGGACGTTCTATGGATGTGTTTATAGCCAGACTTCGTAAATATTTAAAAGCTGACCCTAATGTCAGGATTCTTACAGTCCATGGCGTTGGATTCAGACTCGTAATCACTGAGCCTGTTGCTGTGGAATGAAAAGGCAACTGTCACCATAGCTTAGGAATCTGAAACCATTGTCGAGGGCATATTGGTATGCTTCCTTCCATTTCTCTCCAATGAGAGCCGATACTAATAATAATAAGGTGCTCTTTGGCTGATGAAAGTTGGTGATGAGTGCTTTCGCTACTTTTATGTTACAAGAAGGAGCAATCATCAAAGCAGTGCTTGCGTGAAGTTCCGACATATTATGCATTTCCAAATATTTTACTATTGTTGAAAGGGATTCTTTTGCTGATGGCAAAGATTCTCTTTCTTTATATGGAAACCATTGGTTTAGATGGAGTCGTCGTTCTTCAATGCCTTCTTCCATAAGCATAAGGCCAATCCAGTAAATAGATTCAATGGTTCTCATGCTTGTTGTTCCAACAGGTATGATCGTCTTGTCGCAATTCTTTATTATGTTTTCGATACATGATTTCTTTACAACGATAGTCTCTGAATGCATCTCGTGTTCGCCTATCGTTTCAGAAGAAACAGGACGGAAAGTGCCGGCGCCAACATGTAATGTAACTTCTTCGAATGATGTTCCATTGTCCTTGAGGCTTTGTATTAAATCGTTGGTGAAATGCAATCCTGCAGTAGGTGCTGCTACCGATCCTTCGTGTTTCGCGAAAACTGTTTGGTAGCGTTCTCTGTCGGATGCTTCTGCTTCACGATGCAGATATGGCGGAAGTGGAATCTCGCCCGCAGCTTCTAATATTTCTGCGAAACTCAATTCTTCTGGTTCCCAAGAGAATCTGACAACTGAATAATTGTCGTTTTTTTCTATTCGCTCTGCATATAGTTTCGCTTGTAGTCTTGTAGTCTTGTAGTCTTGTGGTCTTACATTAATATCGAGTGATAGCTTGTCGTTCTTCCATCGGCGTGAGTTGCCAACAAGACATTTCCACTCTGAAGGTGAATGGCTGCTGAACGCAAGTTGATAATCGCCATTGCCGGTGATTGGCTCCAGACAGAAAATCTCTATCGAAGCTCCGCTATCTCTAGTGAACTGAAGACGAGCTCTCACAACTTTAGTTTCATTAAATATTAATAAGGAGTCTTTAGGAAGGTAATCTCCAATGTTCTTGAAATGAGATGACATGATTTCGTCATTCTTTAATACCAATAACTTGGAGGCGTCGCGCTCGCTTAATGGATATTTAGCAATTCGCTCGTCGGGAAGTGGGTAGTTGTAATCCTCTATTGTTATGTTCTGAACTTCTTTAATCATGTCCTGATTAGTTTCTGTTTAATATAACCAAAGCTGCTATTACGCCGGGAATCCAGCCGCAGCATGTTAATAGAAAAACGATAAGTATAGAACCGCAGCCTTGGTCCAAAACGGCTAATGGTGGAAATATTATTGATAAAATTACTCTTAATAATGACATATCTATCCGGTTTTTATTTTGCAAATATAATAAAAGAGGAGAGGCAAAGGACTATTGAGAAAAGATTTTTTTTAATCTTATTACTTTTAAAAGCAAGTTTAATTAGGTGTATGATTCTTATTGTTTTATCTTGTGAAAAATATTAATGTAAACTAAGATTTTGTATTGTATAAATCGATTTTTATTGTTATTTTTGTGGCAATTTTAAAGAAAAGAATGTTTAATTAATATTATTAAAAAAAAGATGAAAAAATTATTTACATTGGCACTTATGTGCATGCTCGCTATTTGCGGTTACTCTCAAGATCCAGGTACTTTTGATGAATCATTTGGTACCAATGGTATTGCTACTTTCAATCCTTCTTCAAGATTCGACTTCATCAAGGCTGTTCTTGTACAAGAAGACGGCAAAATCATCACAGTAGGTGAAGGCCAAACAGAAGGAACTAACTACGCTGTATTCGTAGCACGTCAAAATCCTGATGGCACTCTCGACCCAACATGGGGCGCTAATGGTGGTATCTCTTATTACAAAGCTGATCCTATGGTTTACAAAAATGAAGCATACGACGCTAAAATCGGTCCTGACGGAATGTTGTATATCGCAGGTCATATCTATGACTCAAGTAATGGCGACAGCAAAGGTTTCGTTCTTTGTTTAGATGAAAATGGTTTCGAAAATGTTAACTATGGCAGCAACGGCTATGCTATCAGTGAAGGCGGTAATGGCATCAACTATACTGGTATTGCTATTGATGAACACGGCAGATGTGTAGTTTCTGGCTATACACAAAACGAAACAGATACATTGTTCGTTAGACGTTATAACACAGCTGGTTTTACAGACCCTGCATTTGGCACAAACGGTACACTTAAAATAGGCCCTCACCAAGCATTCAGTTCATACGGTTACACAGTTGAATGTGTTGAAAACAACAAAATCGTTGTTGGTGGTACAAGACTCGATTCTATCATGGGTTGCACTCGCGCTATCGTGTATAAAGTTAAAAACAATGGTTCTTTAGATACTAACTTCGGTACAAACGGTTATGTTGAACTCAATATCGGTGAAGGCGCTGAACAACTTTTAGACATCCAAGTTGATAATGAAGGTAACTATCTCTGTGCTGGTCACTCATGGTTGGATAATGAACCTTACTTAAGATCTGAAGCATACGTTGCACGTATCACTGTTGATGGCGAATTTGATACAACATTCGGTGAAAATGGTTTGGCAAAAATGCAACCATACGAAAACGCATCTCACAACTGCCGTGGTATCACAATCGCTCCTGATGGACAAATATTCGGTGCTATCTCAGCTGAATTATGGTACGAACAAACTCTTCAATCATTGCGTATCTACGCTTTTAACTTAACAGCTGATGGCCAACTTAATGAAGACTTCGCAGGTACAGGATTCCTTCCATATTCATTAGATTATCCTGAAATCTATTTGGATAAAGTAGCTATGCAAAAGAATGGCAAACTCATCGCTGGTGGTTACACATTCGACGGTAACATCAATACAGAAATCTTCTTGTCACGTATTAACACAAGCGTTGAAGGTGAAGAACCAGCTGAATCAGCAGGCGTAGAAATAGCAGCAGAAGCTATCGATGCTAACAATGTAAAAGCAACTTTCACTCCTAATGCTTATACAGAAGAATATCACGTAGGTATTATTTCAAAACAAATGTTCGATCAAGTTGGTGTTGAAACATTTGCACAAGCATTACAAGCTGATGGCAATCCTTATACTGACGTTCAAGAAATTAACTTCCCTTCTCTTACTCCATTAACAGAATATGTTGTTATTGCTACAGCTAAAAACGCTGAAGGTGAATGGGCAAATACAACAGCAAATGTAACAACTCCAGATGTTGAAGGCTACGAAGAAATCATGGAGGCTAAATTCAATGTTTATCCTAACCCAGCATCAGCAGTTGTTTATATTGAATCAACAATGAATGAAACAGCTCAAGTAAGCATCGTTGACTTGACAGGCCGTTGCGTAAAACAAATCGAAACAACAGGCAGCGTTTCAACAATCGCTATCGATGATATTAATAAAGGTGTTTACTTTGTTATGATAGAACAAGGTGGAAACAGCATCGTTGAAAAATTGGTTGTTAAATAATAATCAATAAATATAAATGAAAAGAGATTCTCTAGCCGAGGATCTCTTTTTTTATTAAACATTTTCTAATCTTCATTGTTTATCTCACACTAAAAACAATAAAGGTTATGAAAAAATTATTAATTATCGTATGTCTGGTCTTTGCCTGGCAATTTAAGGCGGAGGCATGTACAGGTATCTCTATGTTCGCCGCTGATGGCTCATATTTTCAAGCTCGAACAATAGAGTGGGCAGGTACTAATCTTAATAGTATGTATGTGGTTGTACCACGTAACTTCAGTCAGACCTCATTCACTCCGAAAGGACAGAACGGAATGACGTTTAAAGCTAAATACGGTTACGTAGGTCTAGCAGTTCATGAAAAAGAATTTATAGCAGAAGGTCTTAACGAGGCGGGATTGTCTGCAGGTTTGTTCTATTTCCCTAACTACGGCAGCTATCAGCTTTATGATGAGAAATACAATTCTACCACAATTGCTGACCTGCAGTTGGTGTCGTGGATTTTGTCACAGTTTGCCACCGTTGATGAAGTGAAGGCTAATATTAATAATGTGCGTGTCGTTTCTCTTATGGGCGGAGATGGCTCCGAAGAGGCTATACACTGGAGAGTGGGTGATAAGTCGGGAAAACAGATTGTGATAGAGATTGAAAAAGGCGTGCCTCACGTTTATGACAACCCTATCGGTGTGCTTACCAACGCTCCTAACTTCCCATGGCATCTCTCTAATTTAGGCAACTACATCAACCTTACTCCAATTAATCCTCCTGCACATAAGATGGCTGATTTTATGGTTGAGCCAATTGGTCACGGCAACGGATTCCTTGGTTTGCCTGGCGATTTCACGCCTCCTTCACGTTTCGTGAGAGCTGCTTTCTTCAAAGCGACAGCTCCTACTTTGGCAACGGCAAGAGCGACAATGCTTCAATGTTTCCATATCTTGAATAACTTCGATATTCCAATCGGAATGAACTTCCCTAAAAACGAAATCCCTGACTTGCCAAGCGCAACGCAATGGACTTCAGTGATAGACTTGACTAATAAGGTGGTTTATTACAAGACTTTTGATAACAACAATATCAGAATGATTGATTTGAAAAATATAGATTTCGGTAAAGTCAAATATCAATATCAAAAGTTGGATGAACCAAACTCTCAGCCTGTGGAAGTGGTGGCTATAAGTCAATAGAGACAACAAGACTACAAGGCCACAAGGCCACAAGTAAAAAAGAGCTCCTAGTAAATAAGGAGCTCTTTTTTATACCAACTAACTTGTAGTCTTGTGGTCTTGTAGACTTGTAGTCTTCGTTAAAAATCATTAAAGATTTTTAACGATATCGTATGTGTCTTTAGCAATCATGTATTCTTCGTCTGTTGGGAATACAACGACTGTAACTTTTGAATCTGGAGTTGAGATGATGCGTGCTTCGCCCATTGTTGAATCGTTGGCTTCCATATCTATTTTAACTCCGAGATATTCCATATCTTGTAATATTGGCCCTCTCATGAACCAAGCGTTTTCTCCAATACCGCCAGTCATGACGATGATGTCAACGCCGTTCATAACAGCTGCGTAAGCGCCGATATATTTTTTGACACGGTGCTTGAACATATTGAAAGCGTATGTTGCGCGTTCGTCGCCTGCTTCTTTGCCAGCTCTAACGTCGCGCATGTCTTGCTTATCGCCAGTGATACCGATGAGACCTGATTTCTTGTTTACGAGAGTGTTCATTTGTTTGAGGTCGTAACCTTCTTTTTCGGCGATGTACATAAATACGCCGAGGTCGAGGTCGCCAGTGCGGCTTCCCATCATAAGACCTTCAACAGGAGTGAATCCCATTGATGTATCGACTGATTTGCCGTTTTCAACTGCTGCGATAGAAGCGCCGCTGCCCAAGTGGCATGTGATGATTTTTTGGTCGTTCCAGTCTTTGCCTACGAATTTAGCTGCGTTTTCAGCAACGTATTTATGGCTTGTTCCGTGGAAGCCGTAGCGGCGTACGCGATATTTGTCGTAATATTCGTAAGGAATAGGGTAGAGGTAAGCCTCTGGTTTCATTGTTGAGTGGAATGCTGTGTCGAAGCAGCCGCCTTGTTTTACGTTAGGAAGCAATTCTGTTACAGCTTTTACACCTGCCATACATGCTGGGTTGTGGAGTGGAGCGAGGTCGATGAGTTCTTCCATGAGTTCCATGACGCTGTTATCGATGAGAACGCTCTTGGTGAATTTTTCGCCGCCGTGAACCAGGCGGTGGCCAACAGCGCCGATTTCGTCCAATGATTTGATAACACCGTGGTTTTCATCGAGCAATGCGTTAAGGACGATGCTGATACCTACAGTATGGTTTGGAATAGGAAGTTGTTCGTAATATTTTTCGCCATTCCATTTATGTGTAAATTCTCCCATTTCGAGACCGATGCGCTCGAGGATACCTTTTGCCAAAACGTTGTGGCCGTTGTCGTCAATGTCAAAAAGTTGATACTTGATTGATGAGCTGCCGCAGTTTAAAACTAAAACTTTCATTTGATAATATTGTGTTTAAGATTATTGTCGAAAAGAAAGACGTGTCAATGTGTGTTATTGTAGTTACATTGACGCGTCTCTACAATTATGAATTATGCATTATGCATTATGAATTCTTTTGAGCGATTGCCTGGTTGCATGTGATAGCAACGAGTTTGTAGATGTCGTCGATTGAACAACCGCGGCTCAAGTCGTTGCATGGTTTAGCGAATCCTTGGAGGACTGGACCTACAGCTTCGGCGCCAGCGAGACGTTGAACGAGTTTGTAAGCGATGTTGCCTACTTCCAATCTTGGGAATACCAATGTGTTAGCTTTGCCAGCTACTTCGCTGTCTGGAGCTTTGCTTGCGCCTACTGATGGGACGATAGCAGCATCAGCTTGTAATTCACCGTCGATGCAGAGGTCAGGACGCATTTCTTTGGCTAATCTAGTAGCTTCGATGACTTTGTCAACGTCTTCATGTTTTGCAGAGCCTTTTGTTGAGAAACTCAACATTGCAACTTTAGGATCTATCTTGGCGATATTCTTTGCAGTGTCGGCTGTACATACAGCGATTTCTGCGAGTTGTTCTGCTGTTGGAACTGGAGTAACAGCACAGTCAGCGCAAACTATCTTGCCGTCGGTTCCGTATTTGTCGTTAGGTAAGAACATGATGAATGCGCCAGAAACGCAAGAAACGCCTGGAGCAGTTTTGATGATTTGCAATGCAGGACGGAGCATGTCGCCTGTTGTGCTGCGAGCGCCACTGACCAAACCGTCAGCGTCACCGGCTTTGAGCATCAAAACGCCGAGATACATAAAGTTCTCTGCATATTTTTGTGCTTCTTCTATTGTCATGCCTTTGCTCTTGCGAAGTTCGAAAAGCAAGTTTGCATATTTGTCTCTGTCAGGATTGTTTTTTGGGTCAATGATAGTAGCTTTGTCGATGTTTTTTAATTCGAATTCAGCAGCCATGTCTTTGATAGTCTGTGCTGGTCCGATAAGAATAACGTCAGCGATGCCATCAGCGATGAGTTGGTCGGCAGCTTTTAATGTTCTTGCTTCATCTCCTTCAGGAAGTACAATGCGTTGTCTGTTTTCACGCGCATTTTGTTTTATTTGTTCTATGAGATCCATGATATTACGATTAAATATTAAACTTTTCTTAAAGCGTACAAAGGTAATAATCTATTCTAAAATTTCAAAAAAAAATCTGATTATTTTACTAACAAAATAAACAAAAATGTAATTTTGCATTCTGAAAAAAATTATGGAATATACACTTGAACTTGATATGGAAATGGATTCACTCAAACAGATTTCTGGCAATGACACTGTCGTAGGAATTGCTCATAAAGTTCAAGAAATTGATAATCAGTATAAAGATTTTAGATTCATCACTGAAAAATCGGGCGAGTGGGACGGGCCTCAACTTCGTGATGTGTCGTTTGTCAGTGCAGGACGGAATTTTATGGTCTTGTTTGTCGTGATGGTTATCGTAGTCCTTAACAAATTCTTCGCTCCAGGTCGATATGCATCCATAATGTCGATGCCGTTTCATAATGGAGGCAACGAAAAGATAATACGCGAAAACCATTCTTTTTTTAACATAATATCTTTGTCGAATATTGCAGCTTTTATACTGATGCTTTCGATGTTTGTTCAGAAAATATACGTTATTTATGGTGGCAATGATATTTTGCACAACAATATAAACTTTTTGTTCGATATTGCTGCGGTTGTGGCAATGGTATTTGTCTTCAATTATCTTATCACTGTATTTTATTCGTGGCTATATAAATCAGACTCGTTTCTGCACATTCACGTGAATCTTCATATATCAATAATGTCGGCGGCCAATGTGGTGCTGATACCATTTATGATGGTTCTTTTGTTTTATCCTTACAAGTTTTTATGCACATTTATATTGATTGTTTTGTTGGTCCTGTTCGTCGTCAGAATGGCTAAATTATTAATTGAAGTGCGAATGTTCTCGAAGTTAAATTTTGTAAATATTTTTTTGTATCTTTGCACCGTCGAAATTTTACCGGTTTTGATGATAATAAAGATGATTTTATCAGTAATATAAAATATTGAAAATTACTTTGTTATAAGATTAAGATTGGTTAGATTTAAGTGATTAGTAAAAGATAAAAAAGTTTGTAGATGAAGATTAAATCAATCCTTTTGTCGCAGCCAAAGCCTGTTGATGTAGCCAAAACTCCTTACGAAGCCATCATTAAAAAGTATAACGTCAACATAGAATTTGAAAAGTTTATTAAGTTAGAAGACGTTTCAGCAAGCGAATTAAGACAAGAGAAAGTAAAACTCACCGATTTTACTGCAATTATTCTTACAAGTCGTAATACTATCGACCACTTCTTCCGTATAGCAAAAGAAATGCGTTATACAATTCCAGATGACTTAAAATATTTCTGCGTTTCAGAATCAACAGCATTATACCTTCAACGTTATATCCAATTCAGAAAGAGAAAGATATTTTATGGCAAGCAGACTTTCGCCGACCTCGTTGAAATAATGAAGAAACATAAAGAAGAGAAATATTTCTTGCCAAGTTCCAACTTGGTGACAGAAGACCATGACGGTATGCTCACAGAAGCAAAATTGGATTATACCAAAGCTGTTATTTTCCGTACAGTGTCAGCTGATTTGTCGCATGTAGATATTAACAAGTATGATATGCTTGTGTTCTTCAGTCCAGCAGGTATCGATTCATTAAAAGCCAATTTCCCTGATTTCGTCCAAAATGAAAACATTGCTATAGGCGGTTTCGGACAATCAACATGTAAGGCTATCACCGATGCTGGCTACACATTGAATTTCAGTGCGCCAACACCTTCTTGTCCATCAATGAACATGGCTATAGAAGAGTTTATCAGTAACGAAATCAAAAAAGCAAAGAAAAAATAATTTCGATGAACGAAGGACTTCCGAAAGAACAGCGTTTATATAAAAAGAAAGCAATAGAAACATTATTCGGGAAGGGTAAAGGTTTTAACTTTTATCCTTTCCGAGTTGTTGTTTATGCTCATCCCTCGGAAGAAGATGAACCTTCAATACCTCGTTTCCTCATCTCCGTCTCCAAAAAAAGATTCCATCACGCCGTGAAACGCAATAGAGTCAAACGACTCGTACGCGAAGCCTGGAGAAGAAATAAATCAGAGTTAATTGTTAAATGTGAAAAGCATCAAATCACTTTTGACATCGCACTTGTTTATACAGCTACAATAATTTTATCGTACGAAGAGATAGAAAAGAAAATAAAACAACTATCTTTGCGTTTGAATAGTAATTATTTCCATGATGAAAAAAATCGCACAACTGCCAGCTAAATTTTTGATATTGCTTATACGCATATATCAGGTGACTTTGTCGCCTTTTATTGGCAGAAACTGCAGATACACACCTACTTGCTCTAATTATGGAATTGAAGCTATAAAAAAGTATGGTGCCATAAAAGGTGGGTGGCTGACTATAAAAAGAATATTGTCGTGTAACCCATGGGGCGGAAGTGGTTATGATCCTGTCCCTTGATAATTAGGAATGATTGTAGAGACGTATCAATAATTCCTTATGAAATAAACAAATGTTGATGCGTCTTAATAAAATTAAGATTGTTGTTATGAATAAATTAAGACTTTTATTTTTTGCATCGATACTTTTGCCGTTAGTATCAATAGCTCAAGAAAAACAAAATAACTTTGAAATTTCTAAAAGCATCGATATATATAACAATGTGTTTAGATATCTTAACCAAAATTATGTAGATGAGATAAATCCAGCTGAACTTAATGAGACGGCAATCAACGCAATGCTCAAGGAGTTGGACCCTTACACTGTCTTTATACCTGAATCTGAGATAGAAGACGTAAGGCTTTTAACTATGGGCGAATATGGAGGAATAGGTTCTATTATAACATATTACGATAATAATGTTCATATTTCTGAACCATACGAGAATTTTCCTGCTCACAAGGCTGGCCTCATCCCTGGCGATGCAATAATTGAAATAAACGGCGTTAATACAGAAAATAAGACAGTGGCTGAAGTGAGTGAGCTTCTTAAAGGTCAGCCTGGTTCAAAACTTACACTGAAAATTAAACGCGAAGGAGAGAAGAATGTGATAACAAAGACGCTCACTCGCGAGAAAATTAAAATAGATAATATTCCTTACTATACAGTTCTCGATGGCGGAATAGCGTATATCATCCTTAATCAATTTACTAAAGACGCTGCTAAAGAACTGAAGGAGGCCTTCCTGGAAATGAAGTCGCAAAACGAACTCAAAGGTCTTGTCATCGACCTTAGAGGCAACGGCGGCGGTTTGCTCAACGAAGCTGTCGATATCGTAAATCTTTTTGTTCCTAAAAACAAACTTGTCGTATATACTCAAGGAAAGACACCTGAACAAAATAGAAATTATTATACTAAACATGAGCCTGAAGATATTGATATACCTCTCGTTGTACTCGTAAATCAATCAAGTGCTTCTGCAAGTGAAATCGTGTCTGGTGCAATTCAAGACTTCGACAGGGGCGTGATATTGGGTCAAAGAACATTTGGCAAAGGATTGGTGCAAAATATTTTGCCTATGAATTACAATACACAGATGAAAGTCACTGTGTCTAAGTATTACATCCCAAGCAAACGTTGTATCCAGGAAATAGATTATTCTAAGAAATCTAAAAATGATACGCTTTCCAAAAACGATACTCTAGGCCCTCAATTTAAAACTGCAAACGGAAGGATAGTTTATGAAGGTCATGGTATTCAGCCTGATGTGAAGATAGACCCTGAAAAAGTTTCAACAGTCACAGTACATCTTTATGCACAAAATATTATTTTCAAATATGCTAACAAATTTTATAGAGAACATAAATCAATATCAGCTCCTAATGAGTTTGAAATAACAGATGAGATTTATGACGACTTTGTGAAATATGTGGAAAGCCAAGACTTTAAATATACTTCAGAAAGTGAAAAGGATTTTGAAACATTGGTTAAGACGGCAAAGTTTGAAGGATATTACGACAATATAAAGCCACAACTCGATATCCTTGAAAACGAATTGAAGAGTCATAAGGATAATGATTTAATTAGCAATAGAAAAGAAATTTCTGAAATACTTAAAATGGAAATAGTCTGCCGTTATTATTTCCAAAAAGGTAGGATTATCTCAACATTGAAAGATGACGTGGAGTTGAATCGTGCGGTAGAGCTGCTTCTTAACTCTAACGGCGAAAATGAATATGAGAATATACTTAAAGGTATATAGATTATAAGTTGAAATAAATAATGGTTGCTCGCTAAAGTATGAAAGTTGAATACGGCAAAACCGGGACATATTTATATTGGATAGGTTTGATATTACTAGCTGTCTTCATCCCTACATCCAAATTCGGATTGAGTGTGACGCAGTTTTATCTTATCGCTCTTTGGCTTTTGCTAGGTGTTGATATGCGTAATGGCAACAAAATATTGCCAGGAATATGGTATAATATAAAGACACGTTTCAGCGATTTCATTCATAATAAAGTCGCTGTTGCGATGGTGTCGATGTATATTATGCATTTCATCGGCTTGATTTACACCTCCGATTTTCAATATGCTTTTAAAGATTTGAGGATAAAACTACCTTTATTAGTTTTCCCCTTGATTTTGTCGTCGATGAAGCCATTGAATAAGAAACAGTTCGATACTGTCATCTGGTTCTTCATCGGTTCTGTTTTCTTTGTAACAATACTTGGTGCAATCAAGTTTTTACGTCGCGATTTCGTCGATGTCAGAGAGTTGTCGGTTTTTGTAAGTCATATCAGAGTGTCTCTCTGTATGGTCTTTTCAATATTCGTTTTGGGATATTATCTTGTAAAAAGAAATTATAGCCATATAGTCAAAGTGCTTATTATATTTTTGATAATATGGTTCTTGTGGCAGATAACTATTTGGGAATCATTTATTAGTATTTTGATTGTGACAGCGTTGTGTACAATTCTTATACTTTATTTTATCTTTAAGAGTAAGAATAGAATTGCTAAAATATCAACACTTGTTGTGATGATAATAGCTGCGGCTCTGGTGATTTATGTGCCTTGTAAGATTATTCATGATTATAATAATCCAGAAAAGATAGTCGTAGAAAAGTTAGATAAACATACAAAACTAGGCAATCCTTATGTTTTTGATACTATAAATCTTGGTGTTGAAGACGGACGTTATGTTGGACTATATCTCTCTAAAAAAGAACTTATTGATGCATGGAATAAGCGTAGTGAGAAAACTATAAGTTACAAAAATGACCCTATGTATTTCTGTTTGGTAAGGTATATGACTTCTAGGGATTTAAGAAAAGATGCAGAAGGTGTATCGATGCTTACAGATGAAGATGTAAGGAATATAGAGAATAATGTGGCTAATTATAATTATATCGAAAATCCAGGGATAAAGACTCGTATAATGAAGATTATGGTTGCTTATAATAATTACAGAAGAGATGGTGATGCTAATGGAAGTTCTGTGTTTCAACGTGTCGAGTTTATTAAAGCCTCTTTGGGAATTATTAAGGACAATCCACTTTTTGGTGTAGGAACAGGAGATATCTCAAATGCTTTTCATAATTATTATGAAGAAACAAATTCGAAATTAAGACCAGAATATAGATTTAGAAGTCATAATCAGTATCTGGCTATTATGGTGGCATTTG
The DNA here is from genome assembly GCA_045639025.1 of Bacteroidales bacterium. Classification (GTDB taxonomy): domain Bacteria; phylum Bacteroidota; class Bacteroidia; order Bacteroidales; family F082; genus Limimorpha. Next base: position 62,852 of record JAZUCH010000038.1, read on the forward strand.
GAATAGTTGGTTTGTTATGTTATTTGTTTTCAATGTTCTATCCTCTGTTTTCAGATAAGAGACATCGTAATTACATATATTTGGTCTTTTTGTTCATAATGGCACTTTCAATGTTTACGGAAGATACTTTAGAAACACAAATTGGTGTTACTTTATTTGCGTTTTTCAATTCATTCCTGGTGTTCTGTAGAGAGACAAATAATCAAGTTGAGATAAAAGAATAAATCTTTTAAGCGAAAGTAAATGCCATATTGGCGAAGAAGTTCCAGACGGTGGTTATTCCAATTGCGATGAGTTTGCTGAAATAGAAATTCCACTTCAGTTTGTCTGTCAACAGATATAAAACTAATGAGTTAATTCCCAATCCAACAGTTGATACAACCATAAATTGCAGATATTGGACTGCGATTTCCTCTTTATGACTTTCGAAAGTCCAAATTCTGTTTAAGAAATAATTGGATGTGGCAGCAAGAATAAATCCTACGCAATTGCTTAAATATTTATTTAATCTTAATTTTTCTTTACATAAATATGTCGTTCCGAAGTCGATTAACATTCCGGAGAAACCAACAACGCCAAATTTTATAAATTTGGAAATGAGTAATTTATCTATTATGAATAGACTTCTCATCTTTAAATCTCTGTATTTTCTGTTTTAATGTCTTTGTTGTGAAAGTGTGCGGCAAGCCAAAATAGCGCTATTGTAACAACGATACTTAACAATGTTACAATGATATTTGTCTTTCCAAAATTTTCAACGTCGATATTTATTGCATCTATGTTATTCAAATAATATAAGAATACTATTGTTCCGTTGTTTGCAAAATGCATTGCCATTGGAACCCAGATGCTACGGGAATAGTAGTACATATATCCTAATAACATGCCTAAGACAAGACGTGGGATAAATCCGTAGAATTCGAAGTGGATAAAAGAGAAAATGGCAGATGCTATGATGATGCCGATGTGTACGTTTTTACATATTTTAATTAAGGATGTCTGTATGATGGAGCGGAATAATAATTCTTCGCCTAATGCTGCTAATCCGGCAATCATAAATAGATTTAATAATAGGCCTCCTATGGTATTTACATTAACCATCTTCTCCATAAGTTTCGTGGCAGTTTCTTGTGTTGATTTTAATATTTCCTCTAAACCCTTTAGTGATTCTGGGAATTTTAAACCGGCATTCCATTCTGTGAAGATGGAATTGAGAGGCATTATAGCATACATTAAAGCCAGTCCGATTAGAATCCATAGTAATGAAGTTTTTTTAATTCCTAATGACTCAATAGGTTTTTCTTTGGTAAGTATGACGTAGATAAATGGTGGTAAAACGAATGTGAAGATTTGAGAGCTTATTTGAATAAAACGTAGCGAGTTTAAATCAGTTGGATTACATCCGGATATTAGTGGGAAGGCTAAGCCTAAAACACTTCCTATTATCATACCAAATACAACCAAAGCAATTAATATAAATGCTCTTTCAAATACAGTCGTCTTTTTTATCAGTGGGAATTTCATGAAAAATTATTTTATTTTTTGCAAATTTAATACTTTTTTGGTTTGATGAAATGAGTATTTTTGCAGTTGATATGAAAAAGATAGCAAACTTAGAATTTGAAGACATTCCTTTGTTGCTGGCGCCTATGGAAGGTGTCACAGACCCGCCTTTTCGTCATGCATGTAAGGAACAAGGTGCAGATATTGTTTATTCGGAATTTATTTCTTCCGACGGCTTGATTCGTGATGCTGTGAAGAGTGTCAGGAAGTTAGGCTTTGAGGAAGGTGAGCGCCCCTTTGGAGTCCAGATTTTTGGAAATAATGTAGAGCCTATGGTAGAGGCCGCTCGTTATGCGGAGCGATATAATCCTGATATCATCGACATCAATTTCGGATGTCCTGTCAAGAAAGTCGCTTCTAAAGGAGCAGGCTCTGGCATCTTGAACAATATTCCTAAGATGATTGAGATAACAGCAGCGGTTGTCAAAGCGGTAAAGACTCCTGTCACGGTCAAAACACGTCTTGGATACGATAGTGAACATAAGGAGATTGTAGATATTGCTGAGCGTTTGCAGGATGTAGGAATACAAGCTTTGACGATTCATGGAAGGCTGCGTACAACCAAATGGGGTGAACCTGCGGATTGGACCCTTATTGGTGAGGTGAAGAATAATCCAAGAATGACGATACCTATTATCGGTAACGGTGACGTTGTTGACGGACCATCGGCAAAATATTTCTTGGACAACTTCGGCGTTGATGGACTTATGATAGGACGTGCTACATACGGCAATCCATGGGTTTTCAGAGAGGTGAAACATTATCTGAAGACTGGTGAGATATTGCCAGCGCCTACTGTTGAGGAAAGAGTGTGTGTGTCAAAAGCACATCTCGTTGATTCGTTGAATTATAAGAAAGATGAGTTTTATGCCGTGATGGAGATGCGCAAGCATTGGGGATTATATTTCAAAGGATTTGTAAATTTCAAGCAGTTTAAGCTTCGTCTTATGGAGGCAAAGACGATAGAGGAGGTGTCGGAGATTTTAGAAGAAGTACGAAATTATTATAGTTTATAGTTGAGAGTGTAGAGTTTAGAGTAGTTGGTATGTTTTTAAGTTACTCTAAACTCTCAACTAAATACTCTCCACTATGAATGAATGACATTGAAATCTAAATCTTCTTTTAGTTTTCCCTTTTCAAATAGATCAACAACTCGAGCACCTGTCAGATTGTGATATGTGAGCATTCCCAATTGTTGTGCTACTAATATATTTTCAGGAGTGTCGTCTATGAAGAGAGTCTCTTCAGGTTTCATATTATATCTGTCTAGAACTAGGGTGAAGAAGTCTGGATTTGGTTTGCTTAAGTGCGTATCGAAGGAGAAGAACGACTTGTCGAAGAGACTGTCGAATTCGCGATAACCGAAGCGCAGCTGAAGGTCACGAATGAAGAGGTCATAATGAATCTCGTTGCTGTTGCTCATGAGATATACATGGTAATGACTTTTGAGTTTTTTAACCAAATCGATGCGTCTTTGAGGAATATCAAGTATCATTGAGTTCTAAATTTCGTCGAATTTTTGAACAGAGACCTTCAAATCTAATTGTTTTGTAAGAGTTTTTCGGAATGTGTCGGATGAAATAATGCCACATTCAAACTGTTTTAAAGTGCGTTTTACCTCAGGTGTTTCGAGTAGTTCAAACTTAGTAAATCCGTTCTTTTTCAGATGGTTAATAATCTGATTACTGTCTATGTCGATGATGACTCCGCCGAGGTCGAAGATGATGTTTTTTATGTTAGGAAAATTTTTTTTCATTTTTTTTATTTTTTTGTTATGAAATTCGCTACAAATTTGTAAATTTGCACTCGAAAAAACAAGGGATAGAACAAAAAGTTATAAACAATGTTTTAACAAAGTTCTCCTGCTCCTATAGCTCAGTCGGTTAGAGTAGCTGACTCATAATCAGTTGGTCCCTGGTTCAAGTCCAGGTGGGAGCACAGAAACCTCGGTAGTCATTGACTGTCGAGGTTTTTTGTTTATGTTTTTGTCAAAGTTTTAATGAGATGTTAATAATTATTAATTAAAAATCCTGAATTTAGTTAATAATCATTAACGTATCATTCTTTTATTGATTATTTGAATAATGTAATAATAGTTATTCGAAAATAATATCTAATATTGCAAAACCAAAAATTATAATTAAAAAAGGAGTTTTGCAATGAGAAAGAAACCAAATTATGATCCTAAGAAACATCATAGGCGTTCAATTCGTCTTAAAGGATATAATTATTCCAGTGAGGGATTTTATTTTATTACCATATGTACAGAAGGTAGAAGATGCCTATTTGGTACCATTATCAATGGAAAAATGGTTTTGAATGATTATGGTAAAATCGTTGATAACGAATGGCAAAATACCATAAAAATTAGAAATGGAGATGTCGTGTTACACGAATATGTTATTATGCCAAATCACATCCACGCCATCATCCAAATCCATAGGGGCGTATCGCATACGCCCAATGAGATATCGCATACGCCCAATGAGATGTCGCATACGCCCAATGAGATATTGCATACGCCGTTTCAGTCGCCATCAAAAACATTGGGTGCGATTATTCGTGGATTTAAGGGTGCGGTTTCAAAACAAATTGGGAAATCAATATGGCAACGTAATTATTATGAATCAATAATTAATGATGAACAGGCATTTGAAAACATTTCGAAATATATTCGTAATAATCCTGCGAAATGGGGGTGAATTGTGGATGCGATTAATGATATTGGTCTGCCAATATCATTTTGGGCGTATGCGATACATGGGCGTATGCGATACGCCCCTATAGATTCGTGGATAATTATTCTGCGGATGTTTTGTCAAAATATTCCTTCACAATCTTCGCCTTCGCTTTTCCAACGATTTTTTCCAATGTCTCCAAATCTGCTTCTTTGATGTTCTTGACGGATTTCAATTCTAACATCAATTTCTCGGCTGTCTGTTTGCCGATGCCTTTGATGTCGTTCAATTCAGAATGAATGAATCCTTTCTCGAATTTCTTTCTGTGATGCGTGATGCCGAATCTGTGTGCCTCGTCACGGATGTGTTGTATCACCTTCAGAGTCTCGGAGCGTTTGTCTATATATAAAGGTATGCTGTCGCCAGGGAAATATATCTCTTCCAGTTTTTCCGCAATGCCGATGATGCTTATCTTTCCGAATAATCCTAGCTGCTGCAAAATCTTTACGGCTGACGATAACTGTCCTTTGCCGCCGTCAACGACAATCAAATCTGGAAGTCGTTGCTCTTCGTCTAAAAGGCGTCTGTATCTTCTGTAGATAATCTCTTCCATAGAGGCGAAGTCGTTGGGACCTTCAACAGTCTTGATGTTGAAGTGTCGGTAGCCGCTCTTGTTAGGTCTCGCATTGACAAACTGCGTCATCGCGGCTACTGCATAATCGCCTTGGAAATTGGAGTTGTCGAAACATTCAATCACTTCGGGTAATACCGGCAGATTAAGGTCGTCTTTCATCTGGTTTAAGATTCTCTTAGTGTGGCGTTCCGGGTCAACTAGAGTTCTTAATTTTTCCGTTTCAATACGATGTTGTTTCGCGTTACGCTGCGATAATTGCAATATGTCTAGTTTCTCGCCTCGCTGTGGAACGGTGAATTTCACTCCATCCAGTTTTATGTCTAACTCTATCGGGACGATAATCTCTTTGATGTTGTTGCTATACATCATCTGACGTATCTCGACAATAGCCATCGACATAAGTTCTTCTGGACTCTCGTCTAATTTTCTTTTTATCTCAAAAGAGTGCGACTGTATGATTGCACCTTCAACAATCTTCATATAATTGACATAGAAAGAATTTTCTGCATCTTCGTATGAAAACACTTCTATGTCGAAGATGCTGTTGCTGCAAACGACGGATTTAGCATGATAGTTTTCAAGTAAGTCGTATTTGTCTTTAATGACCTGCGCCTGCTCAAATTCTAGTCTCGAAGCATGGTCCATCATCTGCGCTTTCATGTCGGTCAATACTTCCTTGATATTGCCTTTTATAACTTTCTTGACGTTTAGAATCATCTGACGATAATCCTCTTCGCTTATGCTTCCGTCACAAGGTGCTTTGCAGTTGCCGATATGATATTCAAGACAAGGACGATAATGTCCGTTGTAAATATGTTCTTCTTTTAAAATAAGTTTGCAGTTGCGGATAGGGTAGAGTTGTCGCAGCATTTCTAGAAGTGTTTTGGCTGTCATCACAGAAGGATATGGCCCGAAATATATAGAGCCGTCGTTTACTTTCTTTCTTGTTAGAAAAACACGAGGAAATCTCTCGTTTTTGACGCATATCCAAGGATATGTCTTGTCGTCTTTCAGCAGGATGTTGTAACGTGGCTTATATTGTTTGATGAAATTGTTCTCGAGAAGTAGAGCTTCCATCTCGTTGTTGACCACGGTAAACTTGATGTCGGCGATGCGACTGACAAGAACTTTTACCTTACCGCTTTGCTGTTGTTTGTTAAAATAACTAGATACTCTGCGTTTCAGGTTTTTGGCTTTTCCGACATAAATAATCTCTCCTTTATCGTCATAATAACGATACACACCCGGATCGGTGGGGATGGTTTTTAAGATGGATTTTATTTTGTCGGAAATCATTGAATTCTATAAATTGATGATGCAATGGGCTGTGAGCTATGAGTTGTGAGATTCTGCTCAATGCTCATAGCTCAATGCTCACATCTTAAAAATGTTTGAATCCTTGTGCTTCGATTGGGATGACGTGTTCGTCGGTGGTGATGAGTTCAGCGACCTTGGCGTCAGCTGTCATGAAACCAATGATTCTCACGTCTTCCATATTTTGTACTTTTTCGTAATCTTCTTGTTTTACAGTAAAGAGAAGTTCATAGTCTTCACCGCCGTTGAGAGCAGCCACGCAAGGGACGATGTCGAATTCCTTGGCGACGTCGATGGCTTTTTTGTTCATAGGGATGCGGTCTTCAAAGACGCGGCAACCAACGTTAGAGTCTTTGCAGAGATGTAGAATCTCTGATGCGAGTCCGTCGGAAATATCAATCATCGCTGTTGGTTTTATCTCTAACTCTTTGAGTTGAGCCACTATGTCTTTACGTGCTTCTGGTTTGAGCTGTCTTTCCAAAATATAATCGTAGCCGTATAGTTCTGGCTGTACGTTAGGGTCGGCCATGAAAGCTGCTTTCTCTCTTTCTAATATTAACAATCCGGTATATGCTGCTCCTAGGTTTCCGCTTACACATAAGAGGTCGTTGGCCTTTGCTCCGGTACGATATACGATGTCGTCTTTCTTTGCCTTGCCGATAACTGTTATTGAAATGAAGAGTCCCGACTTACTTGCTGTGGTGTCGCCACCAACTAAATCGACTTTATAAGTGTCGCAGGCTAACTTGATGCCGGCAAAAATCTCTTCAACGGCTTCGACAGAGAACTTGCTTGATATCCCCATTCCTACGACTATCTGTGTAGGAGTGCCGTTCATGGCATAGATGTCGGAGAAGTTCACGACAGCGGCTTTATAACCTAAGTGTTTCAAAGGCATATATGTCATGTCGAAGTGAACGCCTTCTATCAAGACATCGGTGGAAATCAATGTTTGTTCGCTCTTGTGGTCGATGACAGCAGCATCGTCGCCGATGCCTTTCACCGTCGATTTGTTGTATGTTTTTATGTCTTTTGTCAGTCTGTCGATGAGACCGAATTCACCGAGTTCTGACAATTCTGTTAATTCGATTTTTTCGTTTTCCATATTTTTAAAGTCAACGGACAACGGACTTTGTCCTGTTTTTTTATTATTTATTTAAGAAGATAATCATAAATATTCATCACGATGATACCATTTTCTAATGTATGAGTTGGTATGTTATCCGCAGTAAGTATGATTTTAGTAAATGAATCATCGGTTAATGAAAGTGAGCGTTGTTCTTGTTTTAGCTTTTCTTCATCAGGCATTGAATATGCAGATTGAATATATATTCTATCGCTGCCTTTATTACATACAAAATCAATTTCTAATATGCTTCTTAATGTTTTGCCTTCTTGATTTTTTTGATAGCGAGTAATACAACCTACATCCACTTTAAAACCTTCACCTATCACATAATTGTATATTAAATTTTCCATAATATGTGTAGGTTCTACTTGTCTAAAGTTAAGTAGTGCATTACGTAAACCGATATCGGAAAAGTAATATTTATATGGAGAGTTGATATATTTTTTACCTTTGATATCGAATCTGATAGCCTTGTTGATTAGAAATGAATCTATAAAATAATCTATGTAAGATTTTATTGTACTGTGATTTATCTTTACTTTCTTTTCACTTACGAATGTATTTGCAAGTTTATTAGGATTGGTTAAAGTCCCTATATTGGATGCTAAAAGGCAAAATAGTTCTTCAATCTCTGCATCATTCTTTATGTTGTTTCTGTTGATGATATCGCTGAGATAGGTTTCTTTGAGTAGTTCTTGAAGAATTTCTGCTTTGCGTGTCTTGTTTTTCTCCAAGACAACCATAGGCAATCCTCCATAATAAATATAATCTTTCCAAAGAGAAAAAATATCTTCCGTTGATTTTTCTGTTATCTCTTTAAATGACAATGGCTGAAGATAAATCTGCACGCCACGTCCTCTGAATTCAGTAACAATATCGGAAGATAAAAATTTTGCATTACTGCCTGTTACATATACGTCAAGATTATTTATATGAAGAAAACCGTTTAAGACATCAACAAAGTCTTCCAGCATTTGTACTTCATCAATCATCACATAAAACATCTGAGAGTCTTGTTTTGACTGACTCTCTACATACTCAAATAAATTTTCCGCTTTACGATATTTTCTATGATTGAAAGAATCAAGATGAATCTCTATGATATGATCTTCAGAAACACCTTCGCTTATAAGATGTTGTTTATAAAGATTAAAAAGCAAGAATGATTTACCTACTCGCCTTAATCCAGTAACAATCTTAATAAGATGATTGTGTTTTGAACTGATTAATTTGTCAATATATCGTTCTCTTTTAAATATCATATCAAAGACATTATTTGTGTATATACACAGTTTTTGCTTGCAAAGATAATTCTTTTATATCAACAGACAACAGACTTTGTCCTGTTTTTAATTATTTATTTCCAGCAAGATATTTAAGTCGCAAAGTCGCAAAGACTCAAAGTTGTTTTCTCTGAGACTTTGTGACTCTGCGTCTCTGAGACTTAATTACATCAATTTCTTATACTTAAACTTCTTAGGTGCTGTGTTTCCAAGACGTTTAATCTTGTTTTCTTCATATTCTGAATAGCTTCCTTCGAAGAAATAAACCTGTGAGTCGCCTTCGAAAGCGAGGATGTGAGTCGCGATTCTGTCCAAGAACCATCTGTCGTGTGAGATGACGACGGCGCAACCAGCGAAGTTTTCCAAACCTTCTTCCAAAGCACGCAATGTGTTGACGTCGATGTCGTTGGTAGGTTCGTCGAGAAGAAGTACGTTGGCTTCTTGTTTCAATGTCAACGCCAAGTGCATTCTGTTACGTTCACCGCCTGACAAAACACCGGCTTTCTTCTGCTGGTCGTTGCCACCGAAGTTGAATCGTGAGACGTAAGCTCTTGAGTTCATGGTGCGTTTGCCAAGTTGTATCAACTCGTTACCGCCTGATATTACTTCCCATACTGTCTTTTCTGGGTCGATGTCGGCGTGTTGTTGGTCGACGTAACCTGTCTTCACTGTTTCACCTACTTCAAACTCTCCTGAGTCTGGTTTTTCCAATCCCATGATGAGGCGGAATAATGTTGTCTTACCAGCGCCGTTAGGTCCGATGACGCCGACGATACCTGCTGGTGGGAGACTGAAGCTGAGGTTTTCGAATAACAACTTATCGCCGTAGGCTTTGGTGATGTTCTTAGCTTCGATGACCTTGTTGCCGAGGCGGTCACCGTTAGGGATATAGATTTCGAGTTTTTCTTCTTTTTCTTTTACGTCTTCGTTAAGGAGTTTCTCGTAAGAAGCGAGACGTGCCTTGCCTTTGGCATGACGTGCCTTAGGTGCCATTCTGACCCATTCTAGCTCGCGTTCCAAAGTCTTGCGACGTTTGCTTTCTGATTTTTCTTCCATCGCCATACGAGCAGTCTTCTGGTCGAGCCATGATGAGTAGTTGCCTTTCCATGGAATACCTTCGCCACGGTCGAGTTCGAGAATCCATCCTGCTACGTGGTCTAAGAAGTAACGGTCGTGGGTTACAGCGATGACTGTACCTTTATATTGTTGTAAGTGTTTTTCGAGCCAGTTGATAGCCTCAGCGTCGAGGTGGTTGGTAGGCTCGTCCAACAATAAGATATCTGGTTCTTGGAGAAGGAGACGTACCAATGCCACGCGGCGTCTCTCACCTCCAGAGAGGTTCTTGACAAGAGCATCGCCGTCAGGACAGTTGAGAGCGTCCATGGCTCTTTCCAATTTGCTGTCCAAATCCCAGGCGTCGTGTTGTTCAATCAAATCGGTGAGGCGTCCTTGTTCTTCAACTAGTGCGTTCATCTCATCGTCGGTGAGTTCTTCCATGAAACGAGCGTTGACTTCTTCGTATCTCTTCATTATGTCAACAATCTCCTGGATGCCTTCTTGTACAATCTCTTTTACTGTTTTGGTGTTGTCTAATTCTGGCTCTTGTTCCAATAAACCAACAGAATAACCTGGTGAAAAAACTACTTCGCCGTTATATGATTTGTCTTTGCCAGCAATGATTTTCAATAATGTGGATTTACCAGAACCATTCAAACCGATGATGCCAATTTTGGCGCCATAGTAGAATGATAAATAAATATCTTTTAAAATTTGTCTCGTAGGTGGTATTATCTTGCTTACGCCAACCATCGAGAAAATAATCTTTTTATCGTCAGCCATAATTCTTTTTTTAAAGGTCAACAGTCAACAGTCAACGGTCAACGGTCAACAGATTATTATTTGTTTTATTTAATTATTTGCATGCAGATAGCTGACTGCTGATAGCCGACAGCTAACTTTCAATTTTCAACTTTCAACTTTCAACTTCATCTCGTCTTCCATAATCTTTGTAGCTTCTCCCCAGTCATATACGCGATGTACGAAGTTATAGCCGTTTTGTGCCAAGGCTGATGCTTTGTCTTTGTCGGTGAGAAGTGTGATGATATGTTGAGCGAGTTCCTGTTCGTTGTTGCCAACAAGAATTTCCTTGCCATCTTCAGCATGTAATGAATTGTTTGCCAATGTAGTTGTTATGCAAGGGAGTCGCATCGACATGGCTTCGAGCAATTTGTTCTGAAGTCCGGTTCCTATTCTCATAGGAGCGATGAAAATTTTGCTCTGTGCGTAGGCGTCTCTCATGTCGTCAATCCATCCGCTTATGATAATTCTATCGGAAGCTACTTTCTTGACGCGAGGGTCTGGTGTAGCTCCGGCGATGTATAATTTTGCATCAGGAAGTTTTTCCCAAACAATAGGCATTATTTGATAAGCTAGATATTCTACAGCGTTGACGTTGGGCGCGTATGCCATATTTCCGGTGAATACGATGTCGTATTTTTTTTCGCATTCACGAGGAGTGTAGTATTCATGGTCAACGCCATTAGGCACGATGAGTATCTCGTCTTTATTAGGATGGTCGATATGAATTCTGTCAGGAATACTGATGATGGTCTTGATGTCGAAATCGTTGAAGATGTCGTGTTCGTAACGTTTCAGTCTTTTGTATTCCATATTGAAAATAGGTTTGAGATAAAAAGGAGCTATCTCATATCTTCTTTTCATTCCCATTGAAAATACATCTTGATAATCAATAGTTTTAGCTGTGTTTTCTTTACGGATGTATTCTGCAACTCTCAGAAGCTGTCCGAAAAGCATGTCTGGTTGATGTTTTTCAATGAGTTTATGTATCTTTTTATGAACTTTTTTGTTATAAAAATATCCGCATTGAATTGGTATGCCTTTGAAGAATGCCATCATCAAATTGAATAATATAGACACTTTGTTTAGGTCTATAAAATTCACTGAAGAACAATATGGCTGTAAAGCTTTGAAAGCTTCTTCTTTACCACCTTTTTTGTCGTTTAAAGCACACAAAACCACCTCGTTATTTTTAGCGAGTTGTTTTATCTGATTGAAGGCTCGTAACTTATCTCCTTTTTCGAGAGGCCACGGTATCCTGGGCAACAATACAAATATTTTCATAATGCTTTATTTTATATATGTGATGTCTTTTTTTGTTTTGCTGATTTCATCGTAGAATATCATAAGTCTGTCGATGATTTTTTTGTTGTCGTAAACTTCTTCTACGAGTTTACGGGCGTTACGTCCAATTCGTTGTGCTTCTTTAGGTTCTTTTATGATTTTGCGAATCACCTCAATCATTTTTGCAGGAGAGTCGGCAATGATGATGTTTTCGTATTCTGAATATTGAATGCCTTCTGCACCTATCATAGTGGTGATGACAGTTCTGCCCATTGCCATCGACTCGATGATTTTGATTCTTATACCGCTTCCTGATAGAAGTGGTACGATTGCGATGTCGTTGTCTCTGATAAATTCTTTGGCATCAGGCACTTCCCCTAAGACGTTGATGTTTTTCCTTTTTAGTTTGGTCAACCATTTAGGCATGTGACGTCCTGCCAAATTCAAGACGAGTTCTGGCTCCTTGCTGCTTAGTTTTTCCCATACATTATTCAAAAACCATGAGATGCCTTCTTCGTTTGGCATCCAGTTCATAGAACCTATGTGATATAATGTAGGTTTTTCCTTTACTTCGTATTTTGGTTTAAAGTCGTCAGGATTAACGCCATACGGAATATCGATGACTGGTACTGCAGTCTCGCCTCTGAAATAAGCGGCATCACGGTATGTGATGGCGGCAATTCCGTCCACTTTGTTTATCACATCTAATTCATATTTTTTTAATGTGCGAACCAAGTGGTTGATATACCATTTTTTAGGTGGGAACTTTGTCTTTTTTGCTATTCTGTCCCAGATGAGGTGCTCAACGTTGTGGGCGCGTAAGACAATCATCGCTTTAGAGTTTTCTCTGATGGTCTCGATATATGGAGCCATATAAACCATCTCTAACTGAACGATGTCGTATCTGTCTTTCTTCAGAATCTCAATGAGTTTCTTTTTGAAATTGTCGGATATGAAACGTTTTACATGATACGATTCGTCCGAGAAAAGATTCTTGAATGCTTCTGTAGGTTTTATTCTTAAATCTACATCAACCAATTCTATGCCCGTTTTTTCACGATATGCTTTCGGGATATCTTTTTCTTTGATATGATATTTATCACTGTTGACAGCAAGTATCTTGACTTTATGACCGGCATCAATCAATCCGTTGACAATACTGTTCATTGCCATAGGGCCGCCTTCACTTGGCGGATAAGGTGACTTGTTGCATAGCAGTAAAATATTCATAATCTTTATATTTTAAATTATTTTCTCTTAAATATTTTGTTTAGTGTTTTCTTCCAGCTTTCTCCGTCGAGCAGGTTGGAATCGGTAGTGGCTTTGACAGTTAGGAAAATTCCTATTGGTAGTATTATGATAGAAGATAGCCATACGCCCAAGAATACAGGGATGTCGCCTGCAATTGCAACGCGTTGACTTGTAATAGTTATGATGTAATATATAACGAAAAATATAACACTGATAACGATTGGAAGTCCGAGTCCTCCTTTGCGTATGATGGCTCCTAAAGGTGCTCCGATGAAGAAAAACAAGAGACATGCGATGCTGAGCGAGAATTTTTCGTGCAGGACTTGCTGGTGTTTTCTGATGTTAACTTGCTGTCTTTCGAAATCTTTTATGTTTAAATCTATATTGTCAATTTGGTTTCTAGTGGCTGTAATTGACATATTTACAATAGATTCTTGTTCTTTCTTGCTGAAGTTTTCTAACAAAGGCCATTTGAATGTGCTGATGGTGTCGAGATGTGCTCTTTTACCTTTCGTGCTGATGTTTTCGTCTTTAGATGATAAATGTTGAAGCCTGTTGTTGAACGACTTCTTGTATGAGTCATGTCTTTCAACAGCTTGTAATTCTAAAGAGTCTAATGCGACAAACAGTTGACTTATATTCAACATCGACTGATGGCCTTTCATCGTGTTTTCGTCTGTTTGTGTTAAGTCGAAGTCGGAGATGTCGAAACTGACAAATTGTTTGTCGAAAGCCATAGTCTCGAAAGGTCTTTTCGATTTATATTCTTTATCATCGTGGACTTCGTTATAGTTGGAGCCATTATAAAGAGTGAATACGATTTCTTTTTGGCTTGGTGTGAGTGCTATTGTCGCAGAGTCTGCTGTCGTTACTTTTATGTTGCCTTTATATTCTGTGTGATCATAAATAATCACGTCGTATAATGTGTTGCCGTCAGCGCCTTTCTTTCCTGCTCTTATTGAGTATCCGTCGATACCTTTGTAGAACATGCCTTCAGGGATGTCGAACGACATTTTCTGTTTTCTCACGTCTCTCAATAATGTTTTTGATTTTAATGTGGCTACTGGTAATACGTTGTTAGAGAATATGAAAGCTATAAGGCTCATTGTTATGGAAAAGATGAATAGTGGACGCATTATTTTCCACACAGAGATTCCTGATGCTTTCATCGCGACCAATTCATAATATTCTCCTAAATTTCCGAAGCACATCAGTGATGATAATAGTATCGCTAGAGGCAATGCCATTGGAACAAAAGTCACCGAGGTGTAGAACATCAATTTTCCTAATATCTCGAATCCTAGTCCTTTGCCGACGAGGTCATCTAGATAACACCATAGAAACTGCATAAGCAGAATGAATAAGGCAACAAAAAAAGTGAAAATGAATGTGCCTATAAACGAACGCAATATGTATTTATATAGTTTTTTCAAGTCTTTTCGAAATTACGTTTGCAAATATAACTTTATTTTTTTTTATAACAACGTGTTGACATTGACAAATATTTCTTTTTTTTGCATAAAAATTCGTGACTATGGAAAATAATATTTTTGACTTCTTTAAAGAAATTAACGTTAGTATAACAGTCTCTGACACAGATGGTAATGTTATTTATATGAATGATAAATCGAAAAGCGTCTTTAGCGATATGGTCGGTAAAAATATGATGTCGTGCCACAAACAATCCTCACAGGATAAGATAAAGCATCTTCTTAATGAAAAAGCGACCAATGTTTACACCATACAGAAGGGCGATGTCAAGAAAATGATTTATCAGACACCATGGTACGTTGACGGCGAAATTAAAGGGCTCGTTGAGTATTCAATCATATTGCCGGAAGACATGCCTCATTATGTAAGATGAAAATTGAAAGCTGAAATTTGAAAATTTAAGATGAGAATAATTAAGCATATACCTAATTCTATAACATGTTGCAATCTTTTGTCAGGTTGCATTTCAATAGTCTTATTGTTTAACGGTTTTGTGACAGCAGCAGGAATAATGATTTTTATAGCTGCAATTTTCGATTTCTTTGATGGTTTTGCGGCTCGCCTTCTGAAGGCTTACTCTCCATTGGGCGCTCAGCTGGACTCGCTATCTGATGTCGTCTCTTTCGGTGTGGCACCTTCATTCATAATGTATTATTATCTTAATCAAGTCATAACAATGGAAGTCGGCAGCGTCAATGTCGCTCCTTTCGCCGCTTTTTTCCTGGCAGTTTTCGCTGCTTTGCGTCTCGCTAAATTTAATATCGACGACAGACAGACTACATCTTTCATCGGTCTCCCAACACCGGCAATGGGAATATTTGTCGCATCTTTGCCTTTCACATTGAAGCATGAGTCGCTGGCATTTATGGGAAATCTTATGACAAATCCTTATTTTCTTTTTGCGATAGTAGCGATATTTTCATTCCTCATGGTTAGCGAGATACCATTCTTCTCGTTGAAAGTAAAGAGCCTCAAGTTTAAAGAAAACAAGCATCTTTATTTGGTGGCTCTTTTCGCAATAATAAAAATTCTCATTTTCGGATTGGCGGCAATACCATTTGTGATGCTGTTCTATATTATAGTAGCATTATTTGTAAAGACAACAAAATAAAAAAAACAGAGACGTCGACGTCTCTGTTTTTTATTTTATTTAGAAACTCAGAATCTCAAAACTTCAGAAAATACAAGTAGTTTTAACTTCCAATTTTCTGAGATTCTGAGTTTTTGAAATTCTGAGATTTTATCAAAACTCTTTCCTTCTAAGTTCGAAATTTGTTCCTAAATAATGGCTTCTAACCACTTCGTCGTTGGCTAATTCTTCTGGGGTGCCAGCTTTAAGCACCTTGCCTTCAAATACCAGATAAGCTCTGTCTGTTATTGACAGTGTTTCGTTTGCATTATGGTCGGTGATGAGCACGCCAATATTCTTGTTTTTCAATTTAGCAACTATACGTTGGATGTCTTCAACGGCTATTGGGTCAACGCCGGCAAAAGGCTCGTCGAGAAGTATGAACTTTGGATCTACTGCCAAGGCTCTTGCTATTTCGGTTCTACGACGTTCGCCTCCAGATAATTGTATTCCCTTGCTTTTTCTGATATGTTGCAGACTGAATTCGTTTAAGAGCTCTTCAAGTTTTTCTTCTTGTTGCGCTTTGGTCATGTTTTTCTTGAACTGCATCACTGAAAAAATATTGTCTTCCACACTGAGCTGACGGAACACAGAAGCTTCCTGTGCCAGATAACCGATTCCGAGCTGTGCTCTTTTATACATAGGGAATTGTGTGATGTCTTCTTCATCTAAAAACACCTTGCCAGAAAACGGTTTGATAAGTCCGACAGTCATATAAAAAGTGGTTGTTTTGCCGGCTCCATTAGGTCCGAGAAGACCAACTATTTCACCTTGCTTCACTTCTACGCTAACACCTTTTACAACAGTGCGGTTGTTATATTTCTTAACTAAATTGTCAGTTCTTAATATCATAGTTCAAAGTTTAAAGTTCAAAGTTCAAAGTTTAAAGTTCAAAGTTCAAAGTTCAAGGTTCAAAGTTCAAAGTTCAAAGAATCCCTTCTTTAATAATATCATGAATATGAATCATTCCGACGTAGTTGTCGTTTTCCATTACAGGTAATTGTGTGATGCCTTTGTTGTGCATCAGTTCAAGAGCGTTGACAGCCAAGTCGTTTTTGTCAATTGTCTTAGGGTCTCTTGTCATGATGTCGGCGGCTTTTATCTCTTTGATGTTAGAATGTTTCATAAGCATTCTTCGGAGGTCACCGTCGGTTATTATGCCTACAAGTTTATTGTCTTTCACCACAGCAGCTGCACCGAGCAGTTTTTCTGAAATTTCTATAATAACCTTAGTCATGTCGTCTGATTCATCTACAACAGGAATAGCATTTTTTATGCAGATGTCGCCTACTCTGAGGTAGAGACGTTTTCCGAGTGCTCCACCTGGATGGAACTTGGCGAAGTCTTCCGAGCTGAATCCGCGGCATTTCAGCAAGGCGACGGCAAGAGCGTCGCCCATTACGAGTTGTGCAGTGGTGCTTGATGTTGGCGCTAGGTTGTTAGGACAAGCCTCGAAAGGAACTGATGTGTCGAGTACATAATCTGCTTCTGCAGCGAGATAAGATTTAGTGTTGCCTACAATGGCAACGAGCTTGTTGTTCCTTATTTTTATAAGGGGTGTCAGTACTTTAATCTCCGGTGTTTCTCCGCTTTTTGATATGATGATGACAATGTCTTCATCTCTAATGATACCTAAATCGCCGTGAATTGCGTCGGCTGCGTGCATGAAAACGGCCGTCGTTCCTGTGGAATTTAAGGTTGCAACGATTTTTTGTGCGATATTTGCACTCTTTCCAATGCCAGAAACTATAACATTTCCCTTAGATTTTAAGATTAATTCAACAACTTTACCAAAATTATCGGTTAAAAGCTCTTTTAATCCTAGTATGGAATTAGCTTCTGTATCAATAACTTGAATTGCTATGTCCTTAATGTTTTCCATAATTTAAAAAAAAATAATTTTTTTTCTTGCTTCTTTAAAATTAAAAATCATAATTTTGTCAAAGAGACAAACTCAAAATTTTACTTTGAACAAAACTTTGCAAATATAATTAAAATTTCATTGAAGAGATTATGGCAAAAAATAATGAACAAAGTTTGCACGATTTATTGAAAAATGTTTTTGGTTTTGAACAATTCAAAGGAAACCAAGAAGCTATTATAAAAAGTATCCTCGCAGGCAATAATACTTTCGTACTTATGCCAACAGGAGGCGGCAAGTCATTATGTTATCAGTTGCCTGCTTTGATTAGCGAAGGTACTACCATTGTTGTTTCTCCTTTGATAGCCTTGATGAAAAATCAAGTTGATATGATTCGTAACTTCGGCACCGATAGTGGCATCGCTCATGTTATGAACTCATCTCTTTCAAAGGCAGAGTTGCTTCAGGTTAAGGACGACCTTACAAAAGGAAAGACAAAGCTACTTTATGTTGCACCTGAATCATTGACAAAAGAAGAAACTGTAGAATTTTTACGCGGATTAAAGATCTCTTTCTTCGCTATAGACGAAGCTCACTGTATCTCAGAATGGGGTCACGATTTCCGCCCTGAATATAGACGTCTTAGACCTATCATCAATGCTATCTGCCCTAAATTGCCAGTGATAGCTCTTACTGCTACAGCGACAGTGAAGGTTCAGAAAGACATTATGAAAAATCTTGAAATACAAGATGCTAATGTGTTCAAGTCTTCTTTCGATAGATCTAATCTGCATTATGAAGTAAGGTCGAAGACAAAAGATGTAGTCAAAGACATTATTAAATATATCAAAAGCAATCCTGGTAAGTCGGGTATCGTTTATTGCCTAAGCCGTAAAAAAGTTGAAGAACTTGCTGAAGTACTCGTAGCTAACGGTATCAGAGCATTGCCTTATCATGCTGGACTCGACAGCCAGACCCGCCGTGAAAATCAAGATAAATTCTTGATGGAAGAAGCTGACATTATTGTTGCAACCATCGCATTCGGTATGGGTATCGACAAACCAGACATCAGATTCGTTATTCACCACGACATTCCTAAGAGCCTCGAAGGTTATTATCAAGAAACAGGTAGAGCAGGTCGTGATGGTGGCGAAGGCAAATGTATTGCATTCTACGACTATGAAGATATTCATAAGTTGGAGAAATTTAACAAAGGAAAAGATGTTGCTGAACAAGAGATTGCAAGAGAACTCCTCAATGAAACTGTGACTTATGCAGAGTCATCAGTGTGTCGTCATAAACTTTTGTTGCATTATTTCGGTGAGACATACGAGAAGGATAATTGCGGCGCTTGTGACAACTGCGTCAATCCAAAGGTGCGTTTCGATGGTAAAGAAGACGTTAAACTTGTTATCGAAGCTGTTATATCAACAAAGCAATTATTCAAGACAAAACATATAGCAGAACTTCTTGCAGGTAAGGCAACAGGCGATATCATTACGGCAAAACATGATAGCAACGAATTCTTCGGAGCTGGCGATGATAATGATGAAAAATACTGGACTTCAATCATACGTCAAGCTGTCGTCAACGGTTTGCTGTCTAAAGATATTGAAGAATACGGCGTGCTTAAAGTCACTAAAGAAGGCAAGGATTTCGTGAAGAAACCTTATTCAATCATGGTGGCTAAAGATCACGATTACGATAATCCTGATGAAGACGAATTTGATGAAGAAAGAATAGCTTTCGGCAAAGACAGTGGAACAGACAAGACTTTGTTCGCTATGCTGAAAGACCTTCGTAAGACTATGGCGAAGAAGATGAACTTGCCTCCATTCGTTATATTCCAAGACCCTTCTCTCGAAGATATGACAATCCAATATCCTATCACAATGGATGAACTCACTCAGATTGTCGGCGTTGGTCAAGGCAAAGCTCAAAAGTTCGGTCAGCCATTCTTGGATCTTATCAAAGAATATGTTGAAGAAAATGAAATCACTCGTCCTAACGACATGGTGATTAAATCTTCTGTCAATAGGTCAGCATTGAAAATAAGTATCATCCAGAATATCGATAGAAAAATCCCTCTCGAAGATATTGCTCATTCTAAAAATATGGGCTTTGATGAACTGCTTGCTGAAATTGAAAGCATAGTAGCTAGCGGAACACGCCTTGATATCAATTATTATATAGAAGAAAATATAGATGAATATCATCAGGAAGATATTATGGAATATTTCCGTGAAGCTGACTCCGATACTGTTGAAGATGCTCTTGATGCTCTTGGTGTCAACGACTATGAAGAAGAAGAAGTACGTTTAATGAGAATTAAATTCTTTTCCGAAGTTGGCAACTAAGAATTTGAAAATATTAGTATTGACGGTGTTGTTACTTCTGATGTCATGTAATGGCAAATTGTCAGATGTGACAACTCCGACTGTATTATTGTCAGAGCAGGAGATGGTAGATGTGATGACGGATGTATATATAATCGAAAATGCCATCAACCATCGACGTGGAAAAGGCACGAAAATATCCAATTTGAAAACAAAAGGCTTCGATGCTGTTTTCGCTCATTATGGTATCAATGACTCTATATATGCAAAAAATGTTGAATATTATAATGACAATCCTGTTGTGATGAAAAGAATAATGGATTCGGTAAATGTGAGATTCACTAATATACAGCAAAAGATAAAGGAATAAAAAAGTAGAAAAAAACAAGGCACCAGATGTAAATCACGGTGCCTTGTTGCTTATAACTTGTAGTCTTGTAGTCTTGTGGTCTTGTAGACTTATTTAGGGAAATTCATTATCACATTGATTTTGCATTCGCTGCTTAAAGTCTTTTTGACAGGACATGTCTCTGCTGATTTCTGTAATAACATTTTTTCTTTGTCAGTGTAAACTTGAGTAAAGTTGACTATTACGTTGATTTCGCCTATTCTGCGTGGCGCGTCAGCCATGACTTTATCTACTTCGATGCTTAATCCTTCTAGATTGATGCCTTTGCTTTCTGCGGTGTAGCCCATCATTGCCATCATACATGCTGCTAATGATGTTGCTGTCAAATCGACAGGGGAGAATCCGTTGCCATGTCCGTCAACGGTTAATTTAGCACCTGATAAATTGTGTGTGAATTCACTAGTTAAGTTTCCTAAGTATTTTCCTGAGATTGTTGCCATAATAGTTTTTTTTAGTTATAAATAATATTAGTTATATATGTGCTGTATCTATAACAAATATTATGCAATTTTGTTGTGTTAGTGTGATATTTTTTAATTTTTTTTTTGACTTATCTTCCAGATGCTTTAATCATATCGTGAAGCATATCGTTAAAATCATTTCTCTCATTAAGTGATTCAAGACTTTGATGCATTTTGTAGCACCAATGGTGTTCTGAATTTGCAGGCACGTTGATTTGTTCTCTCTGTGTTGCATCCCATCTGAACTCACCGTCCATTGCGATATAATCCTGGATCGGAAGTATTGTCAGCATAGAACTAGAATTCAAATGTTGTTCTATTATTTCTTTGCAGATGTATGGCTCTGCGAAATAAGGTGCTCCTTCTTCGCGACCGAGCATTTCTCTGTGAAAGCGATTAGTAATCTCTCCGTTTTCTTCCCACCATCCCCTTAATGTTGAGGTGTCGTGAGTTGAAGTGGTATCGACGCTTAGATATGGATTGTTTTTCGGATTGACAAATGTCTCACTAGGATTCTTTGGCATTCTTTGTACTTCAAGGCTTAGTATCTCAAGTTGCTGCATCACTTCCGGAACGCAAGCTGGAACCATGCCGAGGTCTTCTCCGCATACTAGCATATCGCTAGCTTCGATAATCTTAGGCAGTTTCTTTAAAGCTTCATCTTTCCAAAGATTTTCATTTCTGTGATAGAAATATTCATCGTATAGTTTGTTTATTTCGTTCTTTTGGAAATCATCCAACTCATTGTATGAATGTGTAAACTGAAGTGCAATACGAGGATGTACGATATTGTCATCGTTTTTTTCATTCAAGAACAATACTTCAGCTGCCAATGCGAGAAGTCCGTTTCGTATTTTGTCATTTTTTTCAAGCTCATTGCTCGTTGCTGATTGCTGGCGGCTGGAAAAATAATCTGCAATCTTTCTTTGTGTGTCAAAATCTGGCTTCAGTTCAAAATAACTGAATGAAGTCTCATTGAGATATTTCTCTCTTACTTCATCGGTATATTCGCCGAAATATTCATGCAGGAAATGACCTCTTATGTAAGGTTTTGTCAATCTTTCTTCGTTTGCTGATAGCTGACAGCTGATGTCTGACATCTGATATCCAATTGCAGGGTTGAAATGACCGAGCAGACCTTGTGTCGATTTGTAAGGAATCTCCCAGATGCGGAAGAAACCGAGTATATGGTCGATGCGATAAGCATCGAAGTATCGGCTCATCTGTGATAGTCGTTCGCGCCACCATTGGTAGTTGTCTTGAGACATGACTTCCCAGTTGTATGTCGGGAATCCCCAATTTTGTCCTTCTGCTGCAAAACTGTCTGGCGGAGCTCCTGCTTGAGAATCGAGATTGAATAAATGTGGTGAAGTATAAGCCTCAACGCTGTGACGTCCAATGCCGATAGGGATGTCGCCTTTCAGGACTATTCCTTTCTGATGCAGATAATCAACGGCTTCGGATAATTGCTTGTCGAGATGATATTGCATGAAATAGTACAACTCAGGCTGTTGTCTGTTGTCTGTTGTCTGTTGACTTTTTATACAGAACTCGGCGTAAGGCATGAGCCATTCTTTGTTTTTCTCAAAGAAGATATGATAGTCGTAAGAGTTCCTTACTTCGTTCCATGTCTGTGCGAAAATCTTTTTGAAAAATTCGTCTTTTATTTTCATCACTTCAGGATAATCGACGAAATCTTTTGCATTGAGAATGTCGCGTTGTTTGTCGAAATATTCTTTGTCGTTTTCGTTATATAGCGTTCCCATCTGTGATAGGTTGAGGTAGATGGGATGTAGTGCTTTTGTTGAAATTGCTTTATAAGGGTAGGAATTGTTCCAGGAATCATCGGTGCGTGTGTCGTTGATAGGGAGTATCTGTATTATTTTCAGTCCTACTTTATGGCACCAATCGGCAAGATATTTCAAGTCGTTGAACTCGCCTATACCGAAGCTGTCGTTGCTTTTTAAAGAAAAAACCGGCACGGCCACTCCCGCGAATTTAGGATTGCAGCCGATGCCGTTTTTATTTTTCAACCACACTTTGAAAGCTTTTGTGTTGGAGATGTCTTGCATGGTAAAGTTCTTTTAGAAATTCAAAACCTCAGAACCTCAGAATTTGGAATCCTCTAATCCCTCTGTTCCTCTAACCCTCTAATCCCTCTGTCCCTCTAATCCTCTAACACTATAAAGTGTTAATTGTTTTACATAAGTCTTCGAAAATATCTTCGATAGAACCTACGCCATTGATAGGATGGAGTATGTTTCTATCTTCATAGAAATGAAGCACAGGTTTTGTTTTGTTTTCGTATTCTACGAAACGGAAGTGTATTGACTCGATGTTGTCATCTGCGCGTCCACTTGTCTTGCCGCGTTCGAGCATACGTTCGATGAGTAGGTTCTCTGGCACTTCAAGGCTGAGTACGCCGTTGAGTTCCATGTTATATTTTTTGAATAATTCTTCTAAAATCTCAGCTTGTTTAACGGTACGAGGAAATCCGTCGAAGAGAAATCCGTTGCTGTCGGAATGGTTGAGGATGAATTTCTCGATTATTTCAGTAACAATTTCATCTGAGGCGAGTCCGCCGTGGTCGATGATGTCTTTTACCTTTAAACCTATTTCAGTGCCTGCTGCCATTTCTGCACGAAGGACTTGTCCTGTTGATATATAAGTGAGGTTATATTTCTCTTTTATATATTCAGATTGAGTGCCTTTACCTGCGCCCGGAGGCCCGAAGATTATTATATTTAGCATGATATATTATTTGTTTTTTATGTATTATATTTTCATGATTATTCCACGACTTTATATATTGAGCCGTAGTTTCTTCCGTGTTGGTTGTAGTCGAGTCCGTAGCCTACAATGAATTCGTTGCCGATGTTCATTCCTATGTAGTCTATCTTATAATCGAACTTGAAAGCGTTAGGCTTGAAAAGCATTGTCGCAATTTTCACGCTCGACACTTTCATGGCCTCAAGTTTTTTGAGGAGGCAGTCCATGGTGTATCCGGAATCGATGATGTCTTCTACGATGACGACGTCACGTCCTTCGAGGGAAGAGTTAAGACCAATAAGTTCTTTCACTTCGCATGTGCTTTGAGTGCCTTCGTATGATGTATATTTCACGAAAGAGGTTTCACAGTCTATGGTAAGTTCCTTGAAAAGTTGAGAAGCAAACATAAAAGCGCCGTTAAGCATTACGAGGAACAAAGGATTCTTGTCTTTATATTCCACATTGATTTGATTGGCGATGTCATTAATGACATGCTCAATCTCCTCTTGTTTTATGTAAAGCTTGAATTCTTTGTCAAGCACTTTTATAATTTCCATATACGTTATATTCTGGTAATGATTATTATTTCTCGTTTGCAAATATACGAAATTACCTATTACTTTCCATTTTTTAAATAATATATTTATTAAAAATTAGGAATTAGATGAATGGAATTAGTGAAGGCGGATTTTTTTTAAAACATTTTTTGCTTTATGTTGTTTCAGTGAGAAAAATATAACGCTTATGGATTCAAATAAAACGAAAAATGTTGCTAAGTTAAGTGTATTTACTATAGCAATTATGAATGTTACGGCGGTCGTATCCTTGAGAGGTCTTCCTGCCGAAGCCGAATATGGTTTGAGTTCGGCATTTTATTATCTCTTTGCGGCTCTTGTCTTTCTTATCCCGACATCACTCGTTGCGGCGGAGCTGGCTTCTATGTTTGCTAACAAAGAAGGCGGCGTCTTCCGCTGGGTGGGCGAGGCGTTTGGCAAGAGGCTCGGTTTTCTCGCCATCTGGCTTCAATGGTTCCAAAACACTATCTGGTATCCTACTGTGCTAACCTTCGGCGCTGTTTCTCTTGCCTTCATCGGCATGAATCCAGCACAGGACATGACATTGGCCGATAACAAAATCTACACCCTTATCGTGGTGCTTGTAATCTATTGGCTTGCTACAATCATTTCTTTGAAAGGTCTTGGTTGGGTTGGCAAGGTGTCTAAGATAGGCGGTCTGGTAGGTACTATCATACCAGCTGCTTTGCTTATCATCTTCGGTATCTATTATTGGTTTTCAGGCGGTCAGATTCAAATGGACTTGGGTGGCAGTTTTTGGCCAGACCTCGCCAAATTAGACAACCTCGTCTTGGCATCAAGTATCTTCCTTTTTTATGCTGGTATGGAAATGACTGGTGTTCACGTCAAGGAGATGGACAATCCGTCAAAGAGTTATCCTAAGGCTGTGTTCGTGGGCGCTTTCATCACTGTGATTATATTCGTTCTTGGAACATATTCACTTGGCTTTATTATCCCACAAGATAATATCAACTTGACACAAAGTCTTTTGATAGGTTTCGACAATTATCTTAAATATCTCCATCTCTCATGGTTGTCGCCTGTCTTTGCCATTGCTCTCGCTTTCGGTGTTCTTGCTGGCGTGTTGACATGGGTCTCTGGTCCTTCCAAAGGTTTGCTCGTTGTAGGCAAGGCTGGTTATCTTCCTCCTTTCTTCCAGAAGACAAACAAACTTGGCGTACAAAGTAACATCTTGATAATACAAGGTTGTATTGTCACTGTCTTAAGTCTTCTTTTCGTTGTAATGCCTTCGGTACAAAGTTTCTATCAGATTTTGTCACAGATGACGGTATTGTTATATTTGATAATGTATCTCTTGATGTTTGCTGCAGCCATCTATCTTCGTTACATTATGAAGGATGCTCCTCGTGATTTCCGTATTGGCAAGAAAGGCAACTTTTTGATGTGGATTATCGCAGGAGTAGGTTTCTTGGGTTCTTTATTAGCTTTCGTGTTGAGTTTTATCCCTCCTGGACAAATCTCAACTGGCAGCAATGCTGTATGGTACGGCGTGATGTTCGGCGGATGTATAGTCTTCGTGGCAGTGCCATTCATCATATATGCCTTAAGAAAACCATCATGGAAAGACTCTGAATCTGAGATTCAACCATTCCATTGGGAGAAATAAAGGCTAAAGACTAAAGACAAAAGACAAAAGGCAAAGGGTAATAATGTCTAATGAAAAACTTTAGTCATTAGCCTTTTGCCTTTAGTCATTAAAAAACGATTTGGTAAGTACTTCTGCTTCTTTGTTCTACGTATATCTTTCTGTCTTTGATGAATTCTTTTTCGAGACCTTCTTGATAATGCCGTATTGTAAAGAGTTGAAGTCCGTCGTTGTATTTCACTTTAAAAGCTTGAGATAGCGCTTCTGTCAGCTGGAGGCGCTTCTTTTCGTTTTCATCGAAACATATTGAAAGGACGAGCGCCGACACCTGTGTCATATTGGCGTGTATGTTGAGTTCGTCCATAATGTTGAAAACGAGTGCTCTGTTATGTTCGTTCATGAAGGAATAGTCGCGTGCGCTAATGCTCATCAGCGTCTGTTTTTCTTTCACTATGAACGATGGCACGTATTCTATATAATCTTCAGTTCCATCTATGATGGATGGCTCGAGTTCTGTGTTTAAGAATGAACGAACCTTGAGTGGTATGTTTTTGTTTTGTAGAGGTTTAAGAGTGTTAGGATGTATGATAGACGCTCCGTAGAAGGCGAGTTCTATTGCTTCGAAGTAGGAGAGATGTTCTATTTTCTTTGTCTCCGGGAAACGTTTAGGGTCGGCGTTGCGGAGTCCGTCTACGTCCTTCCATATTGTCAGTTCTTTGGCGTTTAGGCAGTTGGCGAATATCGCTGCTGTGAAGTCGGAGCCTTCTCTTCCAAGAGTTGTCGTGGTCTTAGGTGACCTTGAGCTGGCGATGAAACCTTGTGTGATGAACATTGTTCCGTGGTGTTGGTCGTTGAGTTTGTCGATGCGGAGTCGGCAGTCGTCCCATTCAGGGTTAGCTGCTCTGAAGTTATGGTCGGTGATGATATATTCGCGTGCGTCGATGAGCTCGTTTTTGATGCCGCATTCGTTGAGATAGGCGGATATAAGAGTCGTTGAGAGCATCTCGCCGAAGCTGACGGTGTTGTCGTATTGATAGTCGTAGTCGAAGCCAGTCTCCTTGAGGTTGAGATATAAATCGAGGAAGAGGTCGGTCATCGTCTCGAATATAGGATGGCTGGTGTTGCCTTCAAAGAGGTCGTTCATGATGTTCTCATGATATTCTATTATCTCGCCGAGAGCGCTTATCTCGAGGTGACCGTTGTTTGCACGGAAGTCAGCCAATGCTTTTTCGATGGCATTGGTCGTCTTTCCCATAGCGGAGATGACGAGCATCAAATCGCTTCTGTCTTCTCTTTCAAGAATGTCTTTGAGGTTTCTTACTGCGTTGGCGTCTTTTACAGAAGCACCGCCGAATTTATATACTTTGTTTATCATTAGTTTAAAGTTTAAGGTCAACAGACAACGGACAACAGACAACAGTCTTTGGGTATCCTTAGTAATAGTTTAGAGTTTAAAAATTTTAGTTCTTAGTTTTCACGAAGCAAATTTAAGAAAAAATAAATAATTATCTCTCGCGGAGACGCAGAGATTTTTTGAATATTACGTTGTCTCTTTGAGAAATATTAATCCTCATAATTATTTACGATTCTTGTAATGCCTTCTCTTAGCATGGAAACATTGAAATTAATCAACAATCCGACATGTAAGTCTAATAATTTTAGGTATGTTAACAATTGCTTTTTGTGTACGGGTAAAACATTTTCAACAGACTTGAGTTCAACAACAACCTCTTCATCAACTAAAATGTCTAAACGTAAATGATCACCAACGTTAATTCCTTTATATTCAATATCAATAGGAATTTCGGAAATTACATTAAATCCTCTTAATCTTAATTCATGTACTAATGCTCTTTGATAAACTGTCTCTAGTAATCCAGGACCTAAAAAATTATGCACTTCGTAGGCACAATTTATAATCTCATAAGTTAAGTCTTTTGTTTTCATAAATTATGGTTTTATTTTATCTATTCTTTTTCACGCAGAGACGCGGAGTTGCGCAGAGGCTATTGCTTTTTCACTTTGCGACACATTGCGCCTTTGCGAGAGTAAAGTATTTGTTCTTTTTCACGCAGAGACGCGGAGTTGCGCAGAGACTATTGCTTTTTCACTTTGCGACGCATTGCGTCTTTGCGAGAGTATATAATAAGGGCAGATTATTATCATAAAAATTGGTTTAAAAATTATATAGCAAAGATATGATGGTATAAAGCAAAAGTCAAGAAGTTTTTTCTTAAATGTTTTTAACATAAAACCTCAGAATCTCAAAAGAAAGTTATGAGATTCTGAGGTTCTGAAGTTCTAACCTTTAGACCTTTGTCTTTTGACTTTAGCCGTTTCAATTTTTCTTACCTCCGTGGTTGAAACTCTGTTTAGGATGTATGTTCCTGTTCGCTTCAACTCTCGATTGTGTTGGGTAACTGAGCTTTTCCAAGTCGGCGACAGCCATCCTGATGTCGGTCAGGAGCATGTCGGCCATGTCGCGGCTGAATCCTTGACGACATACAATTCTCATGACAACGCATTGCTCTAAATCCTTCGGCAATGTATACGCTGGAACCATCCAGCCGTTTTGTTGTAATTTGTATTGTAAGTCGTACAAGGTCCAGTTGGCGACTTTATCGTATTTAGGGTTCAACGACCATATGAACAATGGATTTACCAATTCGGGGCTATAGTTTTTGAATTGAGGCATCTTGCCTATTTCTCCGTGGAGATATTCTGCGACATCCATCGAGTTTTGTTGTATTGCCTTGTATCCTTGGAATCCTAATCGGATAAATTGATAATATTGGCCGAGCACCTGAGCGGCTGGACGTGAGAAGTTAAGACCAACCTGTGTGATGTCGGCTCCGAGATAGTTGACGCTGAACGCCATCTCTGAAGGCAGATATTTCTTGTCTTTCCAGATAACCCAACCCAAGCCAGGATATACGAGTCCGTACTTGTGTCCGGAAGTACTTATTGACAATACGTTGTCCAAGCGGAAATCCCATTTGACGTGAGGTTTGAGGAAAGGAAGTATGAAGCCTCCAGAGGCGG
>JAZUCH010000039.1:0-145737 GCA_045639025.1 Bacteroidales bacterium
GTTTCTTGTAATTCCTTTTGCAGAAGTCGTACTCTATCAGCCAATTGTTCTTGACTTGGCAATGCGTCTTTGATTCTTATATTGTTATATGTCGCGACACCCATCGGAGTAGAGATTCCTTTGAACGACCATTGGACGTCAGCTCTATTCATGTTAGAACATACTAAAAGACCTATAGTTGGGTTGTCGTCGGGCTGTTTCAGGACCTCGTCAACAACATTTACATAGTAGTTTAATTTACCTGCAAACTCTGGTTCAAACGATCTTGCCTTCAGTTCGCATACTATGTAGCAACGCAACCGAATATGGTAGAAAAGTAGGTCGATTCTTCTTGTTCTGCCGCCAACAATTATTTCTTTCTGTTTGCCGATAAATGCAAAGCCGTTGCCCATTTCAAGTAGCAGTGCAGTAATGTTATCGTGAAGGGCTTTCTCTAATTCGCTTTCGTTGTAGGTTTCGTGAGCCACAGTGGCGAAGCCGAAATCATAATTTTCCTTTACCACATATTGCGCCATATGTGCCAATTGTGGAGTCAAGTGTTGTGAAAAATTGTTCGGGATAGCACCTTGTTTTTTGTAAATGTCATCCTTCATCACTCGCGTCAATATATCGCGGCTAATGCCTTCTCGAATGGTGTAAACCACATAGAACAAGGCCTCTTCAATAGTTTTTGAATGCTGGACAATACGAACATGATGTCCCCATGGTACGCAGGCAAAAGGTAGGGGAAATTCTGAAACAGATTGTTTCAGTTTTTCTTCATCTGCTATTTGTTTTATTTTTAAGTCATAATTGTCGTATGGTAGCATTACTGAAACAAGTTGTTTCAGTTTATCTAGATTCTCGGCATAGAACAGATACCACTGTTTCATATACCATAAATTGCGCAGTGAAAAGTTTGTGCTGTCTGGAAACTCTCGCTTCAAATCTAAGCTTACTTGTTCAACAACTCCGGAACCCTAACGTTCTTCAGCCTTCTTCTGCACCAAGTCACGACCCAATTGCCAGTTGAACAGAAGTTTCTCAGCATTTACTTTTACGGCTGCCTTTACCTGAGATGAACGATAGCGATGTTTTACTTCTGAAATCCAATCGACATAATCGTTATCAATACGAATATCATGCGATTTTACAATACGCGCATTTTCTTGTGACATAACTCTTAGTTTTTGTTTGTTCTCATGACAAAAGTACTAAGAATTTATAAAAATGAAGGGTGCTTTGAAAGAATAATTTGATTACAATATTAAATTCGCAGAAGAATTTCCACGAGGTTTTTTTGTTTAAAATATGTAGAAATAGCATTTCCTTGTAGAAGAACTTAAAGAACTGGCTGTCTTGAAAACTCAGGGCTTGATTACGGAAGAGGAGTTCGCAGCAATGAAAGCGAAGATTATAATCAGGTGAGTAAATCTCATTTTTCGTCAGTTTGTCAATGAGTGGTCTTGTAGTCTTCTATACTTTTCTTATCTTTGCATAACATATTCAAAAGGACGTATTCGATACGCCCCTGCATTGTAAATTGTAAATTGTAAATTAAAATTATGGGCAGAAATAAATTTTCACAACGCGAAATAGATATCATTCGTAAACTCTTGAACCGTAAGGTGGCGGGCAACCGCTCCGGACAAAAAATGGTGCGTCATACTTTGCGTACGGTCTTTAACTTCAACATTTCCGACTTCAATGTTCCAGGTCAGCCTTTCGGTCCGCTCGACCTCGATGAATGCGTACGCCGTCGAAGAATCCAAATCCTCGACGAGGCGACGATAGAGGCGATGAAACTGCGTTATGCCGAGAAACAACATTATGAAAAGACTCTCGATCAGGCTGAAGCTATCGCCAACGGCGAAATGGAAGACTGGCAAGAAGTTCTGAAACAATGGAACGAGTATTATAATATTAACCCTGACAATGGTGTTAACCAAGATTCATAATATTTTTAATTTGTTTTGTAGTTTAGTGACTAAATAAAACTTTATTATATTTGTAAAAAATAATTATTATGAAATCACCAAAACTTAATTGTATCTTACTTCTAATCTTTACAGTTATTATGGCGTCATCGTGTACTTCGAATCAGAAATCTAAAAACAAGGAGACTATAGTGTTGGAAAATATCGCTACTCGAGTATCGGTGCGTGCTTATCTCGACAAAGCTGTTGAGGATGAAAAAATAGAGAAACTGCTGCGTGCTGGAATGGCAGCTCCTTCTGCGGTCAACAAACAACCTTGGCATTTTGTTGTCGTTACCGACAAACAACAGCTCGAGGCTTTAGCTGAGGCTAATCCTAATGCAGGAATGGCTGCTCACGCTCCTTTGGCAATTGTTGTATGTGGCGACCTCGACAGAGCTCTCGAAGGAATAGCAAGTGAATATTGGGTGCAGGATTGTTCTGCCGTTACTCAAAATATTCTTCTCGCAGCCAACGCAATGGACCTTGGCGCAGTATGGACTGGCACATATCCTATCAAAGAACGCTGCGATGCTGTCTCCAAAATTTTACAACTTCCAGAAAATGTATTGCCTCTCAATACAATCGTCATTGGTTATCCGGAAAGAGATAATCAACCAAAAGACAAATGGGATCCAAATAAAATCTCTTATAACTTCTATAATAATGTCAATGCAGCGGAACAAAATGCGGAAGAACAGAATCTTTCATTCACCGACTTCGACTATGAAAAAGAGTTCAAGGGTAGTCCTTTTTCCTGGTTCAAAGGTGATGGCGTACTTCTCTGTGTAGGCGACAAAGAGAAACATAATGCAATGACGATAGGCTGGGGTGCCATGGGAAATGTGTGGTATCACGATGTTAATACAATGACAGTCTATGTGGCTCCTTCTCGTTATACAAAAGAGTTTATGGAAAAACATAAATACTTCACAGTGATGTCGTTCGATGAGAAAGATAAAGACATTTTGGCTTTTATGGGTACTCATAGCGGTCGTGATGGTGACAAGGCAGAGACTCTAGGCCTGCACGTAGCTTACACTGAAAATGGAGCTCCATATTATTTGGAGGCTAAAGAGGTGTTTGAGTGCGAGATAATATACCGCGACCAATTTGACTCTGCTGGATTTGAGGAGCTGCCTAGAAAACGTTACGAGAATTTCCCAGCAGGAATACATCATGTATATATAGGTAAAATATTAAGTGCTAAGAGAAAATAAGAAGTTCATCCAATGAAAAAAATCATTCTTTCTATATGGAATTTTTATGCCGACGGCTTTAAGAATATGACGTGGGGCAAACCTCTATGGTTCCTCATAATTCTTAAAGCCGTTATTCTTTTCGCTATACTGAGAGTCTTCTTCTTTAAACCAGTGATGGCTGGCAAGACTGATGAACAGAAAAGTGAATATGTGGGAACGCAGTTAATGAGAAATTAGTTTTTATACAGATTTAAGATGACAATTTAATTAAAAACAATAAAAAAGTAAAATTATGGTTGAAAGTGCATTAGTTGGTTGGTCAAGGGCTCAGTTTGCTCTCACCGCTGCTTACCATTGGATTTTCGTCCCACTTACTTTGGGACTTGCCATCATAATGGCAACAATGGAGACTCTTTATGTTATTAAAAAAGACGAGTTTTGGAAACAGACTGCCAAGTTCTGGATGAAAATCTTCGCTATTAATTTCGCTGTCGGCATCGCAACAGGTATCATCCTCGAATTCGAGTTCGGCACAAACTGGAGCAACTACTCCTGGTTTGTGGGTGACATCTTCGGTGCGCCTCTCGCCATCGAAGGCATCTTCGCTTTTTTCATGGAAGCTACCTTCTTTGCAGTGATGTTCTTCGGTTGGGAGAAGATAAGCAAGAAATTACACCTTGCCTCTACTTGGTTCGTAGCCATCGGCTCTGCTATATCAGCCCTCTGGATTCTTATAGCTAACTCATGGATGCAACATCCAGTGGGAATGGAGTTTAACCCTGATACAGTGCGCCATGAGATGGTCGATTTCTGGGCTGTCGTTCTTAACCCTGTAGCTGTCTCCAAGTTCTTCCACGCTGTCTTCAGCGGTTGGATGACAGGAGCTATCTTCGCTATCGGTGTTAGCTGCTGGTATCTGCTTAAAAAACGTGAAACGAAATTTGCCCTCGCAAGTATAAAAGTATCGGCCATCGTCGGTATCATCGGTACTTTCGCTCTTATGCTCAGCGGCGACAGCTCTGGCATTCATGTGGGTAAATATCAGCCAATGAAACTTGCTGCTGCAGAAGGCCTTGAAGATGGTGGTACACGCGCTCCATTCTCAATAGTGCCTGGCGTTGAAATACCTGGAATGCTCTCTATTCTCGCTACTCACGATATCGACGGTTATGTACCTGGCATCAACAATATCCTTGATGGTTATACAACACCTGACGGCAAAGTTTATCTTTCAGCCGAGGAAAAAATGGAACGTGGCAAGACTGCATTGGCTGCTTTTACAGAATATCGTGAGTTGAAAGACACCAATCCAGAAGCCGCTGCTCAGGCTCGTCAAGTCCTCGATGAAAATGTGGAATATTTCGGCTATGGTTATATCGAAAGTCAGGAAGAACTCGTGCCTAACGTGCCTTTGATTTATTGGTCATTCCGTGTTATGGTTTACTTCGGCAGCTTCTTGCTTCTTCTTATGATTTTTGTCCTTTGGATGGAATGGAAAGGAAAACTTGTTAATATGAGATGGTTACAATGGATTTCACTTCTGTCTATTCCTTTGGTATATCTCTGCGGTCAGGCAGGTTGGATTGTAGCTGAAGCAGGCCGTCAGCCTTGGACTATAGAAGGCATGCTTCCAGTTAATGCTGCTGTATCAAGTGTCAGCGTGGGTGCGGTGCAAACCACATTCTTCATCTTCGTGGCTATATTTACTTTATTCCTTGCCATCGAGACACGCATCATTTTTAAAGCTATCAAACAAGGTCCTAAAATAGATGAATAATAAGGAGGAACAATTATGATTACATACGAATTTTTACAACAATATTGGTGGTTTCTTATCGCTCTTTTAGGCGGATTATTAGTGTTCTTGCTTTTCGTTCAAGGCGGTAATGCTCTCATTTTCCTGGCAGGAAAAAATGAAGACCAACGTCAGCTAATCGTCAATTCAACAGGTCGTAAGTGGGAGCTTACATTCACCACTCTCGTCACATTCGGAGGTGCTTTCTTCGCATCGTTTCCTCTTTTCTATAGCACTAGTTTTGGCGGTGCCTACTGGGTCTGGATTTTAATCTTGATAACATTTGTGTTCCAAGCTGTGTCATACGAATTCCAAAGTAAGGCTGGTAATATCTTAGGTAAAAATACTTTCAGAATATTCCTCACTTTGAATGGATGTCTCGCACCTTTATTAATAGGTACAGCTGTTGGCACCTTCTTCACAGGTTCTGACTTTATGGTAAAGAAGAGCGCTGTTGGTGACATCGCTTCGCCTGTCATCAGCCGTTGGGCTAATGAATGGCACGGACTGGAAGCTGTAGCTAATCCTTTCAACGTGGAGTTCGGTCTCATGGTGATGTTCTTGGCAGTATGTCTCGGCGCATTGTATATGATTAATAATATAGATGATAATGATTTGCGTGCTAATTTACGTCGTAACCTTATGTTATGTTTCGGTGGTTTCCTTCTGATGTTGGTATTGGTACTCGTTCATTTCATCACTATGGATGGATTTGCAGTGGATACAGAAGGCGTCGTTACAATGGAAAAAGGAAAGTATTTCCATAATTTGATTCAGATGCCAGCAGTGTTGATAATGTTCTTATTGGGAGCAGTATTGCTTGTGGCAGGTGTCGTTATGACATTGGTAAAAAAAGAATTCAACAGAGGTATATGGATTACAGGTCCTGGTGTCGTATTGGCAGTGATGGCTATCTTTATGATAGCTGGTTATAATGGAACAGCATATTATCCATCAACAGCTGACATTCAATGTTCATTGACATTATCAAACAGTTGTTCAAGTGAGTTTACACTTAAAACGATGGCGATAGTATCACTCATTATTCCATTTGTTGTGGCATATATTGCATACTTCTGGCGTCAGATGGATAAGAAATCCTTGACAAAAAATGACTTGGAAAAAGGAGAGAAATATTGATAAAAAAAGGTTGCTTCATAATGAGGCAACCTTTTTTGTTTTATTTATTTAACTGTTACGTTGGCATTTCTTTCTGCTGCATTTATCTCTTTGTCGAGGCCGTGTGAAGGGTTGTATTTGCCTCTTGGAATATCTGTGAAAATATAATTGTTACATTTACGTGCGGCTGCGATGTGATCTGTAGCTGCTGTCAATATAGCAGAAGCCGCTAAATCCATAAGAGCTCCTAATGCCCCACCGGTACCGCTATTTACAGAAAGGTCTAAGTATAAATTACATGTTCTTTCAAATAAAACTTCGTTGGTTTCTGTCGACTTAATCATATATGTAATTTGAGTCTGTATGCCTAAGCCAACCTTAACCCATTTGTCTATGATAGAGAAAACGACAGCATCGACACCAAAGATTTTACCGAACATCGACAAGTTGCCGTCAATGAATCTTTCTGAATCGTAGGCACTCTCAGCTTTTAAAAATTCCATTGCTATATGAGGAGGCACAACATAGTATCCGGCTTCAATCAATGGGTGACTTATTGATGTATATAACAACTCTTTTGCCTCAACATTGGTAGTATTATTAATAGGTGGCATCACAAGTATTGACACTGGCTGTTCTTCATACATCTTGGGGTATAAACTAGCTCTGGTGTTGTTGGATGTAGCACATGATGTTATCATAATGCTAATCAATGTAAATATAAGGTATAATTTAATCTTCTTCATTTATTTGATTTTTTACTCTTTTAATTATGGGTAAAATAAATGTTTCTGACTCAGGGTACAGTTCTATTTCTTTTTCTAACATCATGATGCCTTTCTCTTGAAATAAACTTGCATAGTCGTCGGTGTTAAACAGATTCCTTTGTCGTTTGGTGGCATATCCTTCAAACGATTCTAAGGTACGTTGTTGAAGAAGAAGGTATCCGTATTCAGCATATATTCCTGGAGGGACGACATTACGGGAGCCTCCTGGATTGTTAACCATGTCTTCGTATAATGCTACCAATTCGCATATACTTTCCGGAGTTTGCTTGTCGTAGTTGCTATAAGTCAGTTGTTCATATTTCGACACATCATAACTTGTACTACCCCAATAGTATAATTTTGGAGTGGAACATGAGGAAAGCAATAATGCAGATGTAAAAATTACCAAAAATTTTTTCATAATTCTATGACTTTCACTTCAGAATTAGAGATGAATATTTCGTGGTTATAAATCTCTGCGCCATCTCTTTTTACTATAACTTTATGACGACCTGGTGTAAGTGTAATCTCTTGTTGTGCAGTCTTTTTTATATTGCGACGGCTTTTATATTGCTTTTCTTTTATCGTTTTAACTTCGTATGTGGTTCCGTCGATATCTACTGTAATGTCGAATTTTTCTGTTGATACAAAGCATACAGAAGCCTTATCAGCATTGCCGCTTACAACTGAATAATTACCGACTCCGCAGCTTGTTAATGATAATGTAATAACTGCGAATAATATCATTATAATTTTTTTCATTTTTCAAGGAGATAATAGTTAGACAATTCGTTTTCATTAATTTCTTCACCTTCGTAGGTACATAATGATATCTCTGTTTCAGGAGTGTCGCCCAAACTTGTGACAACGGTGAGTGTGCCTAATTTGGTTCCTGGTAACTCTACTTTCATACCTGTTTGAGGATTTGTCACGGTCTTTCCTTTTTTGTAAAGAGTGAATGTTGAACCGTCTTCAATGCCTTGTGATTTACCTCCGGAGATAATGTATGAGCCATCTTCGATAGCTAAGATAAAACCTTTCCAAGGTTTGTCCATGCATTTATTGATAATGTTTTCAACGAGTTGTGACAAGGCTGCAGAAATGGCTTTGTCGCTTAATGTTGCGTCGAAACCTGCGGTGCCGCCTATTCCTAAAGTTTGTTTTGAAGTTGTTTCTGCAAAGCCTGATGCTTCATCTGAATAGATAATCAAGCCTGTTGAAACATCAACCAATCTGATGCTTACACCTGCTTCTACAGTCTGTGTCTTTGATTCTGTGAAGACGCCTTGGTCGCCTTCTACTTTTCTGCCGAATTTTGTTATGGAACCTAAAATGATATAATCGGCACCTATTTTTTGCATTTCACTGCCAGATTCTGCTACTAATTCTTCAAGGCCGTCTCTTTCGAGTAAGATGAATTTTCCGCTTGTAGCGAGCTTTGCTGATAAAATGTCTAATGCTTGTTTGCGGATAGGATCGTTTTCACGGTCGTAAAAAACGCCTTTAGCATATTGTGTTTCATTAGTGAATCTGCCTATAGCAACTTTTCTTTTTAAAGTCTTTTCTTGACCGAATGATGGAATCATCATCATCATTACAATCATAATAATAAATATTTTCTTCATTTTTTGATAGATTTGATTATTAAATTCTTTCTACATTAGTTCGTGCTATGTTAATAGGTAGATATTGTCCTACCACTTCTATTTCAATCATAATACGATGTTTGCCTTTTATCTCGACAAATCTTCCAGTAAGGTCTTTCATCTGTCCTGATTTAATTCTTACCAACTCACCCTCCTTGAAATTGATGCTTTCATAATCTACATCGTGTATATCGGTGTCGCATATATATTTCTTTATTGCCTCAATTTGGTTTTCGGGAACTTCTACTGGTTTTTTTTCAAAACAGATGAATCTAACCACACCGTTTACATTTAAGACTTTATAATAATCGCTCAACGGAATGTTTACAAATAAATAAGAATTAAACAATGGTTCTTCTACTTTTTTCTTACGGTCGCTCCATTGTTTAATCTTTGTTATTAAAGGAAGAAATGACTCGATACCTATGTCATTAAGTGATTTGAAAACCTTTTTTTCATTTCTTGATTTGACATAGATAGCGAACCATTTCTTGCTATCTTTATCTGCTGTCATATAAAAACTTCTTATTAGAATATATTATGTTTACGTTTTTTGACATTCTCTTCATGTTCTTCGTCGTAATATCCATGAGAGTAACCGTAGCCATAACCGTAGCCATAACCATATCCGCCATAGCCATAGCTATATCTATAGCCGTAAACTCCTTGATAGTTGATGCCGTTAACAACTAAACTTATATTATAGTTACGTTGTTCTAAATCGTTGATGACAAGCTCGAAAGCTTTTTTGTTTGTAACGGCTTGGCGAACGATATATATAGATGTATCTACATATTTCATTAACAAGAGAGCATCTGTTACCCACAAGAGTGGAGGTGTGTCGATGATGATATAATCGTATCTTTCTTTTAATTCATCAAAGAACTTGGCACATTTGTCTGATGCTATCATCTCAGCAGGATTTGGTGGTATAGGACCAGCTGTGATAATGTCAAGAGTATTCAGTTTGCCAGAAGGCTGAATCACTTCGTCAATAGAAGCCTTGCCTGCAAGGTAAGAACTGACACCTACTTTATTTGAAATGCCAAATTCTTGATAGAGACGAGGCTTGCGTAAGTCCATGCCAACAAGTACGGTTTTCTTTCCGTACATAGCATAAATAGAAGCCATATTGATGGAAATGTATGTCTTGCCAATACCTGGAGAGTCGGCGATGACAGAGAAAATGCATTTCTCTTTTCCTTGTACAATATATTCAATATTAGTTCTGATAGAACGGAAAGCTTCTGATACCGGCGACTTTGGAGAGTCGATGACAAATGTTGATGATTTGGCATCTTTTGGATCTGTATAAGGAATCTGACCTATGATAGGGAATTTGCTTATCTTTTCAATGTCGCTTCTTTCCATTACTTTGGTGTTGAGCAATTCTCTTATGAAGATGAATGCTGCAGGGATACAGCATCCAAGCACTAAGCAAACCAAATAAACCATCATGCTTCTTGGAGCAACCTTTCTTGTTCTTGAAACAAGAGCCTCATCAATGATGCTGTTGTCTGGACTGTTGCTAGCCATCACGATTTGAGCTTCAGCACGTTTTTGCATCAAGAATTTATAGAGCTCGTCATTCAAGGCAAATTTACGCTCGTAACCTAAATAGGCACGTTGTGTTGTTGGAAGTTGCTTGATTTGTTCTTCGTATGCCATTATTTGGTTTGATAACTCCAATATTGTAACCTCTGTATTATGAATCATATTGTTGATATTTTCAAGCAGTTGCATTTTAGTTTGAATAATCTGCTCGTCAATATTCTGAACCATTGGGTTTTTCTCATTTAAGTTTGCAAGGAGCTTTGATTTCTCGGATGACAATGCTACAAGTTCAAGAACGAGTTTGTTGAGCATTTGGTCTTGTATGCCCATAGCACTAGGTACAATCAGTTTGTTCAAGTCATCAATGTTTTTGGTGATATATTCCTGAAGATTTTGATAATACTTGATGCTTAATTCCAATTCTGATTTACGTCTCTCGATGTCTTTCAAACGATTATACATCTCGCTTGACTGAGCTCCCAAATCCATGAAGTCGTTTCCTTCTTGGAATACTTGAAGGTCAACTTCAGCTTTGTTAAGAGAGTCTTGGATTCCAATCAATTGTTCATCAATGAATATTACGGTGTTTTCTGAGACAAGGTTCTTTTGTTCGAGGTTTCTCTCCATATATTCATTAAGCAGCTGATTGAGATAGTCGGTGATTTTATGTCTGTTATAACCTTGTATTGTCAGATTTAAGATAGAAGAGTTTTTGGTGCTTTGTACAATAGAGAGGCTGCTCATCTCTGCAATCAAAGATATGCGGCTTTTGATGACAAAGCTGTATTTAGCGTTGTCTTCTTTTTCTGGATTTGGATTATAATTGCTGTTTAATATGATTCTGAATTTGTTGAATCCATTGTTGACCCATTCTCCGAAACGATATGTTCCTTCATAATCCGGCAGTTCTATTAGTCCTGCATTTTCATCTTTGGCATAGTTATAAACAATGCATTCGTTTTCCTTGGTTTTTAAACTATATGTTTCATTGTCGATGAATACGATGTCGTATTTGTTTTCAACCACCTGTAATGTGTCGTAGTCGAGTTCCACATTGAAAGGTGTGCTTTTGTATAATTCTCTTGATGCTACTCTTCCGCTTGCGAAATAAGACACATTGAAAAATTCCAATTCTTTGATAGTTCTTTCTCTCAAGCTATAGGATTGAAGTATGCCTATTTCATTATCTATATTGATATTGCTTTTGAATGTCAATCCGGTCATCATGGAAGTAGGGTCTATGCCCATTTTATCTTCTTTGATGAATACTGATGCTGTTGATTGATAGATGCTAGGTGTATATCTATTATAGAAGAAACCAATCAATATTGCGAGTATGATACCGATTGCAAAAAG
This sequence comes from Bacteroidales bacterium, assembly GCA_045639025.1. GTDB lineage: Bacteria > Bacteroidota > Bacteroidia > Bacteroidales > F082 > Limimorpha. Next base: position 11,395 of record JAZUCH010000039.1, read on the forward strand.
ATACCAATAGCTGATAATCTTGATAAGTATAACTTTTAAGTTTATGCTATCTTCTTCGTTGTATTGAGGCCTGTTTTGTAAGTCGATGTTGTTGTTATTATTCATATTGTTTCAGTTGTTATTATTCTTATTTCATATATACTGTGACAAAAGTAAAGCATGTCACTAATAGTGATATTGCAGAAATGATAGTGCCATAAGGTACGCTTGTGAATCCAAATTGTTTGGTTTTCAATGGCTCTATATAAATAATATCGTTAGGTTTTAAATAGTAATGAGGTGATGACAGAATATCAGCATTGTTAAGGTTAACTCTTGTTATCTGTGAGCCGTTTGTTGTCTGATGTATGATTTTTATATCGGCTTTGTTGGCGAAGTCTGTTGTATTGCCAGCCAATGCTATAGCTTGGAAGATGTTGATGTCTGATTGATAAATCTGGTATTGTCCAGGACGATTAACTTCTCCGAGTATTGTCAAGTTGAAGACGCCAAGTTTTACATAAACTATAGACATAAGATATTCGTCCATGATTTTTTGAATCTTTTGTTGTATCTCATCGATGGTGAGATCTTTGACAAATACTTTTCCTATGATGAGCAAATCTATGTAGCCGTCTTCGCCTACGGTATATCCGTTGAGGTATATGGCAGCATTGCCGCTGCTATATGAAGTGCTGGAACTCATTGCTCCTGCCTGGTCCATGGAGTTGAAATAGGCATTTGATTTTTCATCCAGACTAGCTATTCTGATAAAAAGATTGTCGCCAGGCTGGACTTTGTAATCAAAGTTACGTTCATTTTCATATTCTATCGACATGAAAATGCTATCGTTCATATTTTCTATGTTCTGTAAGTATAAAATTTTCTTCTGAGGGACACAGGAAGAAAACATGGTTGTAATCATTAAGATTATAGCAAATAATAATAGATGTATTTTTTTCATTATAAAATTATTTGGATGTGATACATTTAATGTTTATGCTTTTAATTCCTTGCAATGGGTCTTTAGGGTATTTGTTTTCTATTTTAAACTGATAAATACCTTCTTCTCCTAAAGTCATTCCGCTGATAATAGGAAGCTTGAAAGTATAGTATCCGTCTTTCTTGTCGGCCTTCCAATTACCATCTTTGTCTTTTAGGTTATAGTTGTAATCTCTCGAACGAGCTCCATTGTCGTTAGGGTTCTTTATTGTCATATTGAATTTAAGAGAGCAATCGTTTCTACTGTTCTCATAAGCATTAGGGTAGATTTCATTTAGTACGACTTCCATTACGATGTCGTATTTGGCTGGTACATCTTTGATGTCAATCTCTCCGTTAAGATAGTCAAAACGAGACCATTCTTCATTAGTAAAACTTCTGGAAATAACATTATTGTCCTGCTTGTTGCTGCATGATGCTAACATGAGTGTTATAGCTACTATAGATAGTATGTAACGCATTATCAATTAGATTTTAATAGAATGCAAATTTATAAATTTTTTCTATTTGTAAGGCTGTTAAATGCTGTATTTTTTATAATTTTGTTATGTTAATTTTTTTTAGAAAACTATAGTTAAAATATGATTAAAAACAGGACTAATTATTCATCACGTAAATATGTGATAATTGCGATATTTTCTATCGTGGTTTTAGTTTTGTTGATAAAGTTGTTTTTGATTCAATGTGTTGACCAGTCGTATAAACATTCTTCCGACAATAATACTTTACGTTACATTACGCAATATCCTGCACGCGGAAAAGTCTTCGATAGAAAAGGTAATCTTTTGGTTTACAATGAGGCAATATATGATTTAATGGTAATACCGCGGCAGGTTAAAAATCTTGACACTCTTGCTTTCTGCTCAGCCTTGAATATCAGCGAAGAATATTTCAAAGAGAGAATGACAAAGGCGAGACGTTATTCAACATTCAGCCCTTCTGTTTTTATGGCGCAGATTACAAAAGAAGAGCATGGCAAGATAGTAGAAAATCTGCATAAATTCTCTGGATTTTATTTCCAGACTCGTTCCGTGAGAAACTATCCTTATCCTATCGCGGCTCATGCTTTAGGTAATATCGGTGAGGTAAGTAAAAAAGATTTGGAGAACGATTCTTATTATAAAGTCGGCGACTATATCGGCAAGTCTGGAATTGAACATTTTTACGAGAAAGAACTTCGTGGAGAAAAAGGCATGAAGATAATTGTAGTTGATGTTCATAATCGTGAGAAGGAGAGCTTTATGGAAGGTCAGTACGACACTCTTCCTGTGGCTGGAAAAGATATTTATCTCGGACTTGATGCTGAGCTTCAGTTATATGGAGAGCGTCTGTTAAAAAATAAAACGGGTTCTATTGTGGCAATAGAACCTGCTACAGGTCAGATACTTGCAATGGTGTCGAGTCCGGCATACAATCCTAACGAATTGGTTGGAAGGGTGCGTGGCGAGAATTATAATAAAATGTTGCACGATAGCCTTAAGCCTCTTGTCAATCGTGCAACAAGCGGCATCTATCCTCCAGGTTCTACATTCAAAATGGTTAATGGACTTATCGTTCTGCAAAGTGGTGTGGTTAATACAAAGTCGGCTTATCCTTGTCATGGCAAGGAGAGCCAGCCTATTCGTTGCACTCACTCTCACAATAGCCCTGTCGCTCTTTATGAAGCTATAGAAAATTCGTGTAACCCTTATTTCTGGGAGACATTTAGAGATATGTTCTCTTCATCTCGTTTTGTATCTTCCAAAGATGCTTATGCTTATTGGTATAATCATGTGGTGAGTTTTGGATTAGGCAGCACTTTTAAAACAGATATCCCATCTGAGGTGTCTGGCAATATTCCAAAGAGTTCATATTATGAAAAACTTTATAGAGGCGTCTGGAATGCTCTTACAATCCGTTCTTTGAGTATCGGCCAGGGTGAGATTCTCGTCACTCCGTTGCAGCTTGCTAATATGGCGGCTGCCATCGGCAATGAGGGCTTCTATTATCCTCCTCATCTGCTCAGAGCATTCAGCGATGACACTCCTCTCGATTCTGTAATGACAACAAAAAAGATAATTGACATTAAGTCTAAACATTTTAAAGACGTCAAAAAGGGAATGTGCCGTGTTTTTGAAGGCGACCATGGTACGGCTCGCTTCTCAAAAATTGATAGTATCCAGGTGGCAGGCAAAACTGGCACTGCAGAGAATCCTCATGGCGACGACCACTCTTTGTTCATGGGCTTCGCTCCTGTTGATAATCCTCAGATAGCTATTGCCGTTGTTGTGGAAAACGCTGGATTCGGCTCGCAATGGGCCGCTCCTATAGCGAGTCTCATGATAGAGAAATATCTTCGAGGTTATATAAAAGATACTAGAAAAGAAAAACGATTTTTAGAATAATGCTAAGAGTTGTGAGCCATGAGCTGTGGGCAGAATGCTCATAACTCACTGCTCGTTGCTCAATGCAAAATGTATAAACAATGACAGCAAGAAATAACATAATAGGTAAGATTGACTGGTGGCTGCTAGCCATGTATGTGGCGCTCGTTTTCATCGGGGTGTCGGCTATCTATGCTGCCGCTTTCAATGAGGCGCATCCTAGCATATTCGATATGTCGCAACACTATGGCAAACAGTTTCTCTTCGCTGGCGTAAGCATATTCTTAGGATTGATAATAATGTTGATTGATGCTAAGTTCTTCAATGCTTTCGCTTATGTAATATATGGTATATCAATACTTTCTCTTTTATATGTCTTGGTGGGAGGAAGCACCATCGCTGGTTCTAAATCGTGGATTCAGTTCGGCGGTTTTTCGTTCCAGCCTTCTGAGTTCGCCAAGTTCGGAACGGCATTGGCTGTGGCTCATTATCTCGGTGGCATCAACACCGACTTCTCAAAACTGAAGACTCAGGCAATAGCATACGGACTGGTTCTTTTCCCGATGATGCTCGTCTTGATGCAAGGCGACGCTGGTTCGTCTTTGGTGTTTCTTGTTTTTATCCTTGTTTTTTATCGCGAAGGAATGTCAGGAAAAATATTGGTAATTGGCTTTGTAGCAATAGTGCTGTTCCTTCTGACTCTTTATTTTTCAAAATGGTATGTTCTTATAGGCGTCGCTGTTGTCTTTGCAGCGTTTGTCTTCCTTATAGAAAGAACGAAGAGAAATATCTGGATGTTGATAGCTGCCTTTGTGGTCTCGGCGATGTTTATCTTCTCCGTTGACTTTTTCTTTTATAAGGTTCTGAAGCAACATCAGAGAACGCGTATCAATATTATATTAGGTATAGAGAAAGACATCTATGGTGTAGGATATAATCTTCATCAATCGAAGATTGCTATTGGTTCTGGAGGTTTCTCTGGTAAAGGTTATCTGCAAGGAACCATGACGAAATATAACTTCGTTCCAGAGCAGCATACCGACTTTATTTTCTGTACGATAGGAGAGGAGTTCGGTTTCTTGGGTTCTCTTGTTTTGCTTTCGCTTTATCTGTCTTTATTGGTAAGGATAATACTTTTGGCAGAAAGGCAGCGCTCTCCGTTCAGCAGAATCTACGGTTACGCCATAGCGTCGATAATATTCTTCCATCTGATGGTAAACATTGGAATGACAATAGGTTTGCTTCCTGTTATCGGAATTCCGTTGCCGTTCCTCAGTTACGGAGGTTCCAGCCTTCTTATGTTTAGTCTAATGTTTTTCGTCTTCCTGAAACAAGACGCGAATAGGATGAATATTTTATAGTCAACCGACAACGGACAACGGACAACAGTCTTTGTCCATATATGTATACACAAGGTCTGTTGTCTGTTGACAGTTGTCTGTAGTCTTATATTCCTAATGATATTCCAAGTCCCATTGCGGTTTTTACCAAGTCGTTATCCATTGTGACGAAGTTCATCTTTGCCACTGCGTCTTCCAATGGTACGGAGATGATGTTAGGATGACGATATGCCACCATCTTGCCATATTCTTGGTTGAGAACCATTTCGAATGCCTTGACGCCGAATTGTGATGCGAGCACTCTGTCGTAAGCAACAGGAACACCGCCTCTTTGGAGGTGACCTAATGTTGTCTCACGCATATCGTGTTTGAAACCTGCGGCTTTCATCTGTTCGATGAATTTCTGTCCGATGCCGCCGAGTTTCACGTTCTCGTAACCAACTTCTTTGCTTACTTCAAAGACTTGTTGTCCGTCTTTAGGTTTTGCGCCTTCTGATATCACTACAACAGCGAATCCTCTGTCGTTGACGAATCTGCTTTCTAATTTTTCTTTAACTTTTTCTATGTCGTAAGGAAATTCTGGAAGGAGACATACTTCTGCTCCGCCCGCAACGGCTGCGTTTAAAGCAATCCATCCGGCGTCGCGTCCCATCACCTCTAATACAAAGACGCGGTTGTGGCTAGCCGCTGTCGTGACGAGTTTGTCAACCGACTCGGTGGCTATCTCGACAGCGGTCTGGAAACCGAAGGTGCTGTCGGTCATAGATAAGTCGTTGTCTATAGTCTTAGGAACGCCGATGATGTTTAATCCTTTATCGAATAACTTTTTGGAGATTCTCTGTGAGCCGTCGCCGCCGATATTGATGACGCAGTCGATGCCCATATATTGGAGCTTTCTTATCATCTCGTCAGAGCGGTCAACAGTGGTCCATGTTCCGTCATTATTTTTTACTGGCCATGAGAACGGGCCGCCTTTGTTTGTTGTCTCTAAGATGGTGCCGCCTCTGAAGTGTATGCCTCTCACGCTTTCAGGAGTTAAACGAACTATCTCTGATGGTTCCCATAACACTCCGTTGAATGCCTGGATGCTGCCAAGCACTTCCCAATCTTTTTCCTGTGAAGCTCTCTTCACGATGGCTCTTATCACGGCGTTCAGACCTGGACAGTCGCCGCCGCCTGTTAATACCAATGCACGTTTCATGTTTTATAGCTTTGAGCAGTGAGCTATGAGCCATGAGCTGCTCAGTGCTCATAGCCCATAGCTCAAAGCAAATTTTTATTTCAAATCTAATTTAATTTGTAATTCTTCAAGTTGAGCGTCAGCAATTGTTGATGGTGACTCTGTCATGACGTCGCGACCCATATTGTTCTTAGGGAATGCGATGAAGTCGCGGATGCTTTCTTGTCCGCCGAACAATGAGCAAAGTCTGTCGAAGCCGAATGCCAAACCTGCGTGTGGTGGTGCTCCGTATTCGAAGGCGTTCATCAAGAAACCGAATTGTGCTTGTGCGCTTTCGTCGGTGAAGCCTAAAGTGCGGAACATCTTGTTTTGTAAGTCACGGTTGAAGATACGTACTGAACCGCCGCCTATTTCAACGCCGTTCAATACGATGTCGTAAGCGTTAGCTCTGATTTCAGCCCATCTGCTTGGGTCTTCGTCCAAAAGATATTCGTCTTCTGGCTTAGGTGCTGTGAATGGGTGGTGTTTTGCGTAGTATCTTTGTGTCTCTTCGTCCCATTCTAAAAGTGGGAAGTCGATAACCCATAATGGCTTGTAATCGTCTGGGTTACGAAGTCCGAGTTGGTTACCCATTTCAAGACGTAAGCAGTTCATCTGTTCTCTTGCTTCCATTGTCTTGCCGCATAAGATGAGCAACATGTCGCCTGCTTCTGCACCGCAACGGTCTAACCATGTCTTCAAATCTTCTGGTGTGTAGAACTTATCTACTGATGACTTGATGCTGCCGTCTTCGTTGTATTTGACATAAACCAAACCTTTAGCGCCGACTTGTGGTCTCTTGACGAAGTCTGTCAAAGCGTCGATTTGCTTGCGTGTGTATGATGCACAGCCTTTAGCATTGATAGCAACAACGATTTCTGAGTCGTCGAATACAGGGAAACCTTTGCCTTGTGCCAAGTCGGTCAATTCAACAAACTTCATGTCGAAGCGGATGTCTGGCTTGTCGCTGCCGTAATATTTCATAGCGTCGTGCCATGTCATACGTGGGAATTTGTCGAATTCCAATCCTTTGACTTTCTTGAAGAGATGTTTTGCCAAACCTTCGAATGTGTTCAAAACGTCTTCTTGTTCAACGAATGACATTTCACAGTCGATTTGTGTGAACTCAGGCTGACGGTCAGCACGGAGGTCTTCGTCACGGAAACAACGTACGATTTGGAAATATTTGTCGAAACCAGCAACCATCAATAATTGCTTGAATTGTTGTGGTGATTGTGGAAGAGCGTAGAATTCGCCTGGATTCATACGTGATGGAACGACGAAGTCGCGTGCTCCCTCTGGTGTTGACTTGATGAGACATGGTGTCTCTACTTCGATAAATCCTTGTTCTGACAAATAGCTTCTTGTCTCGATAGCCACGTTGTGACGTAAGATGAGGTTGTTCTTCAAAGGATTACGACGTAAGTCTAAGTAACGGTATTTCATACGGAGGTCGTCGCCGCCGTCTGATTTGTCTTCAATTGTGAAAGGAGGAGTCTTACTTGCATTCAAGATATTCAACTCGTTGAGCTGTATCTCGATTTCTCCTGTTGGGATATTTGGATTCTTTGATTCTCTTTCTATTACTGTTCCTTTAGCTTGGATGACGAACTCACGTCCTAAAGTACGAGCTTTTTCGATGACTTCTGCTGAACTGACGCCTTCTTGGAGGAAGAGCTGTGTCAATCCGTATCTGTCGCGGATGTCAATCCATAAGAGAGTGCCTTTGTCACGGACGCGTTGCACCCAACCGCTTAAAACGACTTCTTTTCCTGCATCAGCAAGACGAAGTTCTCCACAAGTATGTGTTCTGTACATATTATATCTGTTTTATTTTTAAATCAAAATTGACCTACAAAAATAATGATTTTTATTTTTCTTTTATCACTTTCATACAACAATTTCTGCAATCGAAATCTAGTCTGAATCGTCCTTTTTCGTTGAAGAGATATAACGAATCTGCTGGCTTGCCTATCTCCTTGCAGCATATATTGTTAGCATAACGGATACAGTGTTTTGTCGTCATCACTACCAATTCCTCATTAGAACGTAATTTCTCCAAACCATCTTCGATGTCTGTAACGCCGTGCATCTCATAAAATTCCCTCGATTTCCTGTTGATGACATTGCCGAGATATGTTAATTTATCTTTAGGATAAACCACGTTAGACGCCACAGGGGTGACATTGTTAGACGCCACAGGGGTGACGTCTCTACATTCTCTTTCATTACGATGTTTCTCAATGAGATATGATTTTAATTTCTCCACCAAATCTTTCTTCATCTCACCTAAAACCGAAGCCCTGATGAAATAAGCTATTTGTGATTCTTCGGTCACTGAGCTTGTCGAAGTGCCGATGTCTGCCTTCGACAGGCTCAGGCACCCTTGTCCGTTGTCTGTTGTCTGTTGACCAAATAAAATGTCTATCTCTTCCACTGCAAATTCCGTATCGCCCCATTGAGAAAGTTTACTCTTAATATTATCTAATGCCTTTTCGGTATTTATAGCGATTTCTTTTTCTATTGAAATATTTGTTGTAATGTATTCACATTCTTCGTTATATAATTTCGCTGACAAAGCAAATCCGTCTTCGGTGTCGGTAAATCTCAGACTGATTTTTTGTTTTCTGTTGCCATTGGATTTCTCGACTTCTTTCTGCCAAACCAAATCTGAATTTCTGAAGATTTTGCTTCCTTCAATCTTGAATCGCGTCGCCATCGAGATGTCGGTATTGCTGCTAATAGTCTGTAGTCTAATTCCTTGTTGTCTTGTTGTCTTGTTGTCATGTTGACTTGTATCAACAGCATTAACATTAAATCCCAAGAGATTGTTTTCTCTGTCTAAGAAACAAAGTCCGTCGCCGTTGTGGAGTTCTTTTCCTGTCTTGATGGTGATGGATTTATTTTTGACTTTCTCTATCGTGCCGAGATATTCGCCCATTGATTTTGGTGAATAAGGAGCGTCGATATACTTTTGTCTGCCGTGGATGAAGTAATCGGTGAAGCCTCTTGAGAACGATTTCTCCGGTGCTGGATAGAAAGTAGGACTGCTTTCTCCGTGTGAGCTTCTGCAGATGTCGTCGCGTCGTTCGATGATTTCGTCTATCGTTTTTCTGTAATAAGCAGTGACGTTTTTCACATAGTCGATGTCTTTCAGACGACCTTCAATTTTGAAAGAAGTGATACCAGCATCGATGAGTTCCTCTATGTTTTTAGAATTATTTAAGTCTCTTAATGAAAGAAGATGTCTGTTGCTAATAAGGCGTTTACCGTCTTTGTTCTCAAGATTCCAAGCGAGGCGGCAAGGTTGTGCGCACGCGCCTCTGTTGGCAGAACGACCGCCTATGACGTGACTGAGATAACACTGTCCGCTATATGAAACGCACAATGCGCCGTGGATGAAATATTCTAACGGGACTGTCGTCTTTGAGCGAATGTCTTTTATTTGCTCGATACTGAGTTCGCGAGCGAGCACGACTTGCGAGAATCCTACGTCTTCTAAGAACTTCACTTTCTCAGCCTCGATGTTATGACATTGAGTAGAAGCGTGCAAAGCGATAGGAGGCATGTCCATATTTAATAATGCCATATCTTGTACTATGAGCGCATCGACGCCAGCGTTCCAGCAGTCGTAAGCGAGCTTGCGAGCATCTTCTAACTCGTTGTCGAACAACAGAGTGTTCATAGTGACATATACCTTCGCATCGAAGAGAGCTGCATGTTTGCACAGAGCTTCTATGTCTTCAATGCTGTTGCCGACCTTCTCTCTTGCTCCGAAACTTGGTCCGCCAATATATACTGCGTCGGCTCCATGGTTGATGGCTGCGATGCCAACTTCCAAATTCTTCGCCGGCGATAAAAGTTCTATCTTTTTCATAAGGAAATGTTTGTTGCAAAGATAAGAAAAGTCAACAAGACTACAAGACAACAAGTCAACAAGATTTTTTGGCAGTGAGTTATGAGCTTTGAGCTTTGAGCAATCTCACTAACTCCTAACTCCTCACTAAAAAAACTTTCTGATTTATAATATGTTATAAAAAATACTTTAAAAATTGTAAGATGTAAGTTGCATTTTTTTAAAAAATTGTAAGATGGAGATTGCAATTTTTATTATTGTTGAGTTAACAAATTGTAAATCAACGTCTCTATATTTAGTGCCTCAACAAATTCAGCGATCAAACAATTCCTAATTCCTCATTCCTAACTCCTAATTAAAAAGAACGCTTCCCACATCCACCAATTCTCCGTCGTATAATTCGATGAGGTTGAAGTTGTTGTCTTTTAAGAATCTATCAAGTTCTTCTTTTTCTTTAAGATTTTTCGTGCTTCCACAAACGATGAGATTGTTCTTCCAAACGCCGCAACATCCAGGGAAAAATCCATGGTCGTGACCTTCTAATTTGATTTGTTTCGGGTCAATGTAGAGAACTTTGAACTCTGAACTTTGAACTTTGAACTTTTCGGTCGCTGAGCTTGTCGAAGCGCCGAGTTCTGCCTTCGACAGGCTCAGGCACCGTTGACTGTTGTCTGTTGTCCGTTGACTGCATTGAAAATGCCTTCATCCGACGTAATAAAAGCATTCTCATTCAAAGCCACAAGATTACATCTTGTATATCCTTGATTTACATGAATGTGATTTTCGTATAAAGATAAAATAGTGGAGTCGGTGTGTTTTAAATTATGTATCAAAGTGTCGCCAATCCCGACTGCATTATAAGGAACTGTCTCCGGATATCTCTTTCCGACTTCTTTCTTTCCTTCTGTCAGTTTTATTTTTCTTTTCTTCAATTCCTTGACGATTTTCTTTGGCGCGTTAGGCGCATAAATTAAACCATCTTTAGTTTGAAAAAAGAAAATGTCAGGATGAGCAGATATTGATTTATAAGTTATTTCCGTAGGATTCAAAAACAAGACATCGCCGAGTTTCTTGAGGTTTTTCTTTGCTTCTTCAGGCATTCTTGCGTCAGCGATAATCGTAGGCAATTCTTCTTTTGAAGTTATAGTAAAATCAAAGTCGGTCACTGAGCTTGTCGAAGTGCCGAATCCTGCCTTCGACAGGCTCAGGCACCCTTGTCTGTTATCTTTAGTCTTTAGTCTTTCGTCTTTAGCCTTAAAAGTCACATTATCAAATCTCTCTGAAAGTAATTTCTTGTTTTCTCCCTTCCATCCAATCGCGTGATTAATCTGCGATTCAGGAACGTTGATGATAATGTTTTTACTTTCAGTCTTAATATTTTTTAACTTTTCTTTCCAGATATGACTGAAAACCATTTCAGCAAAGTTCTTATGATAAGGACCAGCGACGTAAGCAGTGCTGTCTAATTCGTCGGAAGTATGAAGCCCGATTCTTAAAACTTTAACGTCGTTTTCAGTGAAATATGAATATAATTTTGCAGAACGTTTTACGGCGTCTTCAATAGTAAGAGCCTGATATTCTCCTGAATTGTGCATTAACTCCAGTTCGGTATCTTTCACTACTATACAAGGGTAGATACGTGTTTCTTTTGCTCCAAGTCTGACTATATCCTGTGCAGTTTGCATGTCTGTAGCCTCCGAACTTGAAGGCAGTCCTATCATCATCTGTAGTCCTAATGTGATTCCTTCGGAAATAATTATCTGTGAAGCTTCAGCGATGTCTTCGAAGGAATGTCCTCGTTTGCAATGTTTTAGAACTTCATTGTCGGTGCTTTGAGCTCCGAGTTCTATGTTGAGCATCCCGAGATGCTTGATTTCTCTAACGCGTTGTTGTGTTATGTAATCGGGGCGTGTGCTACAACGGATACCATTAATTAATCCTTTGTCGAGGTAAGGCTGCACCGCATCAAGATAGTCGTTCTGCATCTGGAGAGGAAGTCCGGTGAAGTTGCCACCGAAAAAAGCGACTTCCACAAAACGATTCTCTTCTTTGAAAGAAGACAAATGACTGTCGATGATATGTTTAACATCTTCAGCTTTGACGATGTCGTTCAATCCTGTAATGCTGAACTGATTACAATAAACGCAGCGATAAGGGCAAGCGAGCTCTGGTAAAAATATCGGTATGTTGTAGTGTTTTATCATACTGCAAAAATATTTCTTTTTTCTTATACGATTCAAAATAAGAGTCCGTTTTATTTGTAAAAATGTTAATTATTTTTATATAAATAAGTTATGAATTTAATCTCAAAATTATTATTTTTGCGAAGCTAAATTTTAATTTATAAAACTATGAAATTACACATTAAGAACTTAATTCTTATCGCTATGATGGCACTTGTAACTATTGGTGGAACAACAAGTTGCAGTAGCAAGAAAAAAATGGCCAAGAAAGAATACGAGGCTAAGGTTGAACAAGCAAAGAAAGATTTGAATGCTATTATTAATGACGAGACTATGTGGACTTTGGAAGAACAAAAAGCTCGTGTTGATGAGATAGAAAAAGCAGATTTTCAAAATCCTGAAATTGATGAGTTGATTGTTAAGGCAAAAGATAAATTGAATCGTAAGATTGCTGAAGAAGCTCGTCTTGCTGAAGAAGAGAGACTGCGTCAGATTGAAGAGCAGAATAAGATGAAGCCAGTCGCTTCTTTGGAAGATTATTTTGCTATTATTGCAGCAGCTCCTAATGCAGATGCAGCTAACGAAAAAATAGCAGAAGCATTGCAAATGTTCGCATCACCAGATGTCCCTGTTTTAATTATCATATATCATGTTGGCGATATTATTGATTATGATGCTCCAACAACTGCAGAAAGATATTTGAACTACATAAAAGACCAAAAGAAAGTTGGTGTTGGCGTATATAATATCAAGTATGATAATAACAACAAAATCACTGAATTAGAATTAATTAAAAAATAATATATCATGAAGAAGATATTTTTGACATTGTTATTCGGCATATTCTTTATTGGCAATACTCAGCTTTTTGCACAAGAATTAAGTCCAGAACGTAAGCAAGCTGTTGATAGTTTAGCTCTTGAAAAAGTACGCGACCTTAGTAAATATATTAAGATAGTTGGTTCAAAAGAAACTCCATGGAGTGAAGCCAACAGAGTTATTGACCGTGCTGAAGAACTTTTCGCTCCAGAAGCAGAAATCGGCGTATCATCATTGTCAACAAACGAAGTTATGTATTATAAAGTGCGTCAATATCTTGAAAGATTGATGCGTCTTAACTACGACCGCGTTGAAATAGATTGGTATAAAATAGAATATGTCAGCGACTTGCAACGTCAGCCTGATGGAACATACGTTGGCGTTATCACTGTGTTCCAAACATTTAAAGGCTACGATAAAGAAGGTCGTCTCGTATATCAAGATACAACCAAAAAAGATATCACCGTTTATGTGAAACGTAAAGAGACTCAAATCGGTGGTCGTCTCATCGGATTCTGGGATGTCTTGTTGGGTGATATGAGAGTTAAGGAAACAACACATTGATTGTTAAATGTTAAGTAGCTCTGATTCGTTCAGAGCTATTTTTTGCTTTTTATATATAAAATTGTGATGAAGAATATTTTGCGTATTTTAACTTTATTGATTTTAATCTCTATAATTAAAACTGTTGATGCACAGGTTTATACCAATCTCGGCGATGTGGAAACCGATGAAAGGGCTTTATATACAATGACAAAACAAATGAGTCAGTTTATCAGTCGTTTTAATTATGAGGAAGATCAATATGGAAAAAAATTAAATCCTAGTTCTCCTGACTATCGCGACAGACAAAAACGAAAGACAGTCCTGCCACTTCTTTTTGATATGGAAAATCAAAGAACTAACGGCTCATTACGTGATTTCTTCATCGCCGACCTTACAGAAAAAGATTCTAATTACTTCGAATTTCTTGGTGGCAAGTGGTATTCTGAAGTGTCTGCAACTTTCAAATGGAAAGGAGAAAGCGTCGATATCAGCATGATATTCGCTATAGAACAGGAAAACCTCGGCTCTAAATGGGTCTTGACAAATGTTTATTTCCCTGAATTTAACAAACTCTTCCCTAAAGGCGACATCGCTGAACAACAAAAACACTTCCTTCATCCAATGAGTCATGAACTCGATTTCATGAATATTCATAAGGTGTTCAAAACCCCGGAATGCGTTGAATATTATGCTTCTGAGTCGTATTCAACAGATTACCTTACTTTGTTTTTCTATGAGATAAAAAATGGTAATCTTGTATTTGAAAAAGTAAATAACGAAAAATTCCATGTATTTCAAATTGATAACTGGTACTTTGAAGTGTCATGGTTTAACAGAAACGGCTATAATACAGGCTGGTTAATATCAAATCTCATTTTCTTGAAAGATAACGAAAAAGAAGAACTCCTGAAATTCTATCAACCAAACCTCAATAAATAAAATGAAAAAAATAACAATATTTTTGATATTATTTTTATCAGTATTATACGTAAATGCTCAAGGTAAATATGAGTTTTCAGACGAAGATATAAAGGAAAACGAAACTCAAATAAATCAAATGGTTAGGTATCTTCAAGAGACACTTAACTTTATTGGTGACCCTAAAGTATCTGCTCAAGAAAAAGATATAATCTTTAAAGAAAGCTACATAAAAATATTTAGGGATGAAAATGTTCAGGTTGAAGATGACCTCGATGAAAATCGTGGAACATCAATAAATAAGGATGTTCAAGCTTATCTTAAGGATATTGATTTTTTCTTTGAAAATGTTAGTTTCGAATTTGAAATCCAAAACATTATGCCTCAATTAAATGAGATGTCAGAACCTTTCTTTAAGGTGGAAATGATTCGTACAATTGCTGGCCGTAACATAATAGGCGACACTATCAACAATTCAACAAAACGTTTCCTCGAAATCAATATTGACCCATATAAAAAAGAACTTAAAATAGTTAGTTTCTATACAACCAAACCTAACGTTAAAGACGAATTGTTCACTTGGTGGAATTCTATGTCTAAACCATGGAAAGATTATCTTGGAAAAGATGTCTTTGTGTATGACACAATTGAGATGAACCAGATTAATATGATTCTTGGCGACGCTTTCACAGTGTTGACAAAACAACCTGTTCTTCTTCAAGATACATTCATGATTGTTGATGAAGATACATTGACAATGGACCGTATAGATGAACTTTATGGTCATAGACCTGATACGATAGTTTATATTGATGAAGTTGTCTCTCGTTGGGTAAACGATACTATCAATGTATCTTTAACTCCTGTTTATGAGACTCTTGAAAAAATAGCTAAAACAACAGAAGTCAATGTTTCGGGAAATAAGGATATAGATAATCTCGACCCTTTGGCAGAATTGTCGGAATTGCGTTACCTCGATTGCTCAGGAACAAATGTACGTAATATAAATCCTATTCGTAACTTAAATAAAATTAAAGAATTAAATATCAGCGATACATATATTACAGATATTTCAAGTTTGAAATATGCTAATGTAGTACAAAATCTAAAAGCTGATAATATTAAAATAGATGATATTTCAGTGGTTGGTTTCTTTAAAGATATTACAACTTTATCAGTCTCCGATACAGATGTTTCAGATATTTCTTCATTGGCTAAATGTCCTAATCTGAGCACTTTGAACTTGTCAGGAACTAATATCAACGATATATCTCATTTGAAAGAGCTTCTTAAGTTGTATGACATCAATTTGAGTAATACATTGGTTTTTGATATTACACCTTTACAAGCTTTGGTCAATCTTCATTTCTTAAATATAGAGAATACTCAGGTGTCTGATATTTCATCACTTGTAAGTTTAGAAAAACTAAATGAAATAAATTTCTCTAATACTCCTGTAACAAATATCAAGGTCTTGAGTAACTTGCCTCATCTAACCAAAATATATTGTGATAATTCATTGGTTTCTACGGAAATGGCAAATGAATATAAAATGGAAAATCCAAATGTGTTGGTAATAAATGAAAGTGAGGCGCTTTTGGCTTGGTGGAACGAACTTCCATCTTTCTGGAAAACTATTTTGAAAGATCAGGCAAACACAAGCATCAATCCTACAAAAGAAGAATTGCATTCAATCATTAATATTAGAAATCTTAAAGTTGGTCATTATATGCAAGATGTAGCGCCAATAAGTCGTTTGACAAATCTTGAATATCTTGACCTTTCTGATTCTAAAATAGATGACATATCTCCTCTTTATGGATTGCATAATCTTAAGTCGTTGAATATAAGTAATACTAAAGTTGCTGATATAACTCCTTTGGCAAGCAATAGGAATCTCAGAGAACTTAATATTGAAAATACTAAGGTTAAGTCATTGGAAGCTCTCCATGAAATTAAAAACTTGACAAAGGTATATGCCGATGGAACCGATATCTCTACCAAGGAAGTCGTTGGGTTGAGAAAGAATCAAAGACAGGCATTAGTTATATATCAGACAGATAATCTTCGTTTTTGGTGGGGAAATCTTGATGACTCCTGGCGTGAGATATTCAATAATCACTATTTATGTAATTCAAATCCTACAGCTGAACAACTTCAGTCAATTGTTGATTTGGAAGAAATTGTTGTTGAACCTGAAAATGTCGTTTACACACTCGAACCATTGACACAGATGACTTTCCTTAAAAAATTGGTTGTCAATAACAACCAGATTCAAGATTTGTCACCTTTGTACGATAAATATTATCTGGAAGTATTATCAGTTAGCGGTAATCCTGTTGATAATATCATGCCGCTTTCTAATTTGGTGATGTTAAAAAATCTTAATATAGAGAATACTCCAGTCGGTGACTTGAATCCAATAGCCGACTTAAGGAATATTAAAGTTCTCAATATATCAGGAACATCAGTAAGTAACTTGAAACCTCTCGCAGGTTTTGAGTTATTGGAAGATTTGTCAATAGTTAATACTAGTATTAAAAGTATTGTGACATTGGAAAATCTACCATCATTGAAATATCTTAAGGCATATAAAACAAAAATCAGGAATAAACATATTGAACTATTAAAGGTTAAGAATCCTGATTTGAATGTAATTTATTATTGATTCAATCTTTAATCCATTCTCCAACAATGTCGTTAGCAAGATTTTGTATCGCATTGAAGGAGAATGTGCTGTCGTAATAATTAAGAGAATGTCTCTTCTCCAGTTCTTCGGTGTAATCGGATAATTTATATGTCTGATGCAGACTTGTTCCGTTAATCCATTCGTAATGTGTTATTGTAGGAATAATTTCTGCGTTTTCAATAAAAACAGAATCATTGACTTCTGTTATCTTTATCTTTGCCATTCCACCTAAAACCCTAGGCGTAGCTTTTTGACCTGATGTGTAATTTCCTAAGGAATAATAACATAAAGATTTGTTTCCATTGTCTGCTTCAATCCATTCTATAGGTTGAAGCACATGTGGATGCGTGCCAATAATCAAATCAGCGCCATTCTCAGTCATTATTCTGGCTAGATTCTTTTGATGTTTGTTGGGTTTATACACATATTCCACACCCCAGTGTGGAAATACTATTGTGAAATCTGCAATTTCTTCAGCCTTTTTTAAGTCTTTTATGATTAAAGCGGTGTCAATCAAATTGACTAAATAGGATTTGTCTTTTGGAACTCTGTGACCATTAAGTCCGTATGTGTAATTCAAGAGTGCGAACTTAATACCGTTTCTTTCAACTATCTTGATGCTATCTCTTTCTTCCTGACTTTCATTTATGCCAAGATATGTGATGTCTTTTTGCTGTTGCCAATATTCAATACAATTTACAACACCTTGAATTCCAATGTCTAAAGTGTGATTGGAGGCCTGAAGAATGACATCGAATCCAGCTTCAATCATTGCGTCGCCCAACTCATTAGGAGAGTTGAAGTTTGGATATCCGTCGTATGGTTTGAAGCTTCCTCCTAAAATGGTTTCTTGGTTTATGATAGCAATATCGGCTTCTTGAAAATCATTCTTCATGATATCAAAAAGCCGATTAAAATTGTATGTGCTATCGTTGATTCTACCTGATTTTAAAACAGAATTGTGAATTAAGTTGTCGCCAACGGCAATAATATTTACAGTATTTTTTTTAGATTTTTTTTTAATTGAAATATTGTTATTAACAAAAAGTAAGAGACCTAAAATCAATAATGTAAATGATGCCTTTGACATAGTAATCAGGTTTTATTTATTAATCGTCGTATGAGATGAGTTTGCCTTTTGAATTGAACTCTAATTCTAATTTATTGCTGAGTTCCACTGTGATACGGTTGAATTCTCTTTCTACGTCAGTGATGCATGCATCTTTATGAACTGTCTTGACGTATTCTGTGATTTCATTTAAGATAAATCCTGTAGGAATGCAGTTTTGTTTTCCGTTTACGTCAGTCCATTCGCCTCTTGCGTTGAACTCGATTTCTGTTCCGTTTTCAAAACGAACTTTATAATCTACGTCTGCAAATTCTTGGTCGGTTAATACGTAAGTAATTTGATAATCACTGAAATAGGTTTTGATGAATTCTTGTGATTTTGCTGGAAGTTGTTGGATATTTGTAATTCCGTTTTGAGCGAATGCAGTTACACCTAATAATAAAATGACTGCTAAAGTTAAAATTTGTTTTTTCATTTTGATAAGTTTTAATTAAGTTTTATTAGTTTGATTTAATTCTTTAAAGTAACGTATTGAAATATTCAAATATTATACCACAATTTTATCTTTTTTGATAAAATTATTTTACCCAATGAATCTGATATTCAGTATTTTGCCAATATTTATTCGTTCTTTCTATATCTTTTGTGAAACCAAGAAGGAATCCTCCTCCGCCGGCTCCGCATAATTTTATCTGGAATCCATCCTTATTGATGTCGAAAAAGAAAAATTCTTTAACATTATCAGGAATAGTGTGTCCTAGCATCTCGGTCTGCATCTTTGATAATTGCGATACATTGTTGAAAAACTCGTCATCTTTCTTTTCAATCAATGATGAAATACAATTATTTACAAGAGGAACGTATTGGTTGTTGAATTTCTCTAAATAAATATTGTCTTTTCTTCTCTCCTTAAAAATATTTACCAAAGGAGCAGTAGGACTTGTTATCTTGGTGTCAATCAAGAAGATATGAATGTCTTCAGAGATGAAGTCATCAGATAAAATCTGTTGTCCGTTGTCCGTTGTCCGTTGACCTTTTAAAACAAATGGTTTTCCGAAATAACATTGCAGTGGGTCGATGCCTGAACTGCTGCCATGAAAATAATTCTCCATTGCAGCAAGAAACTCGATTAATTTGTCAGTTTCTTTTATCTCGATTAATTTGAATCTGTCGTAAATGGCTGCTACCAATGCACCAGAGCTGCCAACACCATAGCCTGTCGGGATATTGGAATCGAAGAATAATCCGGCTTTGAGTTCCATTTCCATTCTTCTTAAATCCAAAATCCTGAATCTGTCGTTTTCACGAAGATAATCATAATATTTGAAGAGATTTCTGTTTGACTCAATGCCTCTTTCACAAGGGCGATTGATGATGGAACTCCATTCGCCGCTCACAGAATAATAAGGTATTAGCAAGGCGTTAGAGCCGAATATCATCGAATATTCGCCAAATAAAATGACTTTTCCGTTATATTTTCTGTTATCCATTATTGTCGTCAATCCATTTGTTGTTGAAACAATAGTTTTTCAAAACTTCTTCAATGAAATCATGAACTTGTTCGGAACATGAGTCAGGGTAGAGAAGATGAACATTCGGACCTGCGTCTAATGTGTAACATATTGGGAGACAAGTCTCTTTTCTAAATTCTAGAATCTTGTCGATAATATTTATAGTGTTGGGTTCTTTTAAAGTGTAAGAAGGTGTGGAGGTCGCCATCAAGTCGTGGAGCTGGTTGGCTTCGCTTTCTGCAATCTTTATAAATCCTTCTAAGTCACCTTGTTTAAGAATTGTTAATAAATCTTCAGTGTTTTTTCTTGCTGTAGCATAACGGCTTTCAGCCATAGGATGGTCGTTCATCAAAGAATGACCTGCTCTGCTTGAGACGCTTTTTTCTTTTGAACTGACAATCAATATGCTGTCGTGATATGACTTGAAAACTGGATGAATAATATCGGCGATGGAAATTGCGTATTCATCGGAGCTTTCTGCCAATGAAGGTGTCTTGCCCCATAAAGTCATTGTAGGGTAAACAGAACGAGCAGCGCTTCCCGATGCCAACCTTGAAAGATATGATGCTTCCTGGAGATTTATTTCTTTGTTTTTTATTTCTAACAGGCAGAGAATCAATGCGCTCATAGATGATGCGCTTGATGCGATTCCTGATGAATGTGGGAATGAATTATGGCTTTCTATATTCAGATGAAGCCCATTCAAGAAAGTGAAATGTTCTTTGTTAGCTTGGAAGAATTTCTCAATCTTGTTTTTAAACGCTTGATTTTCTTTGCCTTCAAAATAAAAATCCATTTCTATTTCATTAGGATTTTCACTTTTGGAATAAATCACTTTAGTCTCTGTGTAACAGTTGTTTAAAGTAAAGCTAATAGAAGGATTGTTAGGAAGTTGATTTCCATGTTTTCCCCAATATTTTACAATTGCGATATTGGATGGACTGCGTTTTATTATTTGATTGTTATTCATCAAGTTTAAGGTTTAAGGTTTAAAGTTTAAGGTAGAGAGTTTCATCCTTAAATTTTAAATCGAATAAATATTACAATACGATATCTTTATATTTAAAGACCACATGAAGGCCTTTGCTTTCAAAATATTTTTTAGTTTTTTCGAAATCCCATTCTGTTGCTGCCATGAAGAAGTCGCCGCCCCATGCACCTAGCGACTTTATCTCACCTTCGAAATCGCTGAAATAACTTTTGAGTCTCTTATGTTCCAAACACTTCGACATTATTTCCTCGTGAGCCTTTATGAAATAGCAGAAATCTCTAAGTGTTTGTAAATCAGGTAAAATTTTACTTATCATAGAGATAGATTCAACTTCTTCCTCGAAGTTCTTTTTCTTGTCGAGGAATGCTTTGACTTCATTAGATGAGTTCTGTTTGTGACCTTGATAAATGAAATACAGATTATCATTGAAAGGCGGATTGAAATCGGACCCCCATACCATTGGTCCGTTGTCTGTTGTCTGTTGTCTGTTGACATTATAGAATATCGGGCCTTCAGCTTTTGCGCATGCGATGTCGTAGCCAGAACCTTTGAATGTTGAACTCAGTAGTTGATAAGGATTTACATTAGCCCATTCGGATATGTTATTGATTAATGTAGAACTTGAACCGAGCCCCCATTGCGGGTTGAAATCGAGGTGGCACTGGAAACTGATGTCGTTGTCTTCAGTGAAGATATTGTTGTTTAATGACTTGGCATGTTTTAAGATATTAGACAGACGTTCTGCCTTTTCCATGTCATCGCTGCTGACAATGCTGAAATCATTTTTGTTCAAGATGGCAGAAAACCAATTCGTTTCCGAATCCGTTGTCTGTTGTCCGTTGACCGTTGACTTTATATAAGCATTCCAATAAATAAGACTCTCGTTTTTATCCAAATTCTCGACATCCATGCTCTGACCAAATTTCAAAGGAAGAGCCAATGCCGTTGCTCCTTTCAAAACGAGATACTCACCCGTCAATAAGAATTTGCCATTAGATTTAAAGTTCATAGTTTAAAGTTCATAGTTAATGGAACTTCTAATTTTCCTCAAAAAGCTTTCTACTTCAGAATAGGAGACGGTTTTGTCATTGAAATATTCTGTAGCCTTAGTCTTTTCTTCTTCTGATGCTCCGAGTTGATTTAGGATATTGGCGAGGTGCATTTTCATGTGACCTTGTTGTATTCCTTTTGTTGTCAACGACTTGACAGCAGCGTAGTTGTTGGCTAGTCCCATTGTTGCTGCAATCATCATAAGTTCTTTAGCGGAAGGATTTCCGAGCAGTTCCAATGACTTCTTTGCCAATGGATGCAACGATGTCAAACCGCCTACTGTTCCTAAAGCGAGAGGTACGTCGAGGGTGAAACGGAATATATCGTCATGAATCTCAGCGTAGGAGAGGCTTCTGTACTGTCCATCTCTTGCTGCGTAGGAGTGACCTGCTGCCTCGGTGGCTCTGAAGTCGTTGCCTGTTGCAATGACCACGGCGTCGATGCCGTTGTAGATGCCTTTGTTATGTGTCGTAGCACGATAAGGGTCGATTCTTGCGATATCGACGGCTTTCTTGAATTTCTCTGCAAATGCTTTCCCGTCGAGGTTTTCGTCAACGCCATCGAGTTGGCTTGTTGGACATTCCACCCATACCTTGACGCGGCATTCCGGTGTGTAGTTAGATAAGATACACATCACTATTTCAACATGTCTGTCTTTTTCATCTAGGTTTTCTTGTCGTAGGAAGAAACTTTGAAGTGTGTGACCGAAAGTCTCTAATATAGAGTTGATGAAGTTGGCACCCATCGAGTCGCAGGTGTTGAAAGTGACGAGGAACTGATAATAATCGGCTATTTTATCTGTGTGGTCGATGAGTTCGATGTCGATGATGCCGCCTCCACGTTTCGTCATTTTCTCTGTTATCGACGATGTGTTTTTAAGAAACTCTGCTTTTATCTCAGGCAGAAGCTCGTTCAAGATTTTCTTGTCGCCTTTCCAGCAGAAATGCACCTGGCCTACTTTTTTAACGTCGACAATCTCTGCGTGGAAACCGCCGCGCTCGCCCCAGAACTTGGCTGCTGCTGAAGCCGCTGCCACAACAGAGCTCTCTTCAATTACCATAGGCACGATATAAGTCCTGCCGTTTATGACGACGTTAGGTGAAACGCCGTAAGGCACGTGATAGTTGGAAATGGTGTTCTCGCTGAATTCGTCAAATTGTTTCTGCTTGTCCTTGTCCTGATACCAAAAACTTTTTAACAAACTGATAAATTCGCTAGGATTTTCAATGTATTCAGCCACAGCTTTCAACTTATCTTCTTTAAGAAGCTTGGAAAATCCTTTCAATATGATGTCTTTCTTCCTTAAAGATGTACTTTCTTCCATAACAAATTAAATTGCACAAAAATAATAAATTATTACCTAGAAAAAGCGAAAAAAACATATCTTTGCCAGCAAATTAATCACAAAATTTTATTTAAAATGAAAAAATTATTTACTCTTATCATTGCGATTTTTTTATGCATAAATGTTAAAGCTCAAACATCTCTAACAGAAGCAGTTGACTTCACTGTTACAGATTGTTACGGAGAAGAAATCAGACTTTTTGACATCTTGGACAGAGGTCAATATGTACTCATCGATTTCTTTTTCATGAATTGTACTCCATGTCAGACAGTGGCTCCTAAAGTCGTTGAAGCATACGAAGCTTTAGGCTGTAACCAACATGATGTTTTCTTCATGGAAATTTCTCCAGTAGATAACAATGACGTATGCCAATGGTGGGCTGAACGTTATGGCGTACAATATCCTACTGTCGGTCAATTCGGTGGCGGCGGTGACGTCGATTATATCTACGGTATCTCCTCATATCCTACATTTGTCCTCATCGCTCCTGACAGATCAATCGCTTTCCAAGACATCGATATTTACCCAATTCCTGATGCTCAGACAATCATCGATTACCTTGCTCCATTCGGCATTGAAGAACATAGCTGCGAAGACGCTCCTGAACTTAATCCATCAGTTGAGATAACTATGGGCGAAGTTACAACAACAACAATAGAAGCTACTTTCACACCAAACGACGACTGCGCTTCATATCATCTCTTGGCAGATACACAGTCAAATATGGAAATGTGGATGGGAATGATGGGAACATCGCTGGAAGAATTAATCGTCATGTGGGGAATCGAAAAGACTTCAGAATATACTCACACATGGAATGACTTTGCACCAAACACAGAATATACAGTCTACGCTCTTCCAAAAGATGCAGACGGCAACTTCGGCGAGTTGGTAACGACAAAAGTCACAACAGAACAGGCCGGCGGAGCAGGTACTTCAGTTATAGAAATCGTCGTTGAAGTTCTGACAAAAACATCAGTGAAAACAACGGCGACACCTAATGCAGAGACAGCAGTATATCATTACGGCCTGATAGAAAAATCATATTTCGAGGAGATAGGCGAGGAAGCATTCGTGCAATATTTACGCGAAGAAGACCCATATCCATTGTATGAGGTTGACGTATGGGAATGGATAGAACTTACTCCAGAAACAGACTATTACGCAGTGGCTACAGGCCAGAACTCAGAAGGCGAATGGGGCGAGACAACGATAGTTCCATTCAGAACAGAGATGGAAGGCTGCGAAGAATTAGTAAAGGCAAACTTCAGCATCTATCCAAATCCAGCATCTTCGGCAATAAATATTGTCAGTGATGTAGAAGGCACAGCCAAGATTTTCGATATGACATCACGCTGCGTTAAGGAAGTACAGATTGATGGTGCAACTACAGTAAACATTGAAGATTTGAACCAAGGCGTTTATTTCATCAACATCAACAACAGCGTTAAGAAATTGGTGGTGAAATAAACTTTGACTGTTGGCTATTGGCTGTTGAACTAAGGCCTTTGAACTTAGCTCAACAGCCAATAATTTTATTTCAACATAAAATTTAGAACTTTGATATTTTTTATATTTATTTAAAAAGAAAATAAACTAATTTTGCAGAAAATTCATTAACACTTATTTATTCATTAACATTATTTAAAATGAAAAAACTTTTTACATTATTTTTTGCTCTCTTATTGAGCATTGGTGTTAGCGCACAGACACCATTAACACAAGCTGTTGATTTCTCAACAATCGACCATCATGGTAATGAAATCAATTTGTTTGAAATTCTTGATGGCGGTCAATATGTTTTGATTGACTTCTTCTATACTTCATGTGGTCCATGTCAAAATGCTCTTCCTAAAGTTGTTGACGCATATTATGCATTAGGTTGCAACCAACACGATGTTTTCTTCATGGAAGTTTCTCCAACAGACCACAACGATGATCCTTACTACTTCATCGATAATTGGATTGAAACATACGGCATTGAATATCCTACAATTTATTTGACAAGTGGTGGTACTCATTCTGGTGCTGATATCTGCAATATGTACCAAATTCCAGCTTACCCAACAATGGTTCTTATCGCTCCAGATCGTCAAATCGTACTTCAAGATATTTGGCCAATTAACTCAGCTCAAACAATCATCGATGCTGTTGCTCAATTCGGCATTGAAGAACACGACTGTGACGAAGCTCAAGCTCCAGCTATCGTTTTCGAAGTTGAAAGAGAAGGATCATACGAAATCGATGTTAACTTCACACCTAATGCATCATGCGCTTCTTACTATGTTTTAGCAAGCACAGAAGCTGAACTCGATGCAGAAACAATCAAGGCAGAAGGTCAAGCATTAACAGCAACAGGCACACACACATTCACAGAATTGACAGCTGAAACAGAATATAACATCTACGCTCTTCCAGTAAATGCTGAAGGTGAATTCGGTCAAGTTAAAGTTGAAACAGCTAAGACAAAATGTGATGCAACAGCTGGTGAAGCAGCTATCGAACTTAACGTAGCTGAAGTTCCAGGTTTCATCATCGCTGACGCTTTCCCAAATAGCGCAACATCAGAATACCACTACGCTTTCGTTAAAGTTGAAAAATTCGAAGAATGGGGCGAAGAATATGCTATCTTCCAATTGTTACGCGACCAACATCCAGTTTGCGGCAACGACTTCTGGCAATTAGACATCGCTTACTTTGAAGAAGGTGTTGAATATTTCTGCTATGCTATCGGCTACAATGCTGACGCAGAATTAGGCGAACCAACATACGTAAGATTTACAGTTGGCGGCGACGGCGTCGTTGAAGTATTAAGCGACGAATTCACAGTTAGCCCTAACCCAGCTAAATCAACAGTCAACGTTAACTTAAACGGCAACGCTCAAGTTAGAATCTTCGACATGACAGGCCGCTGCGTAAAAGAAGTTAATGCTACCGACAACACAACAATCAATATCGAAGACTTGAACAAAGGCGTTTACTTTGTTAACGTCAACGGTAAAGTTGAAAAACTCGTTGTTGAATAAAAAAAACTCAGAATCTCAGAATCTCAGAACCTCAGAATCTCAACAAATTCTGAGGTTCTGAGTTTTATAAAGTTAATAAATCAAAAACGTTTTTTATGAAGAGAATTTTACCAGTACTTTTTGCATTGATTTTTAGCTTTAGCGTGAAGGCTCAGACACCTTTGACAGAAGCTGTTAACTTTAATTCAGTAGCTCTCAATGGTGAACATATCGATTTGTTCGAGATATTGGATGGCGGACAATATGTCCTTATTGAGTTTTTCTACAGCACATCATCAGGCGCTTTGACATACGTTAATAAAATGATACAGTCGTATCAGTATTTCGGATGCAACGAACATGATGTCTTTTATATGCAAATCTCTCGTTATGACGATAAGGCTGAAGCAAGGGCATGGTGCAACGAATATGGCATAATGTTCCCAACAATACATACTGAATCAGAAGGCGATTCGGGCGATGAGATTTGCCAGATGTACGAGATACCAATCTATCCTACTGTGGTGCTGATTGCTCCTAACCGTGAGATTGTCCTTCAGCAGATATATCCTGTGATGTACGTCGAAAACATCATCGACGCTCTTACTCCGTTCGGTATTGAAGAACACGAATGCAGCACGGTGCTTCCTGAAGTATCTACAGAAATTGTAAATATTACATCATCAACAGTTACTGTCGAGTTTACACCAAACTTTGTGTGTGAAGCTTATCACTTTATCTTGGGTGAAGGCAATACATTGGAACAACAGGAATTGCCATTGGAACAACTGATAGTTGAACAAGGTATGGAACAGTCAGATTATTATGTTCATACTTGGACCGGACTGAAACCTGAGACTACATACAGCATTTATGTTCTGCCTGAGAACTTTGAAGGTACTTATAGCGATATTGAAAAGATTAACTTCGGAACTACTGCAATAGCAGGTCCTTCTGTGATAGAATTGGAAGTTGAGGTTGTAAGCGAGACAAGCGTCTATACCAAGGCTACACCTAATGAACATACTGGCGAATATCACTATGGGATATTTTATGATTATGAATATGAAGAACTTGGCGATGAGGGCGTGATAGAGATGCTACTCGATGATGAGTTTCCATTGTATGCAGTGGATGAATGGGTCTGGGAAGAACTCGAAGCGCAAACTGATTGTTACGCCATCGCTATAGGTTATAATAATGACGGCGTTTTAGGCGAGATGACAATAGTGCCATTCAGAACAGAAGTGGAGTCATGTGTTGAGATTGAAGATGTCAAGTTCTCAATAACACCAAACCCTGCTAAATCGATGGTTTACGTTAGAATGAACGGCAACGCTCAAGTTAGAATCTTCGACATGACAGGACGCTGCGTGAAAGAAGTTAAAGCTACCGACAACACAACAATCAACATCGAAGATTTAAATAAAGGCGTTTACTTTGTAAATGTTAATGGTAAAGTCGAGAAACTCGTTATAGAATAAAAGAAATTCAAAAACTCAGAAACTCAGAAAATTTCTGAAGTTTTGAGATTCTGAGTTTTTTTAAATGTTTAACCAAATAAATATTAAGTTATGAAAAAAGTTTTACTATTTGTTTTTGCATTGTCTTTAAGTTTTGGCATTAAGGCTCAAACATCATTGACAGAAGCTGTTGACTTCCAATCCATAGATGATTATGGAACAGAGGTACATTTGTTTGACATCCTCGACAGAGGACAGAATGTGGCGCTTTATTTCTTTTTCTCAGATGCTGAGACTTCACCTTATTTCGACCCTAATATCGCTGAAGCATACCATCATTTCGGCGATAACCAAGGCGATGTTTATTTCGTAGGTGTTGCTCCTTCCGACGACAGTCTTACCATCGCTAATTGGAAGTTGGAATACGAAGTGGATTTCCCTGTCATTAACAGACTCTCTGTAGGTGACGACGCTCATGAAATATGCGAAGATTATGGAGTGAAAGTATTTTCAACATTTGTGCTTATAGCTCCAGATAGAAGCATAACTATTGATAATATATGGCCTATCATGGATGCTCAGGAACTTATTGCAGAGATAGAAGATAATATGGTTATTGATGACAATATCGCTGAAGTTAATGATGAAGGTTTAGGTATTTATCCAAATCCAGCTTCCTCTGTCATCAGTATTAAATCATTAGCAAGTGGAAACTGTGATGTAAGCATCTTCGACATGGCAGGTCGTTGTGTGAAAAATATTAAAGTAGAAGATATAAGTAACGCAACAATCAATATCGAAGACTTGGATAAAGGCGTTTACTTTGTAGATGTCAACGGCAA
Source organism: Bacteroidales bacterium (assembly GCA_045639025.1). Lineage (GTDB taxonomy): Bacteria > Bacteroidota > Bacteroidia > Bacteroidales > F082 > Limimorpha. Next base: position 39,585 of record JAZUCH010000039.1, read on the forward strand.
AGTCGAGAAACTCGTTATAGAATAAAAGAAACTCAGAATCTCAAAATCTCAGAAGTTATGTCAACAGACAACAGTCAACAGACAACAGACTTTGTGCACAGAATTTTTCCAAACAAAAGACAAAATAAGTCGTGCACTAGTGACGCATACCCACGGACTGTTGACTGTTGTCCGTTGACTTTAGCTGCCATTTCTGAGGTTCTGAGATTCTGAATTTCTGAGATTTAATTGATGCTGCCGTTATAGTATAAACTAAAAGGCACGAATGTGTAATAGTCGGAGAAGGCGTTGCCGGCAGCAGACAATGTGTATCTGCCGTTAGAAGATGATATGGCAAGGTTTCCAGTTATGATATATTCCACTCCCGACCAGACCATGGTTATTTCTCCGTTGTAGTTCCCATTGAATGTAATGTCAAAAGTTCCTGTTGGGATACTTTGTTTGTCGTTGAATTCGAATATCAATTCCATAGCATCAGTGTTGATGATGATAAAAGTATCATCGTTTTCTGTTTTGCTGCTGACGGATGTGATAGGTGAAATGGCATCACCGATTGCGATAACATTGTTGGTTAAAATTACAGTTTCATCATCATCGTCACAACTTGTGAGGATTGTCGATAATGAAAGGATAAATAATCCGATTAATAAAATAGTCTTTTTCATACTCTTTGTTTTTTTGTTGATAAGAAAAACAAACCAATGAAATTAATGTTGGAAACCAATTGTTAAACCCCCAAAAAATCTAATTTCTAAAGTTCTAGAATTCTAAAATTCTAAATTTCTAAAATTACTTTCCCCAATTCGCTCTGTCGAGACTTCTATATTGTATTGCTTCGGCAAGATGTTCTTTTTTGATATCCAATGAGTTGTCGAGATCGGCAATTGTGCGTGCCATTTTTAATATCCTATCGTGGGCGCGTGCGGAAAGATCCAGTTTATCCATAGCATCCTTCAGTAGATTGGAGCACTCATCATTGAGCGTACAATATTTCTGAATCATTTTGGAATTCATCTGTGAGTTAGAGTGCATCCCTGGAATATCGGCAAAGCGTTCGGTCTGTATTTGTCGTGCCCGTGTCACTCTTGCTCTTACAGCGCTACTTTTTTCACCTGCAGATTTCTTCGACAGTTCTTCAAAAGGAACAGGGACAACTTCAATATGAAGGTCTATTCTGTCGAGCAGAGGCCCTGATATTCTATTAAGGTATTTTTCTACAGTGCCGGGCTGACATGTACATTCCTGGGTAGGATGGTTGTAATATCCGCAAGGACAAGGATTCATGGCAGCGACGAGCATGAAACTTGCAGGAAACTCTATTGTCTGTTTAGCTCTTGCGATAGTGACTACACGGTCTTCCATAGGCTGACGCAGCACTTCTAGAACGTTGCGTTTAAACTCGGGCAGTTCGTCGAGGAATAAAACTCCATTATGCGCGAGGGAAATCTCTCCTGGCTGAGGATATGCTCCGCCTCCAACAAGTCCGACGTATGATGTCGTATGATGCGGACTTCTGAAAGGCCGCGATTTCAACAGCGATAATCCATTTCCTAGCAGCCCGACAACAGAGTGTATCTTTGTGGTCTCTAGTGCTTCTTTCAGCGTCATTGGAGGCATGATGGTCGGGAGACGTTTGGCTAACATTGTCTTTCCGCTTCCGGGGCTGCCGATGAGAATGACGTTGTGTGAACCAGCTGCCGACACCTCAAGCGCTCTTTTTATATTCTCCTGTCCTTTTACATCGGCAAAGTCGAAGGCATATACGTCTTCGATATTCTGGTCGTATCTGGATATTTCTATAGGTTTTAAGTTTGATGCGCCATTTAGAAATGAGATAACATCCATGATGTTGTCAACGCCATAAACGTCTATATCTTCAACAACGGCAGCCTCTTGTGCATTGGCTGACGGTAATATCAAACCTTTAAATCCATCTTGCATGGCACGTATCGCAATAGGAAGAACGCCTCTGATAGGATTGAGGCTGCCATCAAGCGACAGCTCTCCCATAATGATATATTTGTCAAGTAGTTCAGTGCTTACCTGTTCCGAGGCTGCTAAAATGGCAATGGCGATAGGCAAATCGTAAGAGGAGCCTTCTTTTCTAATATCAGCAGGCGCCATATTAATCGTGATTTTGCGCTTTGGATATTTTAAACCATTGTTACTCAATGCTGCTTCTATGCGTTGCTGACTTTCCTTAACGGCGCTGTCTGGTAAGCCGACTAAGAAAAACTGTACTCCTCTGTCAATATTGACTTCTATGGTTACAGTGATAGCTTCAATGCCGTTCAAGGCACTTCCAAAAGTTTTTACTAACATAATATTTGGTTTTTAGGTTTTTTGGGGCAATGATAATTAGCAAAATGGCAATGACATTTGCTAAGAAAAAAGTTTAACTTTTTCTTGGCTTATATTGAGATGTCTGGAATATTTGCTGAATATCGTTGTTGTTTATCATTTCCTGTAATGTAACATCGTTGTTTGTCATATAAGAGCGAATTATTTGTAATCCGATATATTCGCCGAGACGTGCTGGTGAATCGTTTGAGAATGCCTGTGTAAAAGGAGCGTCTCCAAATAAACTGCGGAACAGTTCTGCGTTTTTTGCATATAACATATCGTTCCCAATAATAGATGCCCAAACGTCTCCTTCGTATTGTTCTGCCCATTGTGTCTGTTTGGACGAATAACCCATTATAATTGAGTCAGGCAGTGAAGGGTTGAGCGCTTCTATAAAATAGAGTTTCTTGCCGGCATTAATCATATCTGTCAAAACATCTTTCTGATATTGTTTCTTATATATATATGTGTTGTATAATGCTTCAGCCAAATCGCGGGTTATATAAGAAGGATGACAGCGTTGCGAGAGATAGCGAGGCATGCCAACATAATCGTAAATATTGTTTTCATTCTCGAGATATAAATCGGTGCTGATAAGAACTCCGTTAGGTAAAATCATAATTGACGGAGTGTTGTAGTCAATTCCTGACACATATAAATATGTTTCATCTGGAAGCTTTATATTAGGATAATAATAGTTGAATAATTGATAAACAGACTTTATATCTTTTGATAATCTGTTGGTGTTAGAAAATTTTTTTTCAACCATATTATTGATTCTTATGCAAAAGGTGTCAGTGGCAAAGCCTTTTATATAATTGACAGCTCCTATATCATTAAGGTCGCCTTCTAAGAATACGAGGAAATCATCTTGAATATCTCTAATCTCTTCTGCAAAATTGGCTGTGTCGAGAGAGAATAGTGCTTTTGCATAATCCTTTATTATAATATCTTGAGGTTCAAGATGCTCATGCTGAACTTGAAGCTTGCTTTTGTATGTCTTGTCATTTTGACATGAAACAACGATTATTGAAAACAAAATCGTCAATATAAATATCTTTCTCATACTATTAAAATTTTGAGTTTTTGAAATTCTTAAATTCTGAGTTTTTGTCAGACTTTACACTGCAAATATACAACGAAAAAATAATGCTTTATTTTGTTTTTAGCATTATTTATGAATTTTAATACGATTTTATTGATATGTAAAATTATATTAAGAAAAACATACATAGATTTTTTAACAAATCAATTTGTTAAAAGAAAAATTAAAACAAAGTATTCCCTTTATGAATTGTTTTGCCATCTTCGAAATAGATGTCAACAGCGAAATCTCTATCCATTCCGAGCAATGATGCTGCTTTGCCGCGGTTGAGTGCAATTTCTAAAAAACCGTGCGTTCCGAATAAAGCAAGTATGTCTGATTCAGGAACTTCTTGGTACCATTTCCTTATTTTATGGATTTTGTATATGCCACTGCAAATCTTGATTGTAAAGTCGCGGCCAGCTCTAACTTCTTCGAAAAGTTGTTGTGATATATTTGTGACCAGATTTTCGTATGAGTCAATATAATTTACCAGACCATGAATTGAATTGGCGTCATAAGTTGGCTTCAATTCTATCATCTCTTTTATTCTATATGGCATGCCTATATCAGACAATGAGGCTCCGTTGTGAAGCATCACGGCGACTTTTACAAAACGGTCTCTTGTGCTGAATGTAAAGAAACCGGTATCTTGAACGATGTCGATGAATACAGCTTCGTAATTATCTTGTCCAATAATTAAAGAAAAAATGGAGTTGTCGGTTCCAATAAAATAATGCTCATTGGCTTTAACTACCACATGTGGGTTTTTTTTAGATTCTTCAGTGTCGATAGCTAGGATATGTATGCTTCCTTTAGGGAAATTTTTGTAACAATTTTTAACAATAAAAGCTGCTGAGCGTATGTCGAAAGCTTCTATGTTGTGGGTGATATCTACAATATTGGCATTAGGCAAAGCGGAATATATAGCTCCTTTCACTGCAGGAACATAATAGTCTGAAAGACCCCAGTCGCTTGTTAATGTTATGATTGCCATTATGATAAATTGTTAAAAAATATCCGGAAAGATTAATTGCAAATATACATTTTTAGAAATAGTAAAAAAATATTAAATAAAAATTTTTATCAACATTTTTACAATTCTTATTCTCTTAACTATTATATTTGTAATTGTTTTTAAAGTAAGTATAAAATATAATGTCAGAACAAATTGTTCAAGTAGAAAACGTTAATCCAAGTGATTTGTATGGTGCTAATGATCAGCATCTTACTATGATAAAATCTTTGTTCCCTAAGATAAAAATCATAGCACGTGGCGATTATATCAAGATTATCGGCAATGACGAGGAAGTGGAATATTTCATCAATCGCCTCAACTTATTGATACTGCATTTGGAACGTTATGGTAATATCAGTGCTAAGGTTATAGAAGATATCATGCTCTGTGCCGGAGAATCCGATTTCATAAAAAATATTAACGATAGCGATGTGTTGGTTTATGGTCGTAATGGCCTTCAAATCAAGGCTATGACTGCTAACCAGAAACTGATGGTCAAGGCTTCTGAGGAAAAAGACATGATTTTCGCTATCGGTCCAGCGGGTACAGGTAAGACTTATACAGCTGTCGCCTTGGCAGTTAGAGCATTGAAAAACAAAGAGGTGAGACGCATCATCCTGACACGTCCAGCCGTTGAAGCAGGAGAGAACCTCGGTTTCTTGCCTGGCGACTTGAAAGAGAAACTCGACCCATATTTGCAGCCTCTCTATGATGCCTTGCGCGATATGTTACCTCAATCTAAATTGGAAGCGTTTATGGGTGACGGAACAATCGAAATCGCTCCGCTTGCTTTTATGCGCGGACGTACGCTCGACCATGCTTTCGTTATCTTGGACGAAGCTCAAAATGCAACGCGTTCACAACTTAAGATGTTCTTGACTAGAATGGGTCGCTCAGCTAAATTCGTCATCACCGGCGATATAACTCAAATCGACTTGCCTAAAAATCAGCCTTCTGGCCTCCCTCAGGCAATAGAAGTGTTGAAAGATGTTAAAGGAATAGATTTCATATTCCTTAGTGAAAAAGACGTCGTCAGACATAAACTCGTCACAGACATCGTAAACGCCTACAAAAAATATTATCACGACGATGACGAAGGCGATGACAATACTGAGGTGAAAACCGATAAAAACGACAATATAGATAATAATAATGCAGACGCGGAATGTTGACCGTTGTCTGTTGACAATCAGAAATATAAACAATAAAAATAAATAATATGAAAGCATTAACAAAGACAGATTTTAATTTTGAAGGTCAAACAAAAGTATATCACGGTAAGGTTCGTGACGTATATTTTATTGATAATAAATATCTTGTGATGGTTGCTAGCGACCGTATCTCAGCATTTGACGTAATTCTTCCTGAAGGTATTCCTTACAAAGGTCAGGTTTTGAATCAAATTGCTGCTTTGTTCTTGGACGAAACAAAAGACATCGTCCCTAATTGGAAAATAGCTACTCCAGACCCAATGGTGACTGTAGGTCATCTTTGCAAACCTTTCCCAGTTGAAATGATTATCCGTGGTTACCTCACTGGAAGTTCATGGCGTACATACAAAAGCGGTCAGCGTTCAATCTGCGGCGTAGCAATTCCTGACGGAATGAAAGAACATCAACGTTTTGAAAAACCTATCATCACTCCAACAACAAAGGCTGATGAAGGTCACGATGAAGACATCTCACGCGAAGAAATTATCAGTCAAGGTCTTATCAGCGAAGAAGACTACAAACAAATTGAAGAAATCACTTACAAATTATTCCAACGCGGAAGTGAAATCGCTGCTAAACACGGACTTATCCTCGTTGATACAAAATACGAATTCGGTAAGATTGGCGATCAAATTTATCTCATGGACGAAATCCATACTCCAGACTCATCACGTTATTTCATCGCCGACGAATACGAAGAATGTTTCGAAAAAGGTCTTCCTGTTAAACAACTTTCAAAAGAATTCGTACGCGAATGGTTGATGGCAAACGGATTCCAAGGTCAAGAAGGACAACAAGTTCCAGAGATGACACCAGAAATCGTAGGCAGCATCTCAGAACGTTATATCGAACTATACGAAAAAGTTACAGGCAAGAAATTCGAAAAAGCTGACGAATCAGACGATATCTTAAAACGTATCGAAACAAATATCGCAAATTGTCTTAAAGAACTTAAGTAAGACTACAAGACTACAAGACCACAAGACAACAAGTAGAGACGTATCAATGTTTCCTATTAAATAAACATTGATGCGTCTCTTCTTAATTATGCATTATGAATTATGCATTATGAATTAGTTAAGTTCTTCAAAACTCTGAAAAATTTCTTGATGATAATGGTGTTTTTTGATGGCTCGAAGTGTTTCAATTCTGGTTGTATGTCGAGTTCGTTCAGATAGTTGCGTATATCTTTATTCATCAATACATTACCTCTGTTGAAAGGGTTTATATAAAACAATACGTCTTCAAGTTGAGGGAAGTGTTCTGTCTTTTTGCAGAAGGCAAGTAAGAAATGATTTGGTATGTCGATACCGTAAATCGGGATGTCAAGTCGTTCTGCAATAATGCAATACAACATTCCAAGTGAAAGTGGATTGCCTATATGCGTTTCTAGAAGATTGTTGATGAAATAATAATCGACATTGTTTATAGCGAAATTCTCCCCACGAAATTTATTGACGTCATAGATGATATGATTGAGAATCTTGACTTGTTGCAGTGGTGTAAGGCCTTGATTCATCTCGCGTTCTGCTTGTTCTATAATCATCATGATTTTAAATCCGTACCACGACCAATCAACATTAGGGAAATTATGTTTCGCCAAAATGAAACAAGGTTCCATAAGGTCGTACTCACGTTTCTCGCGCCACGTCTTCAGTTTTTCAATGATATTTTTACGCTCGATAATGTCAATCAATGTCTCAAGACGTTGATGATGAAGACCATCGTTTGATTTCTGAAGTTTGTCTTTCAAAGAAGGCAATGCTTTTTCGCCGTAGGATATGATGGCATCTGCTATATTAATAAAAAGGTGTTCGTCAGGTTCCTCGGTGAGAAACATAAGTGCGTCAAGAGTGCTCGTTGTTTTCATGCTATCAATTTTAACTGAAAACAATGTGAAGCAGATAAAGTTTTAGATATGTAAAAAAATATTAATTTTTATAGAAACCCATATCAATCATATACTTATAAGATTCATTCGGCATAAAATGACGTAGGTCTTTATTCTCTGTCATCGCCTTTCTTATGAAAGTAGAAGAAATCTCAATCTCAGGAGCATTGATGATTTGCACCGATTTATGATTTGATAATTCGCCTCCGTCGTAGTTTTTTCTCGGATAGACCAAAAGGTGATAGTTGTCGAGAATATCTTGATAGTTTTTCCACTTATTGAATTTGTTGAGATTATCCATTCCGCATATAAGATAGAATTCGGTGTCGGGATGAAGCTCGCTGAGGCGGTTTAAGGTATCAATGGTGTAAGATGGTTTTGGCATGTCGAATTCGATATCGCAGACCTCAAAGCGCTCGTCATTTTGAATCGCCATCTTCAGCATTTCGAGGCGATGATTGTCGTCGAGCAAAGAGTCTTTATCTTTGAATGGGTTTTGAGGACTGACAACGAACCATATAGAATCTAAATCGGTGTATTCCACGATATAGTTCGCGAGCATAAGATGCCCGTTATGGATAGGATTGAACGAACCGAAGAATAGACCGATTTGTCTTTTTTTCATATTATAAAATATTGAAAAGTTGTTCTTTAATCTTTTCGAGTTCGTCTTTCATCTTAACGACAAGACGTTGGATGTCAGCGTCGTTAGCCTTTGAACCGAGAGTGTTGATTTCTCGACCCATTTCTTGTGAGATGAAACCGAGTTTCTTGCCGGCGCCTTCTTCATCGATGGTATCGTCAAAATATGAGCAGTGTTTTTCAAGACGAACCTTTTCTTCTGTGATGTCGAGTTTCTCGAGATAGAAAATCAATTCTTGTTCAAAACGATTTTCGTCATATTTTCCTGATTGGGTTAACTCAGTTAAGTTCTTGATTAACTTATTCTTGATATTTTCATGACGATTGTTTTCAAAAGGAACGACTTCGCCGAGATATTCAAGGATGAGATTTTTTCTCTTCAACAAGTCAATTTTAAGAATCTCGCCTTCTTGTCTTCTGAAGTCATCTGTCATTCTCAAAGCTTCGAGTAAGGTCTCTTTAACTTTCTCGATGAAAGTCTCGTCGTATTCTTGTTCTGGTGTCACGAAAATTCCAGGCATCTTGAAAAGAAGCATCGCCAAGTCGGCAGAAGCTGGAATGTTATATTCTTCAGATATTTCTTTTATTTGTTTTAAGTATGAAGCAATGACTTCTTTTTCGATATGAGTGTTTTGTTCTACATTGGTGTCGGTCACGGAGATGGAGACATCAATTTTTCCTCTTTGTAAAATATTGGCAATCTCATTACGATAGTCTAATTCTTGAGGACGAAGTTCTTGCGGCATTTTTAAAGATAAATCCAATTGTTTGGAGTTCAATGTCTTAACTTCAACAACGATTCTTTTTGTAAGATATATTTGTTCGGCTTTGCCGTAGCCTGTCATTGATTTAATCATAATATTTTCTTTTGCCACAAAGATAATTCAAAAATTTTGTGTTTTTATAAAAAAAAATATATCTTTGTGAGTAACTTTCTACGCTATTTAAACTAAATTATTAACAAACTAAAATATTATAACATGGAAAAAATGACATCTCAATTAGCAATGGAGTTGGAGGCTAAATATGGCGCTCATAACTACCACCCACTTCCTGTAGTTTTGGCCAAAGGTAAAGGTGCCAAAGTGTGGGACGTTGAAGGCAAGGAATATTACGATTTCTTATCCGCTTATTCGGCAGTAAACCAAGGGCACTGCCATCCGGCAATCATAAAAGCGTTGTGCGAACAGGCACAAAATCTCACCTTAAGTTCTCGAGCATTTTATAATGACTGTCTCGGCGTTTGGGAAAAATATATCACAGAATATTTCGGTTACGATAAAGTTCTCCCTATGAACACAGGCGCTGAAGCTGATGAGACAGCATTGAAACTGGCTCGTCGTTGGGGAACAGTATGCAAAGGCATTCCAAATGATGAAGTTACGATAGTTTGCTGTGAAGGCAACTTCCACGGTCGTACAATTACCATCATCACCATGTCTAACGACCCTGACTCATACGCAAATTATGGTCCGCTCACACCTGGTTTCATCCGTATTCCATACAACGACCCTGACGCATTAGAAGCAGTTTTGGCAGAACATGGACACAAAATCGCTGGTTTCTTGTTAGAACCAATCCAAGGTGAGGCAGGCGTTTATGTTCCAGATGAAGGTTATCTTAAAAAATGCTACGACATCTGTAAGAAATACAATGTCTTGTTCATGGCCGACGAAGTACAAAGCGGTATCGCTCGTACAGGTAAGATGCTGGCCTGCGACCACGAAAACGTACGTCCTGACATTCTTATCTTAGGCAAGGCATTGAGTGGTGGCGTCGTTCCTGTATCAGCAGTCTTGGCCGACGATTACATCATGATGAACATCAAGCCTGGCGAACACGGCTCAACATTCGGAGGCAACCCAATAGCTGCTAAGGTAAGTATGGCTGCACTTCAAGTCGTTAAAGACGAAAAACTCATGGAGAGAGCAGAATATCTCGGCAATATCTTCCGTGAAGAGATGAGAAAGATTGACAGCCCTATGATTGAGTTGGTACGCGGTAAAGGTCTTCTCAACGCTGTGATTATCAAACCTAAAGACGGTAAAGAAGCTTGGGACGTTTGTATGAAGATGAAAGAAAACGGCGTATTGGCAAAACCAACACACCAACATATTATCCGTTTCGCTCCACCTTTAGTGATAACAGAAGAAGAATTACGTAAAGCAATAGAAATTATCAAGGAAACAATTTTATCGTTTTAAATAAGACTACAAGACCACAAGACTACAGGACCACAAGCTTGTAGTCTTGTTTTATGATTAAAGACTAAAGGCAAAGTGCGAAAGTTTTTTATTCTAACCTTTCGCCATTTGTCATTAGTCCTTTGTCTGTTTTTTAAAATTAATATTGTATGTTGAGATTTTTAATATCATATTTCTTTTTAATGAACATTGTTACATTTGTAACTTTTTGGATAGATAAGAATTTAGCACAAAATAATAAATCTAGGGTTTCTGAATCTACACTTGTATTGATGTCGGCTTTAGGAGGTGCAGCTGGCGGACTTGCTGCTATGTATCTTTTCAGGCATAAGACAAGACATGCCAAATTCTTTTTGGGACTTCCAGCAATGTTACTTATACATATTATTATAGCATTCCTGATTATTTTCTAAAGTTTTTTATTCTTTAGTCCTCCCTTACCCTTTAGTCTTTAGCCATTACTTAAAACTCAGGAATCTCTCTAAGAGCTTCTATCTTATTGTTTTCAATGTCGATATTATAGCAGTACATTGTCTTTCCGTTGGTAAGTAAAATATAATTGACATTAAGTCCTGAGTAATATCTTATCGCTTGGTCGAGGACTTTCTGTGTGATAGGCACGCTTTCTGCTTTACATTCCACTATCATCATTGGTTTCGTTTCTTTATTGAAAACCACTATGTCGCAGCGTTTCGACAGAGTGTTAACTTTAATCGAATATTCCACTGCGATAAGTCCTGAAGGATATTTTTTCTGTTCCACTAAATAGTAAAGAATCTTCTGCCGCACCTGTTCTTCCGGTGTAAGTGCGCAGTAGATTTTGCGTATAGGGTCAAAGACTTTCGTCTTGCCGTCTTCTATTATAGTGTTAAACCAATTCATGACTTATATTTTGAAAGTCAAAGATAGATTTTTTTTTATGATGAATTGATATGGATAGGTAATTTGTTAAAAAAAATGTACATTTGTAATATGATTTAAATAATGATTGATAATTTTTGAATAATAATATAATGGTAAAAAGATTTATAAAAATAACATTGCTCGTTGTTTCAATAGTGATACTATGGCTTCTGCTTTCACTAGGTCAAGGCATGTTTTCATATAGTGTAGCTATTGATAAAGACTTGATAGTTACAGGTCATAGAGGAGGAGCCGGATATGGTAATGAAAACACCATATCGTGTATCAGCCGTTCACTTGACAAAGGTGTTGAATCAGTGGAGATTGACGTTCACCTAACTTCAGATTCTCGCATTGTGGTATGCCATGATGAAACTGTTGACAGAACAACAAATGGTAATGGCAAGATAAGTGAGATGACCTTTGAACAATTGAGAACACTTCGCATTGTTGATGAAGATGGAAATGAGACTGATGAGACAATACCTGAACTATGTGAGATACTTGAACTTATTGATGGCAAGTCGCATCTTCTGCTTGAGATAAAGAATAAAGCCAATTGCGTTGGAGCACTCGAACGAGCAGTGGTTGATGAATTAAACAGATTTAAGGCGCATAATTGGGTTACAGTGCAGTCGTTTGGCGACAAGACCTTAGAGGCGATTCATCAGATGGATGCTTCATTGAGATTGGAAAAGCTGTTGTTTTTCCGTGTGATAGGATTGCCTGTAATATTTGATGGAGGATTCTCATATTTTAGTTTCCAGAAATATAATTATGTGGAGTCGATGAACTTTTTCTACAAAAGTGTTTCAAAACCACTTGTCGATAAAATGCATGACAACAATATGAGAGTAAGGGTATGGACAATCAACGAATTGTCGAGAATACCTAAAGCAGATATAGATGGCATTATAACTGATTATCCCGACGCTTTCATTGAGGCCATTCCAAAGACAGCTAATCATTGATTAAATTTATATGAGAAATTGTATTTTATTTCAAAAAATATTTATCTTTGCAGCGCAAAAATGTCGGGTTCTACTAGTCGGTCAGGTAACGACACTCTCACTGTCGAAACAGGGGTTCGAATCCCCTACCCGATACAAAAAAAGACAGCCTTAAAGCTGTCTTTTTTTATTTCTCTATCAAAGGAAGTATCTCTTTCTCAAAAATAGATTTCTCTATGATTCTATAATGCGGATGATATTCTGAGTTGTATGTCTCGCTGTGATGGACTGCATATTCACCTTGTTCCAAAACTGAATGTATCATCTCCAAATCTTCTTCAAAATTCTCCAGATTCAAATCCATCGAGATGATGACAGCTTCTATCTCAGCCCATTCGCTCTTCCATTCCTCGATATCATTCAGATTAACATTCTCAACACTTCTTAAAAAAGCATCGAAGAAATCTTGATACGATATTTTGTTTTCTTTTATAACCGAAAGATTGACTCTGTAATAATTGGATTCGTAACCTGTTGGCTCGTAATATTTATTATGAAATTCTGTCGAATGATTCAATTCGTAACGAAGATAATTTCCAGCCTTAGAGGTGTCGCTGACAAGATGTCCCGGACCGAATCTGTCCTGGAAGAAACTCTTGTACAAATCCTGCAAAGTCGATTTTGGAAAGTCGTTCAGCTGACGTTCAACAGACTCTTTTATTTTGTCAACAGACAACGGACAACAGACAACAGACTTCATGCAAAAGAGAAGAAATGTCATCAATATCAAATACTTAAATGCATTTTTCATAATCACTTTAACCCTTTGCCTTTTGTCTTTAGTCCTTTGTCTTTAGTCTTTAGTCAATCTTGACAAGTTCATATTCTCTCGAGCCGAGTCCTATTGCTGCTGCGTGTTCGATGATATGAACGCCATGACGTGAGTTGATTCTCTCTATCAGAGCCTTAGCGTCGTCGCCTTCTTGTGAAGGATAATTAAATACTAAGTCAACGCAAGCTTGGTCGAGGGCGACAGGGTCGGTAGAAGCAAGGATTCCAACGTCTTTCATTTCTGGGTCAGCAGGATGGTTGTTGCAGTCGCAATCGACGGAGAGGTTGTTCATCACGTTGATATAAAGAATCTTTCCGTTGAAATAATCGTGAACTGATTGAGCTGATGCTGCCATTGCCTCGATGAAATGATCTTGAGGAACGTCTCTGTTTTCTTTCCAGATAAGATTTTTGTCGGCAGTCTTTCCAGCAGTATGGATATAAGCCTTGCCGTTAGCAGAAGCGACGCCGATAGACTGATTTTTGAGAACGCCGCCGAAGCCACCCATAGCGTGACCTTTGAAGTGAGCGAGGTTAATCATAAAATCGTAGTTGTCGATATGGTCGCCGACGAGGTTATATTTGATATGAGTAGTGTCTTTGACAGGGATTTTCTTTTCGCCGAATTCGTCCATGAGGTCACAAGGAGCGATTGCCATAAAACCGTGATCTTTAAAAGTCTGCCAGTGAGCTTCGTTGGTATTACGTTTACCGGCGTATGCAGTGTTACATTCGACTAATGTTCCGTTTACTTTTTGAACAAGGTCTTTTATAAGTTCAGGTTTCAAGAAATTCTTGCCACCAGGTTCGCCTGTTGAAATCTTGACTGCCACTCTGCCTTCAGCTTCAACGCCAAGAGCCTCATATACTTTTACCAAACCCTCTGGAGAGATGTCGCTTGTCATATAAACGACAGGCTTTTCATTTTTGTTATTTGTGCAATTAACTAACATAGTCATCATAAAAACTGCGATTGAAATTTGTTTTAATGTTTTCATAATTATAAACTTTAGACTACAAATTTAAATAAATATTCATGATAAGAAACTCAAAATCTCAAAACCTCAGAAAATTTTTCTGCGAAAGCACGACAGAGGAATTAGAGGGACTAGAGGTGCAGAGGAATTAGAGGGTTTAGAGGGACAGAGGGATTAGAGGTGACAAGAGCGCATGTAGAGACGTCACCCCCCCCCTGTGGCGTTTTTTAAATTTTGGAATAGAGTTATTTCAACGGAAAAAACATTTTCGTGTGGTTTCGTAGAGGAAGGATTTTAGGTAATGTAATAATTTTATTACTGACTACATCACTAAAAAAAGTTCAAAAGCCTTAGCTCAAAAGCCAAAGTCCTTCTGAGGTTCTGAGATTCTGAATTTTTTAGATTCAAAAAAACTTGTAGTCTTGTAGTCTTGTTGACTTGTAGTCTTTTTTCTTATCTTTGCAGATAAATAAAATTTCGTAAGATGAGAGCTTGTTTCATGGGTTTAGGTTACATCGGTCTGCCGACAGCGATAATCGCGGCTAAACATGGCGTCGATGTGGTTGGAGTGGATATCAACAAAAATGTGGTTGAGACTACTAACAAAGGTGTGCTTCATATCATTGAACCTGGTATGGAACAGCTTCTTCAAGATGTCATCGCCAGCGCTAAGTTCAAGGCTTACACCGAGCCTCAGGAATGCGACGCTTATTTCATCGTCGTTCCTACTCCATTCAAAGGCGACCACGAACCTGACATCTCCTACGTGGAAGCTGCCACTCGCATGGTGCTGCCTCTCCTGAAACTTAACGACCTCTTCGTCATCGAATCGACATCACCTGTTGGAACGACAGAGAAAATGATGTCGCTGATTTATGAAACGCGCCCAGAACTTAAAGACAAGATTTTCATCGCTTACTGCCCTGAACGCGTGCTTCCTGGCAACGTGATTTACGAACTTGAACACAACGACCGCGTAATAGGCGGCGTCAACGAGGCTTCGACAGAGAAAGCGAAAGAGTTTTACCAAATATTTGTTAAAGGAAATTTACATTCTACCAACAGCCGCACTGCCGAGATGTGCAAACTCACAGAGAATTCCTCTCGCGACGTGCAGATAGCTTTCGCTAACGAATTGTCAATCATCTGCGACAAGGCGGGCATCAACGTTTGGGAACTCATCGACTTGGCAAACAAACATCCAAGAGTCAACATACTTCGTCCGGGTTGCGGCGTCGGCGGTCACTGCATTGCTGTTGACCCTTATTTCATCACAGCAGATTATCCAAAAGAATCGAAGATAATCTCAACAGCAAGAGAGATAAATAATTACAAGGCTTTATGGTGTGCAGAGAAAGTGAAGAACTGCATGCTTGAGTTCGAACTTAAAAATAACCGTAAGCCAAAAGTGGCGATGATGGGTCTCGCTTTCAAACCTAATATCGACGATTTGAGAGAGTCACCTGCCAAGTCAATAACAACTAACGTGATTCAGGCTTGTAACAACCCTGACATCATGGTTGTGGAACCTAACGTAAAAGAAAATAATCTCTTCAAACTCACTGATTATAAAGTCGCTTACGATACTGCCGACATCGTGGTGTTCCTCGTCAACCATCGTGAGTTCGCAGAACTTAACTACAGAAACGACGTCATCGTCTTGGATTTCTGTGGAAAATAATGAACTGGTAGTATCTTATCAGAGAATCTGTTATTTCTTCTCAACTTTCAAACCTGCTTTCTTAAGTCTGTTATTGACAATCCATTTTGCATCATCGATGATGGCTTGTTCGAAAGTCTTGTTTCGTTTTTCTGCCTTTGTTTTTATCTCTTCCATCAAGCTTGGATTGGCTTTTATCTCTTCTACAACTTTGTCAACAAGATAGTTATAATGCTCGGCATCAGTAACTGTCATTTCCATATCGCGAATCAAAGGCTTGTTTGCATTGATGTTTTCAATCTCAACCTTCAGTGCTTCGTCGGTATTAAGATAATTCATGACAGCGTAAGCTTTTATCTTGTCATACCATTCTGGGTCTTTCATGATTTGTTTGCCAGCAAGAATCTTAGCGACTCTCTTGTTTCTTGAAGTAGGCACTTCCTCGCCTTGGAGCTCAACGAAATATCTTTCAGGGTCAAGAGTGATTTTGTCGATAGCTTGACTTAGAGATTTGTTCATAAGACTGGCGCTGTCGATAGCAGAGCCGCTCTTTGTCAGTATTTTTACTTTTTCCTTAAACAAGCTATCAGCGACAGCATTCTTGACTTCTTGATATCTGTCGTCTTCAATGCAAAGTCGTACGATGGCATCTTCAACGAAACCATAGCTTGTCTTATAAATCTGGCATCCGTCGGCAAACCAAACGACGTAATCCGACATTAAGATGGTTTGCAGTCTGTCAATCTCAGTTATTTTCTTGCTAATTCTATTAAATCCAGAGTATGACGTATGATTATAATACCAGTGGTCCATGTTTGAGAATAACTCTTTGACAGGGATATAATCATATACTTGGAAGAGGAAAGAGTTGCCTACGAACAGCACGTTAGGCATCACTGTAGTAGAGTCTTTTACTATTTCAAACTGTCTTTCTTTTGTTTTAAATTTTTTTGGTATTGGTCTGCGCCACATAAGGTTCATATATCCTTCAATATCAGATTCTGCATTAAGATGTCGATATGAAGGGATAGCTTCGCCGTATGAGAACTCTGCAAGTTTTTCACCTTTAAGAGTTTCCATGACTCTTAACAGAGTATCGATTCCATAGACGCATGTGTTGTTCCAGTGTGCTCCTCTGGAAGGCATGAGCAGGTAGTCAACGGTATCCTTCATTTTGATAAACATTTCTGTCATATCAATATTAGGGAACCCTTCTTCTTTTAGACGTCTGTCGTAATATTTGCGGGCGTTTATTGTCGTTGTGTCGAATTCTTGGTCGGGGAGATATTCTGGATAGATGAAAGCCTTGTCAGGTGCTATGAACATAAGAAACTCGATGCCGTACTCTTTCAGAATACTTCTGAGTTTTTTCATCAGTCTGATTTCTCTTTCATATCTGTTGATGGCAATTTCAGTGGTCTTTTGCCATCTGTACATCTCTTGTCCGTAATAGTCGTCGATATGATGCTTGTAGAATATCCATGTGTCTTTTCCAGGAACAATATGATCTATATTCTCTTTTTTGTAACAAGTCCAAAGATATTGATTATAAAGTCGTAATGCTGACTCTCTGAATCCGAAATTCTGTGTGAGATATTTATCGAAATCTTTTTGGAAGCTGCCGTCACTATAATTTTTAAGATTTAACTTAGGCATTTCAACCTTATCTGTAACGCCCTTAATGCTCCTAAGAGTTATAGGATGCCAGATGGTTTGAACCATAATAGTGGTAAAAACCGTGATAGTTAAAATAAATAATATTAAATGGAATTTATTTTTCATGATTATTTATTCTTTTGTTTTACCATCCAGATGGCATCATTTTTTAATTGAGTCTCGTAAGTTTTGCCGTTTCTTTCAGCTTTTTCTTTTATGCTGTTGTCCCATTCTGGGGTGGCTTTAATCTCTCTAATTACCTTTGCAACTTGTTCATCAAATGTCAAAGGCCTGTTGGCATCCAGCAAGGATTCGTTTCTGGAAGTTGGTAGTTTGTATCCTTTCAAATCGTCGAAACATGTTTCTGGCTGTTGGTAAACCATATATGTCGCGTCGTTTCTCATTGCTTCTTCAACTGATATCTTTTGTTTCTTGGCTTTCTCTGAAAGTGTTGCGTACCAACTTTCATCGTTTCTCATTTTATTGATAATCTCTTCAACTTTATTGTCTCTTTCTTCAGCGTCATAACATAAGTAAACCAATGCTTTAGGTAAGAACTTGCTTGCCAGGTCATAAAGCTGGACTGTGCAATAATTAAGCATGATATAATCGGCGTCCATCAACTCTTTTGCGAAATCTATGTCTTTCGTCGATGTGTTTTCTTTGTCAAAATAGATGGTGCTGTTATAATACCAATAAGGTGATTCGTTGAATAGCTTCGTTAATGGGAAGTTGTAGGAGATAGTCCAGAAATAGGAGTCGCCTATTGTGATGAAATTAGGTTTTATAGCTGTAGAATCTGGAATGATGGTAACGTCGGTGTAATAATTGACGTTTGGTCTTATCTTGAAGATGATATTAAGAAGCTGTTCGAGGTCGTCGTCGGGTTGTCTTGTTTCATCTATATATTTTTCACCAAGTTCTACATTGAGTAAATTTTTGTTGCCCAATACTTCCATATATCTTATAATAGAATCGAAGGCGTGTGTTGCAGCGATATTTGTCCAGTGTGTTCCTGTCTTTGGAAACAAAGGATAATCTACTTTGTCTTTTATTTCTTTGAAATATGTGACATTGTCAATGTAATTGATGCCAAGTTTATCGAACATCGGTTTGTAGAAATCGTAGGCGTGGATGCCATCAGGGCGAGTGTAAGTGTTTTCAGGAAGATATTCAGGATATATGATGTCTTTGCCAGGAATCAAATTCACAAAGATATGAATATCATGTTCTTTCAGAAGTTCCTGCACTTTCCATAGACGTAATGCTTCTGTCTCGAACAATTCTTTCATCACGGTTGTGTCGTTGGTATGATTGTACATGAGACTTTCATAATGGTCTCTAACGAATTCTTTTTCATATAGATAACCTTCCTTTCCTTCTACAACGATAAATGCTTTTATCTTGCGATAGCATGACCACAAATATTGATTGTACATACGGAAAGTCCATTCGCGAAAACCGAAGTTCTCTTGAGAATATTTGTCGAATTTCTTTTGGAAGGTATTGTTTTTATATGACTCAAATGTCAGCTTCGGCATTTCAGCTTTTACCGTAACGCCTTTCAAAGGTCTGAAATTGATTGGATGCCAAAGAGTTTGCACCAAGATGACAACAAAAACCAATATTGTTGCTAAGAATAATATTTTGTGGAAGTTGTTTTTCATTTTAGTAAGTGTTAGAATCTGAAGTAGATGAATGGACTGAATCCTACTGAGTTAAATGCGCCTAAGCAGAATAACAACAAGAATACTGCGATTATCCAGACTATAATATGTTGTGTCTTGGTGTAATCGCCATAGAATACGAAGTTTTGAATCTTCTTTCCGAATGGGAAGAGACAGATGAATGAGAATATGAGAGCAACGATGAGTGTTGTGTAGAATTGATTGTCGTAAACAGTTTCTATCGCGTTGAAGTCGAAAGCGAACATTCTGGAAATGAGTGTGGTAGCATCGTGGAATGTCTCGAGTCTGAAGAACACCCAGCCTATCACTGCCAATACAAATGTGATTATCACACTTGGTAACTTGCCGATTTTGTCATAAACTTTCTTTAAACCCATGCGTTCAACCACGAGCCAGAATCCGTGATATGCACCCCATATCAAGAAGTTCCATCCTGCTCCGTGCCATAATCCTGACAAGAGGAAAACCATCCATAAGTTGAAATACATTCTTGATTTTGAGCATCTGTTGCCTCCAAGAGGGATGTAGAGATAGTTACGCATAAATGAGCCGAGAGTCATGTGCCATCTACGCCAGAACTCGGTGATGCTAGTAGAGTTATATGGGTTATCGAAGTTCTCTGGGAAGTGGAATCCCATGATTTTTCCGAGACCTATCGCCATATCGGAATAACCTGAGAAGTCGAAGTAAAGCTGCATTGTGTAGCCGATTATAGTAATCCAGGCTGTTCCTGAATCCATCAGGGCAATGTCGCTTGCCAACATTTTATCGACTTGAATACCAATGACATCGGAGATAAGAACTTTCTTTGAGAGACCTATGATAAAACGATAGAATCCATGAAGCGCTTCGTTCCAGTCGTAATTACGATGTCTGATTTCCTGTTCAATGTCGCAGTATCTAACAATAGGACCAGCGATGAGTTGAGGGAACATCATGATATATAATACATAATCGTGGAGACGATTCATAGGTTGGTTGTTGCCTCTGTATGTGTCGATTACGTATGTTATTGACTGGAATGTAAAGAACGAGATACCGATTGGAAGTAATACTTTTGCAAATGTAATGGTATGAGCACCAAAGGCTTCTAGTAACAGATTGATGTTCTCTACAAAGAAGTTGGCATACTTGTAATATACGAGTAGCCCTAGACTTATCACTATAGCAGCAGTGCAATATAATTTCTTGCTTAATTGATTTTTGGCATTATGCATCAGCTTGACTAGGTAGAAGTTGGCAACGCATGAACCGACGAGCAGCAATATAAAGTCAGGAGCGCCGTATGCGTAGAATACCAATGAGAATAATAAAAGGACTACATTTCTCCAATTCTTTGGTGTGATGAAATAGAAAATCAAGAAGATTGGAAGAAAATAAATCAAGAAAATGTTGCTGCTGAATACCATAGTTTTTCCGTTTGATTGTTATTTTGCAAATTTAATATTAATTACCTTTTGATTTCACTTTTCTCTGTTGTAAAAAAAATTAATTTTTATTAACAATTTTATGAATGAAGTCAGAATCCTTAAAAAATCCGTATTTTGTATCAAATTGATTTTCATTGTTTTGGCAAAGCATGTTTAAAAACATTGCAATTGTCTCGCCTAATTTTCCTTCCAAATGTGAATAAGATGATGCATTATAGTATTGCAGCACTTCTTTGTTAAGAAAAATTTCATTTTTATTCTTAATGAAATTTAACAAAATGTTACCGTTTTCTGCCAGTTTGACCAGATTGTTTTTAATGAAATTGTAATCGTCAAGAATCTGATTGTTCGACATATTATAAAGAACGGTAGGGCAATGCATTATGGAGGCATCGAGGTGAATCGCCGATTCGTTGGAAATCATGAAGTCGATGTTTTCAATGAAGTCAAAAGAACTCTCTTCTTTAGGATTGGAAATGGCGATGTTGTTCTTTATTAGCCATTCAGAATCAAGATGTTGATAACGCGGATGAGGACGAAGTGTCAAATCGTCATATCCTTCTTCTTTCAGGAAAAGACAAAGGCTTTTAACTTTTTCAAAGTCGTCTAACATATTGATAGCCACGCCTATCTTCTTGACTTCTTCATTTCTTTTAACGATTTTGTCGTAAAGAAAATCGAAACGTACGCCGCCAGAGAGATATACTTCTCCATTAGGTTTTCCTGCATGAAGATATTTATCTAGCGACTCTTGTCCGTCGAGGAAAGAGTAGGAGAAATCGAGACGTGGAAAACCTTTTTTCACAGATGCATGTTGAACGTAAACTGTCTTTATACCTTTTTCTAATGCGTTGAAAATCAGACATCTGTTGATGTCGTTATGGTCGTTTGCAAGAACTAGTACCTTGACATTGTATTTGTCGAGCATTTCTCCTGCCACTTTATAAAGTCCGTATGTCGTCCAAAGTCTAGTGAAATATTTGATAATAAGTGATTTATCTTCTTTATTGGATTTTCTGTAAAGTCTTATTAAGGAAAAAATATAAGGGATGCTATGCCACCAAGCGCGTCTTTTGTGTACGTCGGTGACGTGGTTGTTGAGATATAAAAATGTATCTTTTTCTACCTTATTAATTATAGGTTCCAACGAACGATGGTTGTTAAGAGAGACGCCGAAGAAAACCAAACCTTTGTAATTGACAGGCAATGACTTATATTTAAAATGAACAATAAATGTATAATAAAACAATTGTCCGATGAATATGCAAATTTGCTTGAATAATGAAGGTTGCTTTTCCTTTACTATTCGAGATATTTCATTGATTTCTAAAACGTTAAGCTCGCTGTATCTCATCAGAAAAATTGTTTTTGGTCTTTAAGTCTGTTATAATGTTCTATATCTCTCATTTTAAATGCTTTAGCAGGATGACCGCCTGCGACCGACAATGCTGGGATGTCTTTTACCACGACGCTGCCTGCTTGAATAACAGCGCCTTCGCCAATAGTGACTCCTGGAAGCACGATTACGTTATTTCCGAGCCATACATTGTCTTCGATGGTTACGTCTTTGACAATCACGGTGTTATCGTAAGGGATTTTGGTTCCACAATCGTAGTTGTGGTAGTCGGTCATTATTTGGCAGTTGGTTCCGGAATGGAAGTTGTCGCCTATGGTACAACGTCCTTTTCCTGTGATTTTCATTCCGTTAAAGTTGACGTTATAACCAAGGTGCGTATTGTTGTTGACAGTAGAAAATCCGTTGACAGAAAGTTTGCCTTTGCAACTTTTAGTCTTGGATTTGACTATATATCTAAATAAAAATTTAGGTTTGAATATCCCTATGATAAATTTCTTTAACATATTTCTAAAATTTTTTCTACGAATTCACGAAATACGCCTTCGCCGCCGTTTTTAGTCATCACCATCTGTGCTGATTTCTTTATGTATTCAGGGGCTGAATTTGGTGTTGCCGAGATGCCTGCTTTTTTCAGAAGTTCTACGTCGCCTAAGTCATCGCCGATGTAAGCGACGTCTTCTAAAGTGATATTCAATTCTTTACAGATATTTTCAGCGACTTCAAGCTTGTTTTTCACACCTTGAAAAAGATAATCGACTTTGAGTTTGGCAGCTCTTCTTGCGACAATCTCAGTGTCTTCGCCTGTTATTATTCCGACAGGAATCTCATTCTGATGAGCGAACAGAACGCCAGCGCTGTCGTAAGTGTGGAATTTCTTCCATTCGTTGCCAGTCTGATCGTAATACATTCCGCCATCGGTCCAGACACCGTCAATATCTGTTAATATTAATTTAGGTTTCTTCATTTATTCTAGATTTTGAGGATAAATAATTTCGTTTCTTGGTATTTCTATTTTTACTTTCTTACCTATAACAGATTGTCTTTCAGACCATTTAAAACCATCGCCTGGACTTAAAAGATGGATGTCATTTTCTGTGATGACGTCACCGACTTTAAGGTTGCGGTTTGTCGCGATGGAGCGTTCAAGTTTTATCTTGCTGCTCATCACATCAGGTTCGATGAATATTTCTTCTTTTCCCATCGACATTTCTGTTATTCTGATATCGCGTATCATACGGTTGACGCCGTCAGGACCCAAAGAGCCTGCTTGGTCGGTGCCTTTCATTCTTCTGTCGATAGTGACGTGTTTCTCAATGATTTCCGCGCCCATTGCGATTGCTGCTATCGGTGCAGAAATTCCGATTGTATGATCAGAGAAACCAATCTTATATTGAGGATAATTGTTTTTAAGATATTTTATCGTGTTGAGATTCAGGTTGTTTGGATTTGTTGGATATTGAGAGACGCAATGTAGGATTGAAATCTCGTTATGATGTCTGCAAATCACTTCCAAAGCCTCATCGAGTTCTTTTTTTCCTGCCATTCCTGTTGATAAGATGATAGGTATTTTTGTCTCGGCAAGAGCTTCCAACAAAGGGATGTTTGTCACGTCACGACTTGCAACTTTCAGATAATCAGGAGTGAAATATTTCATTATGCTTAAGCATGAAGGCGCACATAATGTTTCAACGAAATCGAGACCTTTTTCTTTAGCAAATTTATAAACCTCATAATGTTGTTCGTCAGATAATTCAAGGAAAGCGCGATGTTCACCGTAAGTCCTTCCAAATGAATTAGGTGAGTCGTAAACTCGTG
This sequence comes from Bacteroidales bacterium, assembly GCA_045639025.1. GTDB lineage: Bacteria > Bacteroidota > Bacteroidia > Bacteroidales > F082 > Limimorpha. Next base: position 63,245 of record JAZUCH010000039.1, read on the forward strand.
ACATCTGAGAATCTGACAACTCATGAGCGAGGTCGCGTTTTGTCATCTTAACGGCGTTCATAGGTTGTAATTCAATGCCGAAATATTCTTCCTTGACAGATCGTGAAATCAACTCGACAATGAGTTTCGCAATATCGACAGAACCATTATGGTTTTGTCCTATTTCACCGATTATATATGTTCCGTTTTTCATAATTACTTCTGATTCTTTAAAATTTCGTTTTTCATTATCTCTAAATAATGCGGGTTATCTTCAAGAAAATCAATGACATTAAGAGATGTGAAATTAGGGATATAACTATTCAGTCTAGCATAAATTTCTTTTTGGATATCAAAATCAACTTGAGTGTCGATGGTAAGTCTGATATCTTTATGTCTATCTATTTCTGGAATTATCTTGAAGAAGTTCACGTCGAATATTTCTCTGTTTGCATAAATGAAATTAGTGACGTGTTCGTGGTATAGATTCTCGTCAGTGAGTTCTCTTACTTTTTCTAATGCGCTGAGTTTCACGGCTTCTGCCCAGAATCCATAATGCGTTTTTATTGAAGGAGTGCCATCTGACGTTACGTATGACAGATAATCGCAATTGAAATTTTCAAATTTCTCGATAAGCAGTTTGATATAAAAGACATCGAGGAAAGGATTGTCGGCGCAGACTCTTATGATATTTTCTGCATCAAACTCTTTTGCAGCATCGATAAAACGTTGAAGCACATCGTTTTCCGAACCTCTGTGATAGTTTATGCCATGATGTTTCGCTATTTCAACCAAAACGTCGTTGTTTTCATTTAGAGATGTTGCGAGGATAATGTCGTTTTTGTCGAAGGTTGATGTTAACTTTTTGAGTAACAACGAGAAGATTCCTTCATTTTCGTAGAAAGGAAGTATCATTTTCTGAGGCAGTCGTGTCGAGCCTGTGCGTGCTTGTATGATTATTTTAGTGTTGTTCATTTTCCAAAATCCTCTCAATTAAATTAACATATTCTTTTGCCAAAGCTCTGCGTGAATATTTTTTAACGCTTTCGTTTTCTTTTGTAATAAGTTGATTCTCTTTATATTTATTGAATAAATCGAGAATTGTCTCTTTCATTCCGTCTTTATCTTCGAAGTCGATGATGCATCCTGATTTTGTCTCATCGAGAATTATAGCGGTGTCGCCGTCTTTTGGACCGATTGCCAATATTGGACGTCCAGAAGCCATGTATTCGAATATTTTTCCCGTGAGAATACCTTTAGCATTAGGTGAATTGTTAACAAAAAGTAACAAAACCTGCGATGAGCTTTGTTCAATTATCACTTTTTCATGCGGTATGTAAGGAATTATCTCGACGTGATTTTCTAAATTATTTTCTTTTATCGAAAGTAAGACGGAATTGTCAACTTGTCCTATCAGTCTAATCTTTAATGAGTTAGAGAAATCAGAGATGTTATTGTCTTTTATAAGTTCACCGAGAGCTGCCCAGAATTTAGTAGCGTTTCTTGCTGCGCCGATAATACCTACATGCGACATGGTGAAACTCTCCGACAAGTCTGATTTTGTCTTAAGTTCTTCAATATTAAAGTCGTAACCATTTGTTATGACTGCAACATCTTTTGCGCCGTGACTTTCTAGACCTTTTGCCCAGTCCCATCCGACAGTCACTACTTTGTTAGCTTCAGTAAGGACTTGATATTGAAGTCTATGATGTTTTTTAAGACTTCTTTTTGTTAGTTTTAATTCACTAAAGAAATCGATGTCGGTCCAAGGATCGCGGAAGTCGGCGACCCAAGGAATGTTAAATTTTTTATGTAACTCTTTAGCGATAAGATGCATAGAATGAGGCGGTCCTGTTGAAATGATGGCATCGACAGGATTCTTTTGCAAATATTTTTTAAGAAATCTTACCGAGGGTTGTACCCACCAGCAACGTGCATCAGGGATAAATAAATTGCCTCTTAACCAGATGCTTAAGTTTTCTTTCCAGGCAGATTTTTTCTTTCCTTCATTGATGAAGCCAGCCTTTATCTTCTCATCTTTCTTGATTCCTAAAAACTTTTTATAGAAAGAATAAGGCTCGATGATTGGACGTCTGATAATCTCAGTTTCTGGAGCGATGTCTTTTATCAGCGACAAATCTTCCACTGGATATTCTGCTCCGTCGGCTGTGTAAATAACAGGTTGCCAACCATTTTCGGGCAGATACTTCGACATCTTCAACCAACGTTGAACGCCGGAACCGCCAGATGGTGGCCAATAATATGTTATGATTAAGACTCTCTTCATTTTTGTTAAGTCAACAGACAACGGTCAACAGTCAACAGACTTTGTCCATTCTGATTTTCTATATGTTACGAATATTGCAGCGAGTAATCCCAAGATTAAAATCAAGGAACTTACAAATTGAATTGTGTTGCCGACTTTCCAAATCTTAGGTTCATAACGCATCATAATCTCATGATTACCAGCTGGGATGACAGCAGCTCTTAAGATATAGTCAGCTCTAATCAATGGACTTTCTTCACCGTCAATCCACATTGTCCATCCTTTGCTTGTCCATATCTCAGAAAATACTACTAATTCGTCTTTTGAAGAGTTGAAGTTGTAAATCAATTCGTTAGGTTTGTATGAAGTCAGTTGTATTGTTCCGAAACCTGATGTCGGATTGAAGTCGCCAATAGAGTTTTTAAATTCTTCATTAACAATCGCTGTTGTTTTTAAGTTAGTATTTTCAATAGCTGCGATTTCTTCGTTTGGAGTTGCAACCCATTTAATGTCAGATACTAACCAAGCATTACCGAAAGCGTCTAGATTTGGAGCAGCGATAGGTCTGTTGTTAGCCTGAGGATAAATTAAATATTTGGTATTCAACATATTAAGTACGTTCCAGAATCCATCGCTACCAACATTATTTCCTCCTAAATAATGGTTTATAATATCTTGATAACGACGAAGTTTTGCACCATGATAACCGCCTATTGATTTATGGAAATATGATGTGCTTGCATCGTTGAAGGTGCTTGTCATAAGATTCATCACTCTGTAATCCAAGCTGTTATCTTGTAAAATCTGTTTGTCTATTTCAGACATTACGAAAGGTTTTTCGAAACGACGACTATCGATGAAGTTGTCGTTGTTGAGATAACGTTTGTTGATTGGAAACATATCTATAACAACCAAAACAGCTAGCATTGCAAAGACAGCATTGTCTTTTAATTTACCTTTTATATTGAGTAATAATAATATAGCAGCGACTGTGATGAAGAGGAAACTTCTTATCGCGTCTTTCTTGAATATTGCCATACGAACGTTTTCGATGTCGTTGACGAGCATTTGATAAATAGCTCCGTCTTTTCCATTTGTCAATTGTGCGAATTGAGCAGCTTCGCCTTGACTGAGGAAGTTGAAAAATACGTTAGGAACGATATAGAACAATAAACACAAACCTGCTGTCAATCCGAAAGATACGTATAAGTAATACATATTTTTCTTCAAAATTTCAGGGTTTTTCATCACTTCAGCGAGGGCGAGGAACGCGAGAATTGGCATACATACTTCCGCGATTACGAGTGTCATTGATACAGCTCTGAATTTGTTATATAATGGAAAATAATCGAGGAAGAAGTCGGTGAAGCCCATGAAGTTCTTGCCCCAACTTAATAATATTGAGAGTATTGTAGCTGCGAGTAATACCCATTTTATCTTTCCTTTGACTACGAAAAGACCGAGTATGAACAAGAAACAGACTATTGCGCCTACGTAAACCGGTCCACTTGTTCCAGGTTGGTCGCCCCAATAAGCGTTGTTTTGAGCTATTGTCGAGCGGAAGCGAGGGTCGGCATTTTGCAATGCAGGATTGTCGTTGCCGATATAAGCAGAAGCGCCGCCTTTTACGTTAGGAATCATAAGACTCCATGTCTCTCCAATGCCGTAGCTCCATTGTGTGATATAATCTCTGTCGAGGCCGCGTGTCTGATTTTCAACGTTTTCTGTGAGAACAGGTTTGCCACGCATCGTTTCTTTACCGAATTCGTAGTTGGCGTAAAGCGTTGTTGTACTTGTCAATACAGCCAAAATCGCTACTGTTGCAAGAATTCCGCTTGCCTTGAAGAAGTCTAAATATTTTTTAGTTTTTATTGTCTCTACAAATTCAGCGATGACCATAATCAGAACTATCATAAATAAATAATAGGTGATTTGGATGTGACCAGCTCTTATTTCGAGTGCTAATGAAATGGCAGTGAGTACTGCGCCCCAGAGGTATTTCCCTTTGTAAGTCATTATGATACCAGCGATTACAGGAGCCATATAAGCCATTGCGACAGCCTTTGAGTTGTGACCGGCGCCCATGACGATGAAGAGGTATGAGGTGAAACCATACGCCAATGCGCCGATGAAACTAATCCATATTTTACAATCTAAAACAAGCAGTAAAATAAAGAAACCTAGCATGCTGATGAATACCGACATTATAGGACTTGGGAATCCTAAACCTATGATTTTCTGTACGTAAGTCATGAGGTTGCTGTTCTGTTGAACGCCGATGTTCCATGCTGGCATACCTCCAAACATTGAGTTGGTCCATAATGACTGTTCGCCTGTCTCTTCACGGAATTCGTTGATTTCTTGAGACATACCTTTGTACATCTCAATGTCGTGTTGTTTTATTCTCTTGCCTTCCAAAATAGGAGTGAAGTAAACTAAAGTTATGAGTGCGAATGCGATAATCGCAAAGAGTATTCCGAGGAACTGTTTGTTTGTGAATATATTTTTCATAATAAATTTTAATAAACGATTTTAGCTTTTAATGTTTTACCTTGAGTTTCGATGCTTATGAAATATATGTTATTATTTTTTAAGACATTAGTCAATTCGGAAAGAGAAATCTCATTATTGCCTGCAGGCAATATTCCGAGGTCTTTGACAAAAAGTTGTGCGCCTTTTATGTCGGACACTTTCAGTGTGACTTGAGAAGCAGTTTTATTCTCGAAGCTACATACGCTGTTAGATGTCAAAGGGTTAGGGAATATTTTGAGATTATTGTCTTGAGACTTGATTTTCTTGAGGTAAGTCACGCTTGATTCGTAGCATCCCATATCGACTCTGTCGTCGATGATTCTAGGATTACCGAGGAGGTCGGTTGCTGGCATCATCAAGCCCGTTGTGTCTATTGTTCCTCTGTTGATAGCCGGACTGTCTTCTTGCAATTGGAAATTACGAGCGACAGTGTCGATGAAGAGAGGGTCTATCTCGAGCATTGTTGGGTAATCGTACACCGCAACATATTGATTTCCGTGAATTTCTTTAATACCGCCTTCGATGAGAGTGTTGTAGAACTCAGGAGCGCAGTCGGAACCCCAGACGAATATTTGAGAACCATCTGTGATAGAGTTATGTTCGCCATACCAGTCGTTGCCCCAAATGATGCAGTTTTTGAACACAGGTTTTGCTCCGTCGTAGAACTGCATGGCACCGCCGCCAGCACCGACGCAGTAGTTGTTAGCCATTGTCACGTTCTGAATCAGAGGAGATGTTGTGGCCATAGCCATAGCGCCTCCGTAATGCTTGACGATATTGTTGTTGAACAATGAGTTGGAAACTCTTACGTCATAGTCGTTGCTGCGTTGTATTCCCATACCAGCAGCGTTCACGGCGAAATTGTCTTCAAAGACCGCTTTGTTGACATCCACGCTGCAGCTGTCGAAGTTGACACCGCCGCCATAACATGTGTTGCAGGTATTGTCGTGGAAATACATATCTTCCATTTTTACGGAGCATCTATGGAATTGGAAACCAGCGCCGTGTGTGTAAGAACCGTCGTTGGTGAGAGCGAAGTTAGCATCTACTTCGCAGTTTGAAATCATGAGGTCGGAATGTTCTGCGTAGAGAGCGCCGCCTTTTTCTCGAGTGTGGTTGCAATAGAATGTGCAGTTGTCGATAACGACATAATCGGTGTTGTATATTCTTACTGCGCCGCCGCGTCTCATTTCTTCGGCAGCCTTGCCGTAAGAGAAATGACAATATTCGAGTCTTAATGTATCTTTAACATCTTGGAAAACGAGGCCGTTCCAACCACCGTCGCCGGCATCCCAGCGATAGAAACCTGTTGTGTCTGTAACAGTGAAATATATGGAGTCGTTTTCACAACCAACGGCTTCGAAAGAACCGTTGACGATGATGCTGTAATAATCTTTGAAAATGACTTTTGTACCTTCAGCGATTATGAGTTTGCTTTCTTCAGGAACGATGACATTATCGACGACAAATACTGTGTCGCAATCCCATATACCATTTTGATTTCCTGATACTTCACAAGATTGTGATTTCGCTAGGAAAGGAACGAGAAGCAATAAGGCCAATAAATATTTTTTCATAATGATATAAATTAAAAACTATTTTTAGAACTTACAAAAATAATCATTTTTCAACAACAAAAAACTTGTTTTATATTTATTAGGTATTTTTGTTTGGGATAAAGAATTTTGATTTATATTTGTGGGGAAAAATTTATAGCTGGTATTTTTTGAAATAGCAAAGCTAATTAACAGAACAATAATTTTTAACAGATAAAAATATGAGTAACCAGAAGAAACTTTTTGAGGAATTCCCTGCGATATCAACCGAGCAATGGGAATCCGTGATTCAAAAAGACCTTAAAGGAGCCGATTACGACAAAAAATTAGTTTGGAAAACGGCTGAAGGTTTTTCGGTAAGACCTTATTACCGCGCTGAAAATCTTAATTCAATTGCATGGAACAACGTAGAACCTAACCAGTTCCCATACGTTCGTGGCAACAAGACAAAAGGTAACGAATGGCTCATCTGCCAAGATATCAACGTTACAGACTGCAAAGCCGCTAACGAAAAAGCTTTAGACGCTCTCAAGAGAGGCGCTAACGCTATCACATTCCGTCTTGAATATGACAAGCTTTATTCTGACCTCGAATTATCTGCATTGCTCAACGGTATCAATGCTGAAGAAGTCGAGTTAAGCTTCTACAATAACAAATATCATTTACCACTTTTGGAACAACTTTCAAGAATCCCTGGTTTACATGGTTCTTTGAATTATGACCCATTGACACGTTATATCCGTCGTGGTACATGGTTCATCTCTGAAAGCACAGACATGGAATTGGCTTACATCTTGTCAAAAGCTGAAATGCCAGGTTTCCAAACAATAGGCGTTAACGCTCACGTCTTCACAAATGCCGGCGCAACAATCGTTCAAGAAATGGCTTTCGCTTTGGCAGTTGGTGCTGAATATCTCGACAGACTCACCGACACAGACATGACAATCGACGCTATCCTTCCAAAGATGCGTTTCAACGTAGCAGTAGGTCAAAACTACTTCATGGAAATGGCTAAGATGCGTGCTTACAGAGTATTGTGGGCAAACATAGCTAAGGCATTCGGCGCAAAAGAAGAAAACGCTAAGATGCTCATCCACGCTTTCAACGCACAAATCAACATGAGCTTGTATGACTCATACGTAAATATGTTACGTACAACAACAGGTTCTATGTCAGCTATCCTCGGCGGCGTTCACTCATTTAGCGTAACTCCATTCGACATGGTTTACGAACCAACAACAGAGTTCGCAGAACGTATCGCTCGTAACCAACAACTTATCTTGAAAGAAGAATCACACTTCGACAAAGTCGCTGACCCAGCAGCAGGTTCATATTACATTGAAAACCTCACCGACTCATTGGTTAAGGCAGCTTGGAATTTATTCCTCCAAATTCAAGAAGAAGGCGGTTACCTCGCAGCATTGCGTAACGGCACAATCCAAAAGATGGTTAAGGAAAGCGCAACAAAACGCCTCAACAACGTAGCAACACGCCGCGAAATCATCCTCGGTACAAACCAATATCCTAACTTCACAGAGACAATGAAGTCAAATCCAGAAGCATGGGTATTTGAAGCTAACTGCCGTCGTGATGAAAACGCAGAAATCGATACAATCGTTACTTACCGCGTTGCTCAACAATTTGAACAATTACGTTATGCAACAGACGTTTACAGCCAAAGCAACAAACGCCCTGTTGTATGGATGTTAACATATGGTAACTTAGCAATGCTCAAAGCAAGAGCTAACTTCGCTTCTAACTTCTTCGCTTGCGCTGGTTTCGAAGTCGTTGACAACGCTGGTTTCAAGACTGTTGAAGACGGTATCGCAGCAGCTAAGGAAGTTAAACCAGAAATCGTTGTCATCTGCTCTTCAGACGAAGAATATGGCGAAGGCAACGCTCTCAAGATTTACGAAGCTCTTAAAGACCAAGCTATCGTCGTTTTGGCAGGTAACCCAGAAGGTACAGCCGACGTACTCAAAGCAGCTGGTATGGAATACTTCATCCACGTCAAGAGCAACGTTTTAGAGACATTACAAGATTTTCAAAAGAAATTAGGTATAACAAAATAAAGAAAGGAGTAAACGATGAAGCCAAATTTTAAAGATATAAACATCAACGTTATACCTCAGACAGAAGACCCAAAAGAATGGGAAAATAAAAACGGTATCAAACCAGAATGGGAAACAGTTGAACACATCAACGTACGTCCTGCTTACACTTCAGCACAGCTCGAAGGTATGGAACACCTCAACTATGCAGCAGGTATCGCTCCTTACCTCCGCGGACCATACTCAACAATGTATGTGATGCGTCCTTGGACAATCCGTCAATATGCTGGTTTCTCAACAGCTGAAGAATCAAATGCTTTCTATCGTCGTAACATCGCTGCTGGACAAAAAGGTTTGTCAGTTGCTTTCGACCTTGCTACACACCGTGGCTATGACGCCGACCACGAACGCGTTATGGGTGACGTTGGTAAAGCTGGTGTAAGTATCTGTTCAGTAGAAGACATGAAAGTCTTATTCGACCAGATTCCTCTCAACAAGATGTCAGTTTCTATGACAATGAACGGCGCTGTTTTGCCAGTTTTGGCATTCTACATCGTCGCTGCTTTGGAACAAGGCGCTACCTACGAAGAACTTCAAGGTACAATCCAAAACGACATCTTGAAAGAATTCATGGTTCGTAACACATATATCTATCCACCTGAGTTCTCAATGCGTATAATCGCTGACATCTTCGAATTCACATCTAAGAAGATGCCTAAGTTCAACTCAATCTCTATCTCTGGCTACCACATGCAAGAAGCTGGTGCTACATGCGACATCGAGTTGGCTTACACTTTGGCTGACGGTTGGGATTATCTCCGTACAGGTGTTAAATCAGGTCTCGACATCGACGCTTTCGCACCACGTCTTTCATTCTTCTGGTGTTCAGGTATGAACCACTTCATGGAAATCGCTAAGATGCGTGCAGCTCGTATGTTGTGGGCTAAGATTGTCAAGACTTTCAATCCTAAGAGCGAAAAGTCATTGGCACTCCGTACACACACTCAAACATCAGGTTGGTCATTGACAGAACAAGACCCATTCAACAACGTAGCTCGTACATGTATCGAAGCTATGGGCGCAGCACTCGGCCACACACAATCATTGCACACCAATGCTTTGGACGAAGCTATCGCTCTTCCTACAGACTTCTCAGCACGTATCGCTCGTAACACTCAAATCTACATCCAAGAAGAAACTAACGTATGTAGAGTAGTTGACCCATGGGCAGGTTCATATTACATTGAATCATTGACAAAAGAAATCGCCGACAGAGCTTGGGAACACATCATGGAAATCGAAGCTATGGGCGGTATGGCAAAAGCTATCGAGACAGGTCTTCCAAAGATGCGTATCGAAGAAGCAGCAGCACGCAAACAAGCTCGTATCGACGCTGGCAGCGAAATCATCGTTGGTATCAACAAGTTCCGTCTCGAACATGAAGACGCTATCGAAACTCTCGAAGTCGACAACACTGCAGTTCGCGAATCACAAATCAAACGTCTCAACGACCTCCGTGCTAAACGTAACCAAGCTGACGTTGACCGTTGCTTAGCAGCTATCACAAAAGCAGCTGAAACAGGCGAAGGCAACTTGTTAGAATTAGCAGTTGAAGCAGCTAAATGCCGCGCAACATTAGGCGAAATCTCTATGGCTTGCGAAAAAGTAGCAGGACGTTATAAAGCAGTTATTCGTACAATCTCAGGAGTTTATTCTATGGAAACAAAAGGTGATGCTAAATTCGCAGAAGCAGTCGCTAAAGCTGACGAATTCGCTAAAGTTGAAGGACGCCGTCCTCGTATCATGATTGCTAAGATGGGTCAAGACGGTCACGACCGTGGCGCTAAAGTCGTAGCAACAGGTTACGCCGACATAGGATTCGACGTCGATATGGGACCATTATTCCAAACACCAGCAGAATCAGCACGTCAAGCAGTTGAAAACGACGTTCATATCCTCGGCGTTTCAAGTTTGGCAGCAGGTCACAAGACTCTCGTTCCTCAAGTTATCGAAGAACTTGAAAAATTAGGTCGCCCAGACATCATGGTAGTTGTCGGTGGTGTTATCCCTCCACAAGATTATCAATATTTGTACGATGCTGGCGCAGCAGCTATCTTCGGACCTGGCTCAGTCATCAGCGAATCAGCAATCAAGATGTTAGACTTACTCTTAGCAGCAAGAGGCTGATTAATATAATAATGACAAAAGTCTAAAGGCTAAAGTCGAAAGTTAATGAGAGCTCCTGAAATTTTAGGAGCTCTCTTTTTTTCGTAAACTTGCACTCATATTAAATGTGTTCTCATCTTTTAAGAAAATATATTGCTATGTCGCAGGCGCGGCTGGTCAATAGTGAAATATTATTTAAAATTCCCGATACCGGGAAATACGAGGGGGAAAGTGGTAAGGTTTAGTAGCGATGATTTCCTTACCCGACCTCTCGGTATTTCTTAAAAAATGTCTGAGTCTTACTGATTTTCTTTAAGCTCATAGTCACATTCTATAAACTTCTTAAACGCATTAGTAGATAATATAGTAAATCAATAAGTTGATATTATTTGAATAGTTATTAAAAAAATATTAAATATTCTTGTAATAGGAGTACTTGCTTATTGAAAAAAGTGTTATCTTTGTTGCCCGCTTTTTTCGCGGTATATTTATATAAATAATTGGGTATTAGTATTAAAATTGTATTGTGTTGATTTGTAATTAAATCGATACAAGATAAGATTCTTTGTGCTAATTTACAATTGGTATATTAATATATCGTATATTATTTAAATATTGTCCTTTATAAAGCGGAATTATTTATAAATAACATAAACATAAAAAGAAATGAAAAAGACTTATTTTGGAATTCCGCTCGATTGTGAAAATGAGCATGACGCTGCTAATCTTGCAGCTAGGTTGTTTTTATGTCCTAGAATCAGTACCGAACATGCTGTCAAGTATTTGGTTATGCTGGATGACGATAGTATCACTATTGGCAAACTGCTGGCAAAGACTGATTATGAAATCTCTTGTTATAGAGAGTCGCTGGAGATGGGCGACGATATGTCCGTTATTATGAAAAACAAGGCGAAAGAATGGAAGAAGGTTTTCGCATTTCCAACAGAAGAAGATTTTGAATATCTTCAAGCAAAATTCGGTTTTTCTAAAGATGACTTGTACACTCCTCCGGTTAAAAGACGTCCTGTCAGAATAGAAATCGATGACATTAATAGTCCCAAACTGATGGCTGATTATGTGAAGCAATTCATTAAGGGTCAAGATGATGTGATAGAAAGACTGTCCGTTACTTTTTACCATCATTACGATAGTATGAAGAAAAAGTACACTAGTCACATCAAATCTCCGGCAATACTCATGGGCCCGACAGGATGCGGAAAGAGTGAGATGCTGAGAATATTCGCTAAGGCTTGCCAATGTCCTATCATAAGAATCAACACCAGCGAACTTACTCCTACAGGATGGAAAGGAATGAACCTGACGGATATACTGTCGAAAGAAATGGAGAAATATGATGATTCTTTCAAACTGAGATACGCCGTTTTGGTTTTCCATGAATTTGATAAAATAACTCATTACGGACTAGATGTCAACAAAAGAAGTGGTATGGCAAGCGATATGGATATGATTCGAGATATCATGCGCTTGTTCGAAAAAGAACATCCTTTGAACGTTGAAGTCGGGAAACATTATCATACTCAATATTCCGAGTTGCCAACCGACAATTTTCTCATCATCTTCGACGGCGCCTTCTATGGTATAGATGAAATTGTTAAGAAACGTTTGAATGTCAATAAAACTATAGGATTTACAAACAATTCTAATAACGACAACGTGAATTATCAGAAGTTGGTAGTTCAAGATGATTTGCTGGAATGGGGTTATACGCCAGAACTTCTGGGTAGAATTGGTGATGTGATAGCCCTAAATCCATTATCGACAGACGTGATTTATGATATCTTGAAGAATGCTAAAGATAACATACTCGACAGTCATATCGATTATTGCTTTCATAACAATATCGATCTCCGTTTCTCTGATGAGGCTCTGCGTATGGTGGCGGAAAAAGCTTATAAATCCGGACTGGGTTTTCGTAATGTGAAGACAATCTTGTCGAAAGCGCTTAATAATTTCTATTATGAAATGATTGATAATAAGAATTCTAGAAGTAGAAAAGTGGTGGAAATCAATAAGGATTACTTTATCGCAAATTATTAATGAAACATAAATCTATTATTATGACTATAAGAACTTATTTAAGCCAACTGCAATATGAGATTTATGACACACCTGATCCTTCATATATGAAAGTGGATGAGGTTAAAGTGGATATGAAAAATTCTTATGTAAAAAGAATGCGTTCTTCATCATCGTATTTTGTCAATGTTGAAGCTTCTATAAAAGCCAAGTGTAAGAAAAAGACTTTTTTTGAAGTAGAAGTCGAATATTCTGCACTGGTAGTTTTTGAAGGTGACATCACTACTGTAGCAGAATTTAATCGAATAGTTGAGGATGATGTTCCTCATCGTCTCTATGAGCATATCCGTGCATTGGTATGGAATCTTTCTTCTGAATCCGGTCTTCCTCCAGTTATGTTAAAAAGTTATGACGAAGTTAGACAAGATTCAAATTCGTTAGACGATAATGCGGAAGAAAAGAAAAAAGACATTGATACGAAGGAACCAACATTATTCGATATGAAAAATGAAGATGATGATGATAATTCAGAAGAAGAAAATGATGATGGATTTGAAGATTCTGATATTCAATGTATTGAATGTAATGATTGCGATAAATTAAGTTACGAGTGGTTGTTTAATGAATTTTTGATGAATAAACAGACCGTTGATTTCTTTAATTCTTTAAGAATATTTGATAAGAGCGATTTGAGCATTTATCAAAATCTGATGGTTTATAAATATTATTTAAGATTTATTAAACCTATTGATTATCATCATTCTAAAAACAAAAAATGTGATGAATCATTGTGGCCGATGTTATTGCAGATGTTGTTTGCCACAGGTAAGAATGTTGAATTTATTTCAAGAAAAGGAAAACTTCCAGAAATAGAATTCGATTTGTCTGATAATGAACGACGCACCGTTTCAAGTCTTAAATTGCATGAACTTAAGAAGTTGCTGCTTGAACTTGGAACTGAGATATTTGTCGGAGTATTTTCTGATATGGTTTATATGGATATTGACAGAGATTATGCCGACAATCTTAGTAGTGACAATTGTATTTTAAAAGAGGAATTGTTGAAGATGTTCAGAATTGGAGAAGACGAATCTGATGAAAAAGTGATGCGTTTTATCGATACGATGTTCGTCAATATCAAACACTATGATCTACAAGCTCTTCCGTATGTACTTTCGGCTTAGCATCTTTTATCATCTCTTCAATATCTTTCTCAAGTCTACTCGGTTTGACAGTAGGAGCGTAACGCTTTATTCTCTTGCCGTCGGCCGAGATGAGGAACTTCGTGAAATTCCATTTGATGTCTTCGCCTAAAATGTTTTTCGTCTTCTCTTTTAAGAAGGTATAAATAGGCGAGGCATTATCTCCGTTTACTTCTATCTTTTTCATCATCTGGAAAGTGACTCCATAATTTATTTGACAGAAATCTAAAATCTCGTTATCGCTTCCTGGATCTTGCCGCCCAAATTGGTTGCAAGGAAATCCTATGATAACGAGACCTCTGTCTTTGTATTTTTGGTTTAGTTCTTCGAGACCAGCAAACTGTGGAGTGAAGCCGCATCGGCTTGCAGTATTGACAATCAATAAAATCTTCCCTTTAAGTTGTTTGAAGTTCAATGTTCTGCCACTTGAAGTGACGGCCTTAAAATCATATATCGAGTTCATAATTGCAAAATTTATTTTGATTAATAAAACAACAATTCGTTGAAATGTTCATATATAAATAGTAAATTTGCTCATAAAATTTTTAATATGGAAAATTCAGCATTTCAACTAAGCGGACAAATTGTCGATGTGGTGAACTCACGTATTTTCAAAGGGACAATCTTTGTTGAGCATGGAAAGATTGTCAATATTGTTGAGGAAGAAAATGATAACGACCAGCTTATTATGCCTGGCTTTGTCGATTCTCATATTCATATAGAGAGTTCTTTGCTTGTTCCTACTGAATTTGCGCGTATTGCTGTCACTCACGGAACAGTTGCGACTGTGAGTGATCCTCATGAAATTGCTAACGTCTTAGGCATTGACGGTGTGAAATATATGATTGAAATAGGTAAAAAATCACCGATGAAATTTTATTTTGGAGCGCCTAGCTGTGTGCCTGCTACATCTTTTGAGACTTCAGGTGCAGTATTGGATTCAAAAACGGTTGATGAACTTCTTTCAATGGATGACATAAAATATCTCGGAGAGATGATGAATTATCCTGGCGTTATCTATGACGATAATGAGGTGGTTGCAAAAATAAATTCAGCCAAACGTCATAATAAGCCAATAGATGGTCATGCTCCTCTTTTGGGCGGCGAAAATTTGGTAAAATATTGTAAGTCGGGAATTACAACTGACCATGAGTGCTCTAATATTCAAGAGGCTCGCGATAAAGTGGCACTCGGCATGATGATACAAATTCGCGAAGGCAGCGCTGCCAAGAACTTCAACGCTCTTATCCCTGTTATAGAAGAATCTCCCGAAAATGTTATGTTCTGCTCCGATGACATGCACCCTCATGAATTGGTCAATGGTCATATAAATCATCTGGTTAAGAAGTCTATCTCATTAGGATATAATATTTTAGACGTTTTAAAAGCCGCAACCTTAGCTCCAATAAAACATTATAATCTCGATGTAGGATTGTTGCAGAAGAACGACCCTGCTGATTTTATCGTTGTGGATAACTTCATCGATTTCAATGTTTTAAAGACTTATATAAATGGAAAATTAGTTGCGGAAAATAATAAGTCGCTCATCGAAGAAATAGAAGTCGAACTTATCAATAACTTTGTCGCAGGAAATGTTGATATCGATGATTTCAAGGTTTATGATGAAGGTAAGAATGTGAAGATTATCAGTGTGATAAATGGTGAACTTCTGACAGAGAAATTTGTAGGCAGACCAAAAAATGTTAATGATAATTTGGTCAGTGATGTTGATAACGACATTTTGAAAGTTGCTGTCATAAATCGTTATGAGAAGAAAAAAATAGCTTTGGGTTTCATCAAGAATTTTGGCTTGAAGAAAGGAGCTGTTGCTTCAAGCGTGGCTCATGATAGTCATAATATCGTTGTGATTGGTTGCAGCGATGAGGAGATGGCAAATGCTGCTAATATGATTATCAATACGAAAGGCGGTCTTGTGGCATGGAGCAGCGATAATAATATTTGCATTCCGCTTCCAGTGGCAGGTCTTATGACAAATATCGACGGACATAAAATAGCTGCTGATTATAAGGCGCTGGTTTCTTTATCAAAAGAGTTCGGTTCAACATTGAACGACCCGTTTATGACGATGGGATTTATGTCGCTGCTCGTGATACCAAAACTAAAACTCAGCGATAAAGGACTCTTTGACTGCGAGAAATTTGAACTAACTACACTTTTTGAGGAACTGAGGATTTGAGGATCTAAGGATCTAAGGATTTGAGGATCTGAGGATCTAAGGGTTTGTGGAACCAAAATATCCTTAATTCCTTAATTCCTCAGTTCCTTAGATCCTTAATTCCTTAATTCCATTAAAACTTCCAAGTCTCTTCTAAGTCAATGTCCCAGTTTGCTTTGACATCGAAGACGTCTTTGTGGAAATAAATTGGTTCTGGCAATAATTTCTTGCCATAATTTCCTGGTGTCCATTTGTCATTGCTGTCTTTGTCAAGAATAGCTTTCAGTTTGTATTTCTTTGGAGAAAGATATTTGAATTCAATCTTCTGTGTCTCGCTAATAATTTGTCTAGCAATGAATTTATCTTTGTCATCAAGAAGTTCTACTATGATTTGAGGAACGTTTTCTGGAACTTCAACTGTGACGAAAATATTTCCATATTGAGAAATTTCTGGCACTTTGAAAGAAAATTCCGTTGTGTCGTTTGTCACGCCTTTGAAACTGTAAAATACAGAATCAGGGATGATGATTTTATAGGATTTCTCTGGAGCTAAAGTCTTGTCTAGTTTATATTTTAGTCCGAATGAATCAATCTTTGTGAAATGTAAATCGTTGATAATGGTATCTTTATCTACTATATACCATGATGTGTCACGCGTCATTATATCTGTGACAGGCTCTTTGAAAGTCAAGATTAAATCTTGTTCTGGAGTTAGTTTTCCTGCGTTGATGTTAGTCTTTATTTCCAATGACTTAGAAATGTTTTCTTGTTTTCCTCTTCTTGAGTTTGCTTTACGGTTCTTCAAACTTATCTGAGTTGTGTCATTAATTAATGTATCGTAATTGATGGTGAATAAGAGGCTGTCTTTATTTGGAGTGTAATACCATAGGATTGTATCGTAATCCGCTGAATATGTTGGGTATATATTAAATGTGTCAGGTAATGATTCAAGGATTTCAATTTTGACATTTTGAGCTGGACGATTGAAAGCGAATCGGAGCAATCCATCTTCTACAATTTCCTTCTTAAGTAATTTTTGAACTGTGTCTTCTTCTAAAAATGAATATAATACAAGAGGCTCTGTTTCTTCAACTTCTTGTTTCACAGAATCATTATGAATTATACATTGTGAATTATGAATTGGTTTTACGAGACTATCCAAGAAAGCGATACTTTCATTAGGCAAGTCGAATCTGAGATTAGAGTTTTCATCTTTAAGAGCGAAAATGAGATAATCGCTATCTTTCAATCCAGAAAACTTAAAATTACCTTCTTTGTCACTTTTTGTGATGTAATAAGGTTTTACGAGATAAGGAAGAGAATCGAGGCTAATAGTGTCATTTTCATCACAATAAAGCATTACGAAATAATCTGCGGAAGGTTTATGGTCAATAGCTTGAAGCAGTTTGCCTTCCAGAGTGAGACTGTCGATGTTTTCGCCTGTTGAGAAAACGTAAGAATAATCTTTAAAAATGTTTCCTTCGTGAAGATCCTTGATTGATTCGCCGAAGTTGATAGAGTAAGTTGTCTCGTTTTTCAGTGTCTCTTTAAATTTGATTATTAACGACTTGCCGTTTAATTTATAATCTGGATTTTTTTCTAAAGGAGGAGAAATAAGTATATTGTTATTAGGATTGTTGAGCGTTACATATTCATCAAAAGTGATGTGAATCTCTTTTTCATTGAAGTTAGAAGATTGATTTTCAGGAGTTGCCAACAATACAACAGGAGGTACTATATCTTTAGGGCCACCTGTTGGTGAAACTATATTAGCGCAGCGAATGAAACTCAACATCAATATGAATGTGAGACATTTAAATATATTTAGAGATATTCTTTTCATAAGTGCAAAGATAGGAAAAGGCAAAAGACAAAAGGCAAAAGGCAAAAGAATTTTTTGATAATTTCTAATTGACAAGACGCTTCAATGTGTGTTAATTTTATGGAAACATTGAAACGTCTCTACTTCATTCCTAATTTTTCAAAAGTGTATCCTTTATCAGTATAATATTCAAGGACTTTATTCAATGCTGGAATCATATTGTTTACGGCTTTTTCGCTATCGTGGAAAACTATTATGCTTCCGTCGTCGGCGTTTTTTATCACGTTATTAAAACAATCATCAGGAGTTAACGATTTATCCCAATCGTAAGAAATCACAGTCCAAGCCACAATTCTGAAATTTAGAATTCTAGAACTCTCGAACTTTAGAAGTTTGGTGATCTGTGAAAACTTAATCCTACCATGAGGCGGACGGAACAAAGGCGATTGTATCAAGTTGCAAGCTTCTTTAACGGAATTGACGTAATCTTTGGTTTTTGTTTTCCATCCTCTTTCGTGATTAAAGGTGTGACTTCCAACGGAATGACCTTCTTTCTTGATGAGTTCGAATGTTTCTTTATATTTTTTAACATTATTGCCGACGCAGAAAAATGTCGCTTTAGCGTTAAATTTTTTTAATATTTCAAGTACTTGCGGAGTTATTGTCGGATGCGGACCATCGTCGAAGGTTATGTAAAGTTTCTTTTCACCCTTAGGCATTTCCCAGAGAAATGAAGGGTAAAACATTCTTAATATTTTCGGTGTTGTGATGAAGCGCATTTTTTGTACCCCCACCGGGAATCGAACCCAGATTTAAAGTTTAGGAAACTTTCGTTCTATCCGTTGAACTATAGGGGCTTTTTGATTCATAATTCATAATTCATAATGCATAATTCATAATGCATAATTGAAATGAATAATTGCCTTTAGACTTTAGACTTTTGTCTTTCGCCAATTTCGTCTGCAAAAATAGTGATTTTTTGTCAATAATTAATTTTTCATTTTACATTTATTATTTTGCCAAAATAATTACCTTTGTCACGTTTTTGTAATTTTCATAAGAGAATTTTTAAAAAATGGAAGTTTTTAATTATATCGTTGATATTCAACGTTTTGTAGAAGAAAAACATAAATTAGGACTTAAAGTTGGTTTCGTTCCTACTATGGGAGCGCTTCACGAAGGTCATCTTTCGTTGATAAATCGTGCTAAAAATGATAATGATATCGTCGTCAGCAGTGTGTTTGTCAACCCAATTCAGTTCAACAATCCTACAGATTTGGAGAAATATCCTCGCACTCCAGAACTCGATATCGAGAAACTTAAGAATGCCGGATGTGATGCAGTCTTCATGCCTTCTGTAGAAGAAATGTATCCAGAAAAAGTGGAAGATCACTACGACTTCGGCGATTTGGAACGTGTTATGGAAGGTGCCTGCCGTCCGGGTCACTTCAATGGTGTCGCCATCGTAGTTCGTAAATTGTTTGAGATAGTAAATCCTGACAAGGCTTATTTCGGAGAGAAAGACTTCCAACAACTTGCAATCATCAAGAAAATGGTTAGCAATCTCAATATGGGTTTGGAAATAGTTCCATGTCCTATCATCAGAGAAAACGACGGACTCGCCATGAGCTCTCGTAATGTTCGTCTCAACGAAACAGAACGCGCTATTGCTCCTAAAATCTTCGCGACTTTGAACGATGCCATATCGAGAAAAAATTCAATGTCACCTGCTGAAATGAGAGAATACGCTCTCGCTAAATATGCTGAGATAAAAGAGTTTGACGTTGAATACGTTGAAATTACAGACGAAATAAATTTACAATCTATAACAAATTGGGACGAATGTGAACACGCTCGTATCTTCGTGGCTCTTCAACTCGGACCAGTTCGCTTAATCGATAACGTTAGAATATTTTAATATGAATATTGAAGTTCTTAAATCAAAAATTCACCGTGCTACTGTAACACAAGCCGATCTTAATTACATTGGCAGCATCACTATTGACGAAGATTTGTTGGATGCAGCTAATATCATTGAAAATGAACGTGTTGATATTTACAATATCACCAATGGCGAACGTCTCTGCACTTACGCTATCAAAGGTGAACGTGGTTCAGGTGTCATCGGAATCAATGGAGCAGCAGCTCATAAAGTAAACGTCGGCGATCTCGTTATCATCGTTTCTTACTGCTCAATGGATTTCGAAGAAGCAAAAAAACACAAACCATCTATCGTATTCCCTAACGAAAATAACAAAATATAAAGCATTGAACAAGAAGACCTCCAATACTTTAACATATATCGTTTTCCTCTTGTTGGGGATTCTTCTTCTATGGCTTTGTTTTAGAAAAATCGACTTTACACAAGTCGTAGGTTATATAAAGACAGCAAAATATTCCTGGATGTTGCTTAGTTTGGCATGTCTAGGAATATCTTTGTTTTTCAGAGCCTTACGCTGGAATATATTGATAGAGTCGTTGGGTTATAAGACAAGAGTTTCAACGACTTATGAATCAGTCTTGATAGCGTATCTGGCTAATGCTGTCTTTCCACGTCTCGGCGAAGTGACGCGTTGCGGAACTCTCACTAAAAAAGAAAATATTCCTTTCGATAAATCATTCGGAACAGTCATCTCAGAACGCGTCGTTGACCTCGTAGTGCTTTTTGCTCTGGCGATATTAGTCGTTCTGTTTCAATGGAATCTGCTTGGCAGTCTTGTGACTTCTTGGTTTAATCCATTGATAGAGATGTTAAAAAACAATGCGATGTTGGGTGCGGTGGCAATCGCTGCAATAGTAGTGCTTTTTGCAATTGTCATCTTTGTTTTCAAAAAGAAGCAATCGATAATTAAAGAGAATAAGTTATACCAGAAAGTCGTTTCATTGTGCAAAGGTTTCCTTGATGGTATCAAGACGATTTTCACTATGAAGAAAAAAGGATTGTTTATTCTTTATACATTATTAATCTGGGGATTTTATGTCGTAATGACTTGGTTACCATTCTATATGCTTACAGAGACATCGCATCTTGGCTTAACAGAGGCAATCACTTTATTAGGTCTTGCAACATTAGGATTTGTTGCTCCGGTTCCAGGCGGAATGGGAGTCTATCATTTCATTGGAATACTTTTATTGAACGGATTTTATGGTATCTCGGAATCAGCAGCTGTTTCATTTGTCACTATAAATCATACAAGTCAGATGATATTTTATCTCGTGACAGGATGTGTAGCTTATGCTGTTATGTTCTTTATTGATAGACGAAAACCGATTAATGGCTAAGACTAATGACTAAGGGGGGATTAACATGAAACATTTAGAAAAGATTTACGATAAGATTTCAAATAGAGAATCTCTTGCAGATAAGTTGAATTTGTGGCGTAAAGAGGGAAAGATGATAGTTTTTTCAAACGGATGTTTCGATATCTTGCATCGAGGCCATGTTGAATATCTTTCTAAAGCTGCTGACTTAGGTGACTGTCTTGTTATAGGTTTAAATACTGACGATTCGGTAAAAAGATTAAAAGGTCCATCACGACCAGTCAATGATGAAAGAGCACGTGCTGTCGTTTTGGCAGCGCTGGAATTCGTTGATGCTGTGATATTCTTTGAAGAGGATACTCCTTATGATTTGATTAAATTTGTTCAACCAGATGTTCTCGTTAAGGGTAAAGATTACAAAGCTGAAGACATTGTCGGTTACGATATAGTTGTTGGCAATGGCGGAAAAGTAGAGACAATTGATTTGGTTGAGGGATTTTCAACGACGAATACTATTGAGAAAATGAGAACCTGATAATGTTATGAGACGTATCTTATTTTTTATATTACTTTTATTCTTAGGGTGTCAACTGACAGCAGTCAACGGGCAACATTCTTCGGATACTATTGTTAATGTATCTAAATCACAATATGTCAAAGATTTATTTTTACAAGCTGAGAAGTCATGGTTTTCTGGTAATTTTGATGATGCTTGTGAGAAATGTTTTAAGGTGATTGAATACGTAGAAAAGAACGTCAAGAAACGTGAACTCGATAGAAGTTTCTACAAACCTCTGGCGCATGCGCATTATTGTATTGCTGATATTTTTATCAGCGAAAATTATTTTAATTTAGGCCAAAACTTACATAAAAAAGCATTACATTATTTTGAGAAATTCGAGTCTGACAGTATTTTGGCTCATAATTATAAGTTTGTAGGTTTAGTTTATATTGGAACTAATAATGATACGGCTAAGTATTATTTAAACAGATGTATCGAATTGGATCCGACTAATAGATTTCATAAATATGATATTGATAAAGCTATTGCTTATATGTTGTATTATGAAGAAGGTTATAAAGACAGTGCGTTAGCTATTTTAAGAAACAACTTAGACAAAATTGAGCATGACAATGTAAGGGAAACATATCATGTATTCTTGGGAGATATATTTATAAACGAAAAGGAATATGACTCGGCACTTTATCATTTAGAAAAAAGTATTGGAGGTTCTGAACTTCATAATTTAGGAAAGTATAAGAACGGTTCTGAGTTTTTCGTTCAATTAGATGCAATTCGATCGTTGACTATATTATACGACTCAATAGGTGATTTCGAAAAAAAAGCGTACTACGAGAGTATCTTATCGAAATTGGCGTTAGACAGAGTTAATGGTGAAATGAAACGTGCCAACATTATAGATTTATACAACGACCATCTGATCCGTATGCACGAAATAAGAAAGGCTAAAACCATCAGAGTCGTATTACTTGTAGCAACACCTATAATTATAATAATAATGGTTCTTGTCTTTTTCTTCACGCATAGAAACAAGAGACATAGCAAAAAATTGATGAGCATCATTGATGATAAGGAGTCGGCTATTAATATGATGGAAGAACATCTCACGGATATTAAGTTCAAGAACGCAATAATAGAAGGAAAGATAAAGAAAAAGAACGCCGAGATTCAACGACTGTCAAGTCATATCAAGGATTTGGAATGTGAGATGGCAGATGTCAATGCAAAAATTGAAAAAGAAGATTCTCTATATGATATGGAGGCTTATTGGAAGTCAGAGATATGCAGCAGAATATTATCTATGGATAATAAGGCGATGACGCAAGATGATTTCGTCTTGTTGCTTGACACTGCCAACAAACACTTGAACAATGTTTTTGCAGAATTGGCAGAGCAATATAAACGATTGAAAAAAGAAGATTTGTATTATTTATGCCTAGTGATAATTGAGCTTAGTGATAAGCAGATTTCATCATTGTTCGGTGTGGCATATAACTCAATCAGAGTCAGACGAAACAAAATATGTGAAATATTAGGCATAAGCGATAAGAAATTGAACATTTTTTTATCGACAAAACTTAAGTAAAATATAGATTATTAAAATCTTACATCTTTTTATATTATTTTCAAATACTTGACAGATATTATGTATTAGTATAATTTCGCACATTAAATATCTGTCATTATGAAAAAATTGAATTTACTTTTCCTTTTGCTTTTATGCGTAATCAATGTCTCTGCACAAGAGTTGAGACACTATGTCGAGTATTCATCAGACAACTATGATGCTTCAATCTATGAGATGAGATATGCACAACTGAAAGAATATATCGACTCAAGAAATATTTCAAATACAGAAATTAAAAGCAGAGCCGCCGCTGACGATTATGCTGGCGGTGACGGCACTTCTGAAAATCCATATCAGATAGCAACTCCAGAACAATTAGTGCTTCTTGCACAACAGACAAATAACGGTACCGGAGGCGATGCCTGCTATATTTTAACTAACGACATCGACCTTGAGGGTAACATCGGTTTTCTGTGGACACCGATAGGAAAAGATCCATATTATTTTACAGGAGTCTTTGATGGAAACAATCATACTATCAAGAATATGCATAGTAGTGACAAGTTAAAATCCGGATTCTTTGGTGGCACAAAAGGTGCTGTTATTAAAAATATTAATTTTACTGATGCACAAGTTTCTACGAGCCCAGATATTAGTGACATTACAAATGCAATGGCAGGAACAGTGGCAGCTCATGCTATAAACACAAGTATTTATAATTGTGATGTTGAAGGTAAAGTTAACACTTCTGCATGGTATTGCGGCGGAATTATTGGTAGTTCACTTGCTACAACCGATTTTCATGATCTTGTTTTAATTAAAGACTGTATCAATCGCGCTGATGTCGCTGGATTGCTTAATAACGGAGGAATTGTTGGCTTTTCTGAAGGTACTGTCTATAATTTTATTATAGAGAACTGTGAAAATCACGGTAATATTGACGGTGATTTTATAGGAGGCATTATGGGCGATGGTGAAGGATTTATGATAATAAATTGCAGAAATTATGGTCAAGTTGGCATTAAGGGATCTTTTCCATCAACGACTGCAGGTGGAATGATTGGTCAAGGTGGTGTTAACATTATCATAGAAGATTGCATAAACTTAGGAGCTATAACAGCAGGTAATGCCGGCGGTATGACAGGTGCCGCTCTCAAAACTGTGATAAGAAGATGTGGCAATAGAGGAAAAATTACAGGTTACCATTACAGCACTATATTGGCTGGAGGAATATGTGGTAGCGACGGTAAAATTTCAGATTCATACAATACAGGAGAGATTATCGTTGAAATCAATAACTTTGACTATAACTATAGCGTATCAACTATTCAGATTGGAGGTATAACAGGCGCTCCTGGATGTATCATACATAATGTTTATAATGCCGGAAATATATCAAAATGGCCTACACCACAGAACAGTGAATTCTATACACATATCTTGCCTGCTCTTTTAGAAGATACAGAAATTAGTAACTGTTATTGGTTCGGTAATGATGAAATAGATGATAAGATTTATGATTTTGGAGTGCAGGCTTATGCTGAAATTCCAGAATCAAGTCGCTTTAACGAAGGCTCTACAGCAACATCATGGATTCTTGAAAATCCTCAATATAACACAGCCGATTTGCTTGAAGCATTGAATGCCGGAGCAATGAACGGTTCTGTCTGGATTGAAGATACAGAAAACCTTAATGGTGGTTTTCCAATATTGAAGCCTATACCAGTTGATACTACAACAGTCAGAGAATATGCAGAAAATGAAGTTGATATGATTTCTGTATATCCTAATCCGGCAAAAGATATTGTCAAACTGTCTGCTGCCAACCATCATCTGTCAGCTGTTAGAATTTATAATTGTTTAGGAATGATGGTAGAAGAAATGAATGTAAGAACGCAGAACGCATCAGATGAAATAGAAATCAATGTTTCAGGATATAAATCCGGAATTTATTTCATCAATGTTTACGATGATAAAGGAAATGTTGCGACGAAGAAGATTTCTGTAATTAAATAAGCCATGAGAAAGATAGTATTTTTTACCACATTATTAATATTTTTCGTCAAATGTATAGTAGCTCAGCAGTACGTATCGACGGAACCATTATTTAAAAATGCTGTCATAGAAGAGTTTACAGGAAGAAGCTGCCAGGCATGTCCTTCATCACATGTAACAATAAACGAATTGATGAGAAGTTATCCTGGAAGAGTGTTCACAATGTATATTCACCCGAATGGAATTATAACGTATCCTAACTTTGGAACTATTGATGGTCAGACCATCTATCATGCTCTGACAGGCTCAGGTCTTCCCAACGGAATCGTAAACAGATGCACTAACAATGGAGGTAGTTTTGTAATAGAACATGTTTATGAGCAAACTAATGAAGAAGCATTGTGTAATATTGGCGGCAAGGTCGTTATTGATGAAACAAGCAGAACTGCAACCATAACGGTAGAAGTTTATTATACGGACGATAGTAATGTTGATGCCAACTATCTCACTATAGCCATGTTGCAAGACAGTATATGGGGTACACAAAGTAATGGTGAGAATAATATGGAACAATATTTAGATGGCCTATATTGTCACATGAGTATCCTTCGCGATATCATTACTCCCACATGGGGCGAAGAGATAAGTCCAACAACAGAAGGTACTTTGATAACCAAGACATACAAGTACACTATTCCTGAAATAATAGGTAATCCAAACGGCGTAGAAGTCAATATCAATCATCTGAGATTTATCGCTTTTGTTACAAACCAAATGAACTCGTATAAATCGTTTCCTATATTGAATTCCTGCCGTTTGCCATTACTAATAAAAAGCCAGAACAATGTTTTTCCTCATTTTGAAATGGTTACAGAGAAACGTCCGGATTTGTGTTCTAATTACAGGACATTTAACATTGACATGATAAATAGAGGATTGGATGAACTTACGTCAATAAAGATGTTGATGAAAATTGATAATGGAGATACATTCGAATATGAATGGACTGGCAATATAGCATCTTATGACGTGGAAAGAATTGAGTTTGATATGGAAGTGCCGGTAGGAACTCATGAAATCGAATTTAATATTATTGAAGCTAACGGCATTGCTTTCAATCATTCAAATACAATAACAATCACTCGTGATGAATGGCATGCAATATACGTTGAGAATGAAAATGACGAAATTGTATTAGAATTGATGCAAGATAAATTTGGCAGCGAGACGACTTGGCAGATTGTTGATGACAGAGATAATATTATAACATCCGGCGGACCATACGATTATTTCTTCGGACAACCTACAGCTACGGAATTACATGAGATACCTCTTCAACTTCCATTGAATCAATGTTTAAGATTCATCATATCAGATTCTGCAAGAAATGGAATATGCTGCGACTTCGGTGAAGGATATTACAAGATAATAGACGGTCATGGTAATGTCGTTATTGATGGTGATGGAGATTTTGGGGCTAAAGCTTCTCATATCTTTACATTAGAGGTGGGAAGCGACGTCAATGAGGTTGAAGAAGACGCATTTGAAATTTATCCTAATCCGGCAAAAGACATTGTCAAACTGTCTGCAGCTAAACATCATCTGACAGTTGTTAGAATTTATAATTGTTTAGGAATGATGGTAGAAGAAATGAATGTAAGAACGCAGCACGCATCAGATGAAATAGAAATCAATGTTTCAGGATATAAATCTGGAATTTATTTCATCAATGTTTACGATAATAACGGAAATGTTACGACAAAGAAGATTTCTGTTATTAACAATTAAAATAATATGGTAATGTTGACAAAATTTTTGTCAACATTACCATATTATTTTAATCAATCTTCAGCACCAATCCTTTCAGGTAAGCTCCTTCAGGATGATAAATATTTACCGGATGGTCGTCTGGCTGGTCGAGTTGGAATATTATCTGTGCCTTGCGTCCTGCTTCGATAGCTGCTGCCATCACGATGCTTTGGAACTGCGCCTTATCGACGGCTTGTGAGCAGCTGAAAGTGAACAAGAGTCCGCCTTCTTTAATCTTCTTCATCGCTTCGAGATTGATGAATTTGTAGCCTTGCAAACCTCTATGTAATGACTTGTGATTCTTGGCGAATGCCGGTGGGTCGAGGATGATAAGGTCGAACTCGCCTTTTTTCATATTCTGAAGGAATAGCTTCGCATCTTCAGCGACGCTAGGATTATTTTCCACACTGAATCCGTTGAGAGCGATGTTCTTTTCACAAGCCTCGATAGCTTTTTTTGAACAATCGACAGAGACGACTTTATTAGCGCCGCCTCTCAATGCTGTGACAGAAAAACCTCCGGTGTAACAGAATGTGTTGAGAACGTTCTTTCCTTTAGCGAGCTGTCTTACTAAATCACGGTTGAAACGTTGGTCGAGGAAGAAACCAGTCTTCTGACCGCCTTCCCAGTCAACGAAGAACTTAGAATCGTTTTCCAATACGAAGTCATCAGAATTTTCACCTATGATATAACCGTCTTCCACAGCCTCTTTGCCCATGCGCTGCATCGCCTCAGAGCTCTTGTTATAGACCGAATTGATATTCAAACCATCAATATTCATCAAGACTTCAGCGATAGTTTTAACATTGAGAGCCATGCCTTCAGTCTGAGCCTGAACGACGGCAGTCTTTCCATAAATATCTATTATCAAACCTGGAAGTTCATCACCTTCAGAATGGACGAGACGATAGCAGTTGGTATGTTCGTTATCAGTGAGACCCATCAACTTACGAAGCTGGAAGGCTTTTTCGAGACGTTCTTTCCAGAAGAATCTGTCAATCTTTCTGTTTTCGAAAGCCAATATCTTAACTGCGATATTTCCTGCTTCAGCGAATCCTGTTCCGAGGATATTGTTTTTATAATCCACGACAGTCACGATGTCGCCTGCCTGTAAATCAGCAGCAGCGCTTTCTATTGCACCTGAGAAAATCCAAGGATGGAAACGTCTTACGGCTTCGTCTTTGCCTTTGCGAAGTTTTATTATAGGATAATAATTCATAATCATAATTTTGTACAAAGATAAAAAAAGACTAAAGGCTAAAGACTAAAGACAAAAGATTTTTTAATGAATATATTACTAATTATAAGACGTGTCAATGTGTGTTTATTCCTAATTCCTAATTCCACATTCCTCATTGCTATTTGGTATCCTTCTTCGTATAATGCCAGCAATTTCTTGGTGTCGCGCTCCATTCGGCTTACTTCAATAGGTCTCTCTGGTCTGATGACAACTATCTCACCAGCTGCCTCCAGTTCTTCTATCATGCTGATTTGCTGGTTGTAAATCTTGTTGCGCTGACGAATGGCTTCTTGCATCTCTGGGTATTCCTTGTAAAAGAGAGAAACGGCTTTCATCTCTTTCTCTGATTTTCTGTATCCTTTGTTACGTGTCAAAACAACGACATTATTGTCGTAGCCGAGTTCTCTCGCTCTTAAAATAGGAATGGAATCTGCTATGCCTCCGTCTAACATAGGCTCGCCGTCAACGTATGTGATAGGACATACAAAAGGAAGACTGCTCGATGCTTTCACGATGTCAATCACTCTGTTAGCGTCGTGTTTCTCTTCATAATAACATGCCTTTCCAGTGCGGCAGCTTGTCGTAACCATCTCATAACGTTCCTTGCAATTGGCTAGTTTCTCGTAGTCATAAGGCAAGATTTCATTTGGGAAAGTATGAAACAACAAATCAAAATCCATGATATTGCCTTTTTTCAAGAGGTATTTTATCCCGATATAATTATATTTCTCGAGCAAATCGATGTTGCTGTATTTCGCTCTGCCTCTTTGATTTGAGATGTAAGAGAGTCCGTTGCATGCGCCTGCGCTAACTCCAATAGAATAAGGGAATCGTATGCCTTTATCCATGAAACAATCTAAAACGCCACATGTGAAGACGCCTCTCATGCCTCCACCTTCAAGTATCAATCCGGATCTTTCTGTAATGTTCATTTTAAGCCTTATTTTTCAAACTATGCTGAAACCTTTTTGTGGTGCAAATGTATTGATTTTTGTTAAAATAAATTATCTTTGCTAAACATAATTCTGCATTTAAAACAATAAAAAAATGAAAAAGTTTTTCATCATATTTCTTGTCATCATATCATTCATTTCTTGCGAAAAACCACAAGCTAAAAAGACTTTCAACTATCCGGAATCTAAAGTATGGAAACATGGCGTTTATTCCAAACATACTGCAAAAGAACTAGAAGGCGTCTTCGACGGTTTGGAAGTGGATGTGATATATTCTCCTGAAATAGACAATATCTTCATCGGAAGGTCGATTAAAGATACTGTACATAAATTTTATCTAGATAGCTGGTTCGCATATCTGGATGAACCAAGTAAAATGGCGTTTTGGGTTGACTTTAAGAATCTTACTGCAGAAAATGCGGAAGGTGCTTTTGTTGTTTTAGACACTATATCAAAAAGATATAACATAAAAGACCGTATGTTTGTCGAAAGTCGCGACATTGAGGCTCTTATGATTGGAAAGAAAAAGGATTTCTTCACAATGTTGTGGGTCGATAATATTTACTGGTCGAAGCTGGATACTGCTTCTTTGATGCAGAAAATACGCTCGCAGATAGAGTATCTTCAGCCTGATGCTATAAGCTGCGAATATAGAATGTTTCCTCTTTTATGCGATACATTCCCTGAACAGAATATCCATTTTTGGGATACTCCTAAAAAATATACTCCAGAAAATGTCGAGTTTACACAGAAGATTTGCAGGAACAAAAGCGTAAAAGCCGTCCTCGTGGATTATCCTACGCCAATAGATTATTAATATTTTTTAAGAACCTAATATTGATACGTTAATGTTTTTTAACGTAATGGTATGTTCTGGATTCCAATAACTGTCGGTATGAGTTGGTTTTAAATAGATATCCAATTTGCCTTCCTTGTAATCATTGACAGATATCGTTTTTATAAACTCCATTTTCATCCATTGGTTAGGTTTGTAGTCTTTTACTGTCAGTAGCTTGCTGATATAATCTGAATGTGAAACAACTGTTTTTTTATTGTGAACATACTTTAAACATAGACTTATGAATCTGTCCTGCCACACTTCTCCTGTATATTTCACATCGGCAGTCACAACAATCTTTATTTCCTTGCATTCATTATTTAATTCTGTTGATAAGATATTGGTATTTGCCGGTTTCTTGATACTTGGTTTCTCGGAATGTGAAGCGCAATAAGCGGAGTCTATCACAAATTCTTTTATGACATTGAATTTGCTTTGCGGATAAAGCGGATCTTTTGTGACTCTGTTGTTTGAATATGCATAATTGTCGATGTAAACCATTGTCTCAAAGTCCTTTCCGATTTTTTCAACTAGTTCCTTGTCGTTGACTCTTTCTAGTTCTAAATCATCTTTCACCAGATAAGCTCTTGGCCAGTTGTCCATATCCAGGTAATAATATTCTCCATAGATACAATCGAAAATTTTTCTAGTATATCTTAGGAAAGTGGTTTTTAAGTCGCAATGGAATTCGCTTATTGTGTCGAGTTCGCCTCCCATCCAATGGATTTTGTTTGGCGTTCTCATGTTGTGATTGTCTCTTAACAAAGCATTTAATGTTGGAACAATGTCGTTATGAGACACCACCGATTTAAAATGCTGTGATTTTTTTAACATTGGCGACCAGATAATCAAAGGGACATGAAACGAATCTAACGGGTTGTATGGATTTAAATTGAGACTATGGTCGCCAGTAATGATGAAGATAGTATTTCCATCGTCATAAAACTCATTATATCTTTTGATAAAATGTTCAATTGACTTATCACCATAAAGAGTCGCTGCCAGATAACCTATTATTTCGTTTTTCTTGGCTTGCTCTTCTTCTGGCAATGTGGAAATTATTTCTCTAACCTTGTCGTAATATAAATCTGTTTCTTCTTTATTATTGAGTCTCAGTTTGTTGTCGTGTTGTGATATTGTTATGAACAAGTCGAAGTTGGACTTTGTCTTGTCACGTTGTTCAATAATCTCCATGCTTTTGTCGAACATGACTTTATCGTGCCATCCCCAATAAGTGTAGTCGAATTTTTTAGATTCTTTCTTGGTAAATTCCTGATAGAAAGGCGATAGGTAATCTGCTTTTTGAGTCACAAGATAATCGTAGACTTTGTCGAAAGAGAATTCGCCGGCATAGAATGCATTTGTTGAGTAATTGTTGTATTTCAACACGCTAAACAAGGAGTTGTATTCAGGAATATCGCCGAATTGGAATCCCATAAATCCGTGAGGCACAGAACCTGTGATGGCTGGAACGGCACCGAAACTGCGAGGTGTCGTCGATAAGCAGTTGGTCCACAACAAAGAATGTTTCGACAATGAATCTAGGAAAGGAGTGAAGGTGTAGCCATATTTATTCTGTCCAAATAAATTGTAATCCAATGACTCAACGATAATTATAACGATATTAGGTTTCTTGTCTGATTTTTCGAAGAAAGGTCCTAATACATTTTCAATATTATCTTTTCTTTCTAAAGGATATTTGTAGTCATAGACTTTTCTGTCGGGATATATTTGCTTGTATCTCTCAATTTGATTTTCGTCGTATTCTATCTTATTGGTATTGAAGTTGGTATTTTCGTCATCAATAAAACATGAATGTATGCAGTAAGAGATTTTATTGACCACATATTTATCTTGATTAGGTTTTATTATGAAAAATAAAGGAGCAGATGCTACCATTAATAATAAGGTGACAAATATCGAGATTGTGCTTAGTTTTTTCCTAGACAGTTTAAGTGAAAAGAATATAAAAAGTATGATTAATGCTATCGTGCCTAAGATAATCCAGATGTTAAGGACGGATTTTATTGTGAATAATGTTTCCCATAAAGGTCGGTTTATCAATTCGTTGCCCATCAGAATACCTGTCGATTTATGATAAATCATAAGACCTGATTCTAAGATAAACATTATGCTGAATATTAGCGCTGCTGTGAAAGTAGCGCTCTTTTTTGAAAAGGTAAAGATGATAAGATATAAAACAAAAACGCAAAGACTTACAAAACACGCGCTCGTTAAATTGCCGTAAATCAGACCTGCGAAACTGCTTATTTCATAAAATCCTCCTATAAATAATATGTCTATCAATCTTATAGAGAAAATAGAACATATATAGCAAATTGCCATTATTATAAAAGGACGAAGGCATTCGTTTATTTTATCATTCATCTTAATCATAATCAAAGTTAAAACAAAAAATGTCGTTAAGACTTCTGCAAAATTAAGAAAATAATACGACTTCTCTATGTTAAAAAGTGTTAAAAATAAAAGGTGACTCCATTGCAGGAATCACCTTGATAAATTTTATAAAGTGTTAATAATAAATAACTTTTTGATGTTAATTATTTAGAGACAACAACTTTTTTGACTGTCACTTCAGCGTCTGAAGTAAGAACTCTTACGAAGTAGATGCCGTTGTTGTAGTTTTCTGTATTGATTTGTGCGTTATTGCCGTTTACGTTGATAATGTCAACAACTTGACCTACAGCATTGTATATTTCAACTTTGATGATGTTTTCACCTTCGATGTTGAAATAGTTGCTTGCTGGGTTAGGCATGATGTTGATATTGTTTTCAGTAGTGATTTCATTTACTGAAGTGCCGCAGTTGATGTCATATTCCATGAATAATGGTCCGAAGTTTTCGTCTATGCCTTCACGTTCTACGCTGAAAATAACCTCGTCATTGAAATATATTTTGAATGAAATTTCATAGTCGTATTGACCTGCTATCCAAGTGAATAGGTAATTGTCAGGACAGAGTTTTAAGATTTGTTCATAAACATCATCTTCTGTTAAAGGGCATGTGATTTCGTGTATTATGCCTGTTGATTCGCTAATTATTTCGATGTAGGCGTTGTTCCATCCGTCGTTGAAAGAATCGGATAATTCGAAACGGAGTTCGCACATATCTTCTTCAGCGCATGCGTTAATAGTGACTTTCACGTTGTTAGAACCTGATGACAGACATTCGCCGCCCCAATTAGCTCTGACGATAAAATTATATTGTCCTGGGTCCAGGTCTTCAATTTCAAATGATGTTTCTGTTATGCCATCGTATAAAGGAGTGTCGGCGGTATAGCTTGTGTAGATTTCGTATGTTACATCAACAGGATTTTCAGGAGCTTCCCATGTCAATATCACGTTGTTGTAATCTTCTTCTGGTATTGTATATGACAAGTTTTTAGGGCCTTCGCATTCAGAATCTTCCATAATGATGATAACGCTATAATCGACGCCGCTGATGTTGATAGCTGCCGAGAATATTTTGCCGTCTGCTGTCACGCTGTTTACGCTATATATTGTCCAGTCTGATGTTTCGCCCATTCCGTTCATTGAAAGGTAATCGTTGAATGTGATTAATTCGCCGCCAACGAAAGCGAAAGCTCTTCTTGTGTCAGGGAATGCTGGAAAAGCAGTAGCGTAGTATCCGAATGTTTCACCTAAATTGTTGACGCAAGTAGCTGAGATTGCATTGCCTTCACTAAGAGTGTTTGTGATTCGTGTGAATTCATCATTGACAATGTCGTAAGTAAAAGCTGCAGGTGTCGCTCCGTCTAAGTAGCCGCAGAGATAAGTGCCTTCGCTTGAAACACCTAATGCTTCTCCGAATGTGTCTTCGCCAAAGTCATTGTATTCACCGTCAATCCAGTAGCAAGGCAACCAACCCATATTAGCAACACTATGACCAACAACAACAGAAGCGTCGTTGCTGAGGGTGTTGGCTCTTGAAGAGACATAGTTGTTGGTGTTAAGTCTCACATAGCCATTTTCTTCTGTCCATAAATAAGAATGTGAGTTCCAGTTAGAGTCAGAATGCATTACGAGCAATGTGGAACCATCGTTTGTCATGCCCCATGCGTTGCTGTAATCAACCATAAAAGATGGGTCTAATGTATTAGGGAAGTCGGGGTTCATGCCTAAGAATGTCCATTCTCTTGTCTCAGGGCTCCATAAACCTGCAGCATTAACGCCTAATGTTGGTTCCAAGAAATAACCTGCGATGATGCCATCATCTGACACTGCGAAAGCGTATCCGTCAATTTGTACTAAACCTGTTGCTTCTGACCAATAGAAACTTACGCCTTCATCAAAAGATTGGATTGCAACGTGTTGTCCATTATCAGAAACATCGTAAGGATAATGATACTGATTGTCGAGTTGAATAATGATACCGCCTCTTTCTTTTGAGACTTTTACTTTAGGAGAGTTGTCATTTTGTGCATTTGAATTTATGGCGCACAAAAACAATGACATTGCGATGATTAGTTGTAATGTTTTTCTCATTGTTTAGATTTTTTATTAGTTAATATCATTTTTTACAAAGATACTATTTTTGAGTTAATGAGAAATGACGTTTGTACAAAAAAGCGACCTCTGGTTAGAGATCGCTTTTGATTATTGATTTATAATCAATTACACATTATTTAGAAACAACAACTTTTTTAACTGTTACGTTGGCGTCTGAAGTAAGAACTCTTACGAAGTAGATGCCGTTGTTGTAGTTTTCTGTATTGATTTGTGCGTTGTTGCCGTTTGCGTTTATTACTTCAACAACTTGACCAACAGCATTGTAAATTTCAACATTAACGATGTTTTCGCCTTCGATGTTGAAATAGTTGCTTGCAGGGTTAGGCATGATGTCGATATTGTTTTCAGTTGTGATTTCGTTTACGTCAGCTGCACAGTTAACTTCGTAGTTTAAGAAGTTCAATTCGAAAGTGTCAGTGATGCCGGCCATGTCAACTTTATAAATTTCTTCACCTTCCAAAGCGATTGAGAAACCGATTTCTGCGTCCCATTCGCCTTTAACCCATGTGAAGGTATAAGTGTCGTGGCATAATGGAAGAACTAATACTACAGGTTCTTCGATGCTGCCGCCTTGTTTGAGTTCAACTTTATAAACCATGTCGCTTAAAGTACCAACTATTTGGATGTAAGCATTGTTCCAGCCGTCAGCATATTCGTCAATCATGGTGAAAGTAAGTTCGCACATGTTTTCAGCAGCGCAAGGATAGATAGTAGGTTTTACTGTGTTAGAACCGTTTGACAAGCATTCGCCGCCCCAGTTAGCTCTAACTAAGAATGTGTATGTACCTGGTTCTAAGTCTTCAATTTCAAATGATGTTTCTGTGATGCCAGCGTAGATTGGTTCTGTTGCTGAATATCCAGTATAGATTTCGTATGTTACGTCAACAGGATCAGCAGGAGCTTCCCAGTTGAGGACTACGTTGTCGAAGTCGTTTTCTGGAATTGAATAAGTCAAGTTTGTTGGACCATCGCATAATGATTCTTCAAGAGTGATGATGAAAGAGCAATCTTGGCCGTCGATGTTAGCTGCGCCGATGAATGTTCTTCCGTCAGCTGTTACGTTGTTGATGCTGTAGATAATCCAAGATTCAGCTTCGCCAACGCCGTTAGCTAATAAATAATCGTTGAAATACATGACTTCGCCGCCTACGTAAGCGAAAGCTCTTCTCATGTCAGGCATTGGAGGGAAACCGCCAGCCATATAACCGAAAGCATCGCCATTGTCTGTTACGCATGTTGCTGATAATGATGAGCCAACTTCGAGAGTGTTAGCGATTTGTGTCAATTCTTGGCCAGCGATATCATAAACGAAAGCGTTACCTTCCATGCCGTCAACATAACCGCAGATGTATCTTCCGCTTGGAGAAGCGTTCATAGCTTCACCATATATATTATCGATAGTATAAATCTGACCATCTTTCCAGTAACATACAGTCCAATAACCTATTTCGTCTGTGCCGTGACCAACAACAACGCTGCCGTCGCTGCTGATGCCGTTAGGTCTTGTCTGTGTTGAAGTTCCGTTAGGAAGCTGTGTGTATCCATCGTTTGGATTCCAGATATAAGTTGATGTTTCCCAGTCGGCTGTGAATTGCATAACGCCAACATTGAGACCGTCGTTTGACATTGCCCATGCGCCGTTATAATCTGGGTTGTCCATATCCAAGAAGAATTCTGGATAGTCAGGGTTCATGCCTAAGAATTGCCATTCTTTAACATCTGAGTACCATAAGCCGGCAACAGAAACGCCTTGCTCGTTAGTGTAGTAGCCTGAAACGATACCATCGTCTGATACTGCGAAGACTGTACCATTGATGTAAATCATGCCTGTTGATTCTGACCAATAGTAGCTTTCTGATTCTCCGAAAGCTTGGATAGCTACATGTTGTTTGTTGTCTGAAATGTCGTATGGGAAATGGTATTTACTATCAATGATTGTGATAGCAGCACCTTTTACATCCATTACTCTTACTTCAGGAGCGCGAGTCTCTTTTTTAACATCTTGTTTTTCAACTGATGTCATTACGTTGTGATTAGCGTTTCTTTGAGCGTTTACGTTGAAACCGCATACAAAAAGAGCCAATGCCAACATTAAATGTAAAGCTTTTTTCATCTTTTTCAAATTTAAATATTTATAAATAATAGTTGTTAAAAGTCAAAATAGAGTTTTAAGGTTTCAAATCAATTGGTCAAAATTGTCCTATGAAAAATCTATGCAAATATAGTTTATTTTTCGAAAAAAATGAAAGAAAAATTGTTTTTTCTATGTTAAAAATATTTAACGGCTATAATTAAAAAAGACACTTTGAAGTGAAGTGTCTTTTATTTATTTAGCATTCGGCGAGTTTCTTTTCTACGAATTTCCAGTTTATTATTTGCCAGAATTCATTTAGATAGGCAAGTCTAAGATTTTGTTGGTCAAGATAATAAGCATGTTCCCATACGTCGCATACCAACAAAGGTCGCAGTTCATTATTGGTTATAGGTGTCTCGGCATTGCTGGTTTGCAGTAGCGACAATTTTCCTTCTTTGTCGCAGACCAGCCAAAGCCAGCCGGATCCGAAGAGAGTTGCTGCCTGTTTGATAAACATCTGCTTGAAGTTGTCGAAGCTTCCGAAGTCGCGTTCTATGGTTTTAAGAAGTAGCGCTTGGGGTTGGCAGCCCTTTTCTGGCGTCATGCAATGCCAATAGAAAGTATGGTTCCAAACCTGAGCTGCATTATTGAAAATAG
Organism: Bacteroidales bacterium; assembly: GCA_045639025.1. Taxonomy (GTDB): domain Bacteria; phylum Bacteroidota; class Bacteroidia; order Bacteroidales; family F082; genus Limimorpha. Next base: position 100,478 of record JAZUCH010000039.1, read on the forward strand.
ACCCTTCACTATTTTTAATAATGTCTTCTAACTGCATGTTTTCAAATTTTGAATTCTCTATTAAATTGTTGAGATTCTTGACATAAGCAGCATGATGCTGGCCATAGTGAAAGTCAATTGTTTTTTGTGAAATGTGAGGCTCCAAGGCATCTCTCTTGTAGGGTAATTTTGGTAATTCTATCATAGTTGTTGTTTTTTTTACATTTAACAAAATTATAATACTATTGTTCGAGATTATTTTGCAGCATGCTTTAAAAAAACTTATTTTTGCGAAATGAAAATCTATTATGTAACCGACATAGATGTTTTTAATGAAGATTTCATTGAGAAATGCGTCTCCTTTTTCCCAGAATGGAGGAAGGATAAGATGTTGCAGTATAAGCATTTAAAAGGTAGAGTGCAAAATGGATTAGCATATCTTTTATTGATTAAGGCATTGCAGAAGGAAGGTATATTCAATGAACTTCCAGAATTTTCATATAATGAACATGGAAAACCATTCCTGAAAAATTATCCCGATTGGTATTTTAATATAAGTCATTGCAAAACTGCTGTTTGTTGCGTCTTGTCAAAAAAAGAAATAGGTGTTGATATTGAAGAAGTAGCGTCTTATAAAGAAAGTCTCGCTGATTATATATGTAATGAAAATGAGTATGCCGAATTGCAGAACTCTGAAAATCAGGCGGAAGATTTCTATAGATTATGGACAATGAAAGAAGCAGTTTTTAAAATGCTCGGAACAGGAATAACGAAAGAAATAAAAAACATCTTGAACATACCTAATATTAATATAGATACACATAAAATCGGCAACTATTTTATTTCTGTCTCTTTTTTTTAAGACTACAAGACTACAAGACCACAAGACTACAAGTTGTAGAGTGTATGTTGTTGATTATCATATTTTAAAATGTTAATTTTTAATAATCCGATTTTTTATAGCATAAATTATTGTAAATCATACAAAAAAATCTAATTGTTAATTTTATATTAGATTTAGAATTTGTCATATAGTTAATTTGAATATTTATATTTATCTAATTGTCAGACAATTGTATTTTTATCAAAAAATTATCCGTTTTTCATACGGCTATTTTTTATGCTGACCATATTTTTGCATTGTTAAAAATCAAAATGTAATAGATATGGGAACTTTAGAAAATTCAGTTCAACTTATTGGACGTCCCGGTTCAGATCCGGAGGTTAGAATGCTTGGAAATCGTAAAATTGTTAGATTCAGCTTGGCAACCAAAGATTATTCTTATAATGAAAATCATGAATTGGAACCTACAACTTCATGGCATAATATAGTTGCGTGGGGTAAAATTGCAGAGCAGGCTGAAAAATTGATAAAAAAGGGGAAACGCATAGCACTTGAAGGTAGGTTGCGAACGAGAATTTATGAGAAAGATGGAAAGAAAAATTATTTTACAGAAATAACAATGAATGAATTTGTAATGATTGACCGCTCAAGCAATGATGAACAAACAGAATCATGACGTACTCTGAAAATATAAAATCAATTATTAATGGTTCTTTGACTTATTTAATTTATATTTGTGCTGACATTAAAAAATAAGATGCGATGAAGATAGTATTTTTAGAATCTTTAGGACTTTCTGTTGAAAGAATTGAAAATGAATGTAAAACTTTACGTTCATTAGGACATGAAATTATTATTTATCCGGATAGATGTCCAGAGAGAAATATAGAAAGGGCAGCAGATGCTGATATTGTTGTTGAAAGTAATATGCCTTTGCGAAAAGATTTCTTTGAAGCCTGTCCTAATTTGAAAATGCTGTCTATTGCGTTTACAGGCCTGGATCACATAGATTTAAAAGAGTGTGAGAAAAGAGGTATTGTTGTAAATAATGCGGCAGGTTATTCAACAGAGGCTGTTGCGGAAGAGGCAATATGTATGATGATAGGTCTATATCGTCATGTGATAGAAAATGATAAGATTACTAGAAGTTGTGAAGGCCCGTCATTGGCGCCAGGAAGAGAAATTTCAAATAAAACGCTTGGTGTTATTGGACTTGGAGCGATAGGTCAAAGAACTGCTAAATTAGCACAAGCATTTGGCTGTAATGTGATAGCTTGGAACAGAACGCCTAAAGATGTAGAAGGTGTTACTTTAGTAGATAAGGAGACTTTGTTAAAAGAGTCTGATATAATAACATTGCATATTGCTCTTAATGATGAAACGCGTAATTTCATTACAGCAAAAGAAATAGATATGATGAAACCTTCTGCTATTATCATTAATGCGGCGAGAGGTCCTATAATAAATACTAATGACATATCGGAGGCGCTGAGAAACGGTAGAATTTCAGGCGCTGCTCTTGATGTGTTTGATACTGAACCACCTCTCGATAAAAACAACCCATTGTTGAACTTGCATAACACAATGCTTATGCCTCATATAGGATTTGCAACAGAAGAAGCTTTTGAAATAAGACTCGGTATTGTTGTTGAAAATATCAAAAAATTTATTAAAGCCTGTTGAAAATATTGTGATAAACAGATAGTTATGTAAAAATATAAGATAATTATAAATATTTTATTTTTTTTTATTTGATTATAAAAATAGTAATTGTATTTTTGCATTGGTAAAACCCCTAATAATTTTGTATTGAGGTATCGTGCCTCGTCCTTGAGCGAAAAGTGGTATTTTTTTAGTAAACAAGGATTTTAATATAAAGTTTTCACTTGGATTTATATTCAAGTGAAGGGGTTTTTTATTTGTCTAAAAAAGGTAATTATATTTATAAACTACGTGAAAAGCAACAGCAAAAAATATTATTTTTGCTAGTCTTAGTAATTAAACTTGATTAGATATAGGTAACTTCTGTAAATGTTTGTTTAAATGTAGAATTTTATAGATATAATCTGTAATATAAGAGGCAGAACATTTATTTTAGATTCAGCATTCGTTCAGTTTATTGTTTTTAATAATAGATTTAGATGATACCAAAAGATACCATAATGAGTATTCTCGACACTGTTCGTATAGAAGAGGTGGTCGGCGACTTTGTCAGTCTTAAGAGAAGAGGAGCTAACCTTATTGGAGTGTGTCCATTTCATAAAGAGAAGACTCCGTCGTTTATTGTGTCGCCGGCAAAGGGTATCTTCAAGTGTTTCGGATGTGGCAAAGCCGGCGACTCAGTGCGCTTCATTATGGAGCACGAACATTATTCTTATCCTGAGGCTTTACGTTTTCTCGCTCAGAAATATGGCATCATAATAGAGGAGAAGGAGCAGACTCCTGAAGAGATGGTGGCGCAGAACGAACGTGAAAGAATGTTTAACGTCAATAGTTTTGCACAGCAGTATTTCTCATCAACGATGAAAAACGACGAGGAAGGCCTCGCCGTTGGTATGTCGTATTTCAGAGAACGTGGTTTCCGTGATGCCATTATCGAGAAGTTCCAATTAGGTTATTGTCTTAACCAAAGAGATGCATTCGTTCAATATGCTCTCAAAAATGGTTACTCTAAAGAGCTGCTTCTGAAAATAGGCCTTGCTTCAGGTAATGAAGAAAGAACCTACGATAAGTATCAAGGTCGTGTTATCTTCCCAATACATAATCTCACAGGTAAAGTAATAGGATTCGGCGCTCGTATCCTCAGCGGCGACAAGACCAAAGCAAAATATCTTAACTCACCAGAGTCGGAAATATATAACAAAAGCCAGACGCTCTATGGTATCTATTTTGCCAAAAACGAGATAAGCCGTCTGGATAATTGTATCCTCGTGGAAGGATATGCCGATGTGTTGAGTATGCATCAAGCTGGTATTGAAAATACAGTGGCAAGTTCTGGAACATCGTTGACCACAGAACAGATACGTCTTATCAGCCGTTATACCAAGAATATTACTGTTTTATATGATGGAGATAGTGCTGGACTACATGCTGCATTACGCGGAACTGATATGATTCTCGAGGAAGGAATGAATGTTCGTATCGTCGTTCTGCCTCCTGATGAAGACCCAGACTCATTCGTTCAACATAATCCTATAGAAGTAGTTCGTGAATATATAGCAAATAACGCAAAAGACTTCATAAGTTTCAAGACGCAGTTGCTTCTTAAAGACGCACAGAACGACCCAATAAGAAGAGCAGAGGTGCTGAAAGATATAGTAGGTTCCATTGCTGTGATTCCTGACGCTATCTATCGTGCTTCTTATATTAAAGAGTGCAGCAGATTGATGGAGATGCCAGAACAATCGCTGATGAACGAACTTAATAAAATACTTCGTTCTAAGATTAAAAAGAATAATCCATCACAAGAGATTCCGGATATAGTAGTAGATAATGTTAAAATAGAACAACAGACTTCACCAGTTGATGTTGTGCCTATTGGATTTTATCAGGAACAGGAATTGGTGAAACTGCTGCTGATGTATGGTGATAAGGAAATTGATATCGATGGCTTTGATGAGAATAATAATCCTGCGGTATTTAAAATCAGCGTAGCTTCGTTCATTATCGATGACCTAAAAAATGATGATCTTCTTTTCAAGAATGAAGTACATAGACTCGTTTTTGATATATTCGATAGAGCACTCGATGAGGGACAGTTGCCTAATGAGCAATATTTTACATCTAATGAGAATCTGCAGATAGCAGAAATGGCAGCAAGCCTACTTTCTTCTCCATACAAACTAGATAACTGGGGCAAACATGATATCAAAGTTAAGACAGAGGAGGACGTGTTGTCGAAAATGGTGTCAACAACATTGTTGAGATTCAAGGATATGGTTATTGACGAAAAACGTAACGAAGTGACAAAACAGCTTATGGAGACAGCAAACATCGATGATCAGATGATACTTCTTCATAAGAAAAAGAAACTAGACGACCTTAGAATTAGAATTAATAAGGAGTTAGGAATCGTTGTGGCAAAATAAAGACTGATGACAAATGGCGAATGACTAACGGTCTTTTACCCTCCTTAGCCTTTAGTCTTTAGTCTTTAGTCTTTAGCCTTTAGTCATTTATAGTTATCAATTCTAACATTTTTCACTAAATGATGGGAATTAGTATCTTTTTAACAAATGATATTTTTGCATCATAAATTTTAATAATTATATTTATGAAAAAAACATCATTACTATCACTCATTATTTTAATCATTTTAGGAATCAATAATGTTAATGCGCAAGAGAAATCATTGAATTTCAACGCTGAATATACAGGCGACTTCTTGTATAACATCGGTGGTTTAAAAAATGGCGGAGGTTATCTGGGCTACGCTAAAATAGGAATGGACGCCACTTTATGGCAAGGCGCTTCTTTATATATAGGTGGCGGAACAACCCACGGCATCGTCCCAACAGAAATGTTTATAGGCGACTATCAAGTTGCAAACAATATAGAAGCTGGCAACTATGCTTTTATGGAGCATTTTTATTTACAGCAGTCATTAGGCAGATTCAGCTTTAAAATCGGTCTTCAGGATATGAACGAGAACTTCGCATCTATCGATGCTGCCGGTGAATATGTCAACAGTTCTTTCGGAATTCATCCTGCTCTTTCTTCAAATATGAGCGTCGCTATCTTCCCTCTCACAGGTCTAGGCGCCGAGATTCATTATGATATAAACGATAACTGGCATGCTCAAGTCGCTGTTTATGATGGCGAAATTCCTTCTTTCGAGGATGACAATCTTTATAATTTGAATTGGGGGCTTAGTAAAGAAGAAGGCGCCTTATTTATTGGTGAAGGTCAATATGTCAGAGATAACGGAACATACGAATTTGGAGCTTTCTATCATACAGCAGAGAAAAAATATGGAGTTTATGCTAATGCTGAACAAGAAGTGTGGAACAACGGAACACGTAGTCTTAAACCTTTCGCTCAAGTCAGTTATGCTAATGGAGATATAAAATGTGACAACTATTTCCATCTTGCTGCAGGTCTTAATTTCGAAGGAGTCTTCTCAAAGGAATGTAATGATATGATGGGATTGGCATTCACATCAGTGTTTTTAACAGATAAGAAAGCGGAGACTGCCATAGAACTTTTCTATCAATATCAAGTGACAGACAACTTCGTGATAAAACCGGATGTTCAATATATAGTAAATCCAGCAGGAATGGATTTTCAAGTTGATAATGCTTTGGTTGGAATGTTGAGATTTGCGATAGGATTGTAAAATTTTTAGTTTTCCTGAAAATAATACTCATCCTTATATATATAATGTATATTTTTGCTATCGTTATTAAAAAGACACTATGGAAAATAACAACAATATAAGTTACACAACATTAGCAGACATGGCGACAGGCACAAAGTGTGTAATCGTTAAAGTCAATGGTCATGGCGGATTGCGTCATCGTCTTATGGAATTGGGTTTTGTGAAAGGTGAGATTGTCACAGTCATCAAGAATGCTCCTCTTATGGATCCAGTTGAATATCAGGTAATGCAGGCGCATATTTCTCTCAGAAGAAGTGAAGCTAATAAGATAGAAGTGGTTCCTATCGATGATGTTGATAAGAATTCCTCCGATTATAACGGCACTGTAAGTGAAGACGTTATATCCAATGTCATTAAAGAAAAGACCAATAATATCACTGTAGCTCTCGTCGGTAATCCTAATGCTGGAAAGACATCATTCTTCAATCATGCTACAGGTCTGCATGAAAAAGTCGGTAACTATGGAGGTGTAACAGTAGATTTTAAAATTGGAACGTTTTATCATAAAGGTTATACCATCAATCTTGTTGATTTGCCTGGTACATATTCAATAACGGAATATTCTCCTGAGGAACGTTATGTTAGAGAATATCTAACAAAAAATAATCCCGACATAGTGCTTAACATCGTTGATGCTTCTAACCTGGAACGAAATCTATTCCTTACTACTCAACTCATTGATATGAACGTGCGTCTCGTCATGGCTCTTAATATGTATGATGAGATGACAGCTAAAGGTGATGTCTTCGATTATAAGTCTCTTGGCAAGATGCTAGGCTTTCCTATAGTGCCGACTACAGCAGTGAAAGGTGTAGGTATAACTGACGTGCTTGAAACAATAGTTGACGTATATGAGGAAAAGAAAAACCTCAACAAACATATACATATCAACTATGGTCGTGATATAGAAGATGCTATCATTCCGATTAAGAAAAAGATAGAACTTAACAAAGACATCATCAATGTTTATCCGGCTCGATATATAGCTATCAATGCATTGGAGAAATCGAAGTCAACCATTGAAGAAATCAGAATTCTTCCTAATGGCAATGATATTATAGCAGAGGCTGAGGAGAAAGCTCATAATCTGGAAAAAGCCTATGATGAAGATGCTTCTACATTAATTACCAATGCTCGTTATGCTTTCATCAGAGGAGCATTAAATGAGACATATAAAAAAGGTTCAAAGAAAATTAAAAATCATGCTTATAAAGCCGACGAAGTATTGACTAATAAATGGTTAGGTTTCCCAATATTGATATTCTTCGTATGGCTTATGTTCCAAGCTACTTTCACACTTGGCGCTTATCCTCAAGAATGGATTGAGGCTGGCGTATCGTGGTTCGGTGAGTTGATTGGCTCAATGATGAACGATGGCGTTTTAAAAGACCTTATCGTTGACGGTATTATAGCTGGAGTAGGTGGCGTTTTGGTGTTCTTGCCAAACATCTTGATATTATTCTTCTTCATATCCATATTAGAAGATACTGGATATATGGCACGCGCTGCTTTTATCATCGACAGACTGATGCATAAGATAGGACTTCATGGCAAGTCGTTCATTCCTTTTATCATCGGATTCGGATGTTCTGTGCCTGCAATTATGGCGACACGTACTTTGGAAAACAGAAAAGACAGAATGCTCACAATTTTAGTGACACCATTTATGTCGTGTTCTGCTCGCCTTCCTGTATATCTTCTTTTTGTAGCAGCGTTCTTTGAAAGACATCAAGGCTTGATTCTGATGAGCGTTTATGCTATAGGAATACTCTTTGCAATATTGACAGCATTATTGTTGAATAGGACATCATTCAAAGGATTGTCGGAACAATTTGTGATGGAACTTCCTCCATATCGTATTCCTACTACACGTAATACTTTAATTCACATGTGGGACAAGAGTGTTCAGTATTTACAGAAGATGGCTACTGTAATCCTCGTTGCATCTATTATCATCTGGGCTTTAGAATATTTCCCAAGGACATGCGAAAAAGCTGAGATGATTGCACAAGAGATTGAGCTTGTTGAGGCAAACGACAGTATCGATGCAGAAGAAAAAGCTGCTATCATCGAACAGCTGCAATATGAACAAGGTGCTGTGTTGAACGAAAACTCTTATATAGGACGCTTCGGTCATGCCATAGAGCCTCTCGTTCGTCCTTGTGGCTTCGACTGGAGAATGGGCGTCAGCCTTACTACAGGTATCGCAGCTAAAGAAGTTGTTGTGTCAACACTCGCAGTGCTTTTCCAAACATCTGAAGAGGAAGAAGGAAAACTCGTTAATAAAGTCAGAACTCAGGTATGGACCGACGGCCCAAGAAAAGGTGAGTTGTTGTTTACACCTCTTGTTGCATTCGGATTTATGTTGTTTGTTTTGCTCTCAACACCATGTTTTGCAACAATAGCAGCAGTGAGACGCGAAGCCGGATGGAAAGCAGTTTTATTTACTCTGTTCTACAACACAGGACTGGCTTGGATTGTTTCATTCTTGGTATATCAGATTGGTTCACTATTTTAAAAACTAAGAAACATGTAATTTCATAAACGTAATAAAATGATTCAAACGATAATCGCATACATAATAATAGGTGTTGCTGTGGCTTATACGATTTACTCTGTCGTTAAAAAATTGAGAAGTAGCAACGACAATAAATCGTGTAGCGATTGCAGTTGCTGCATCAAAAGCTCACAATGTAAAATAAAAAAATAATATCTTTGTAGAGGCATATCAATTGAACAATTTATCGTTGATATGTCTCTTGTTTATGTAATTATGAATTGTGTATTATGAATTATGAATTAGGAAATGCTCTGTTGACTTTCATCAATATGTTATGTCAGATGGCGCCATATCTTTTGTTAGGTTTTATGATGGCTGGTGTTCTGCATGTCTTTGTGCCTGCCAATTTCTTTGAGCGACATCTGGCAAAGGAAAATTTCAAGTCGGTATTGTTGGCTGCCTTGATAGGTGTGCCTCTTCCTTTGTGTTCCTGCGGTGTTATTCCGACAGCAATATCTTTGAGAAAAGACGGAGCTTCACGAGGAGCTACTGTTTCCTTCATGATTTCAACTCCTCAGATAGGCGTCGATTCTATCATCGCTACATACTCTATGATGGGTCTTCCTTTCGCTATAGTGCGTCCTTTGGCAGCATTGCTTACTTCAATAGCGGGCGGTGCCGTCACGACATGGTTCTCAAAAGATGAGATTGTAGTACGCCAGAATTGTTCTTGCGAGACAAAGGAGAATACAAGAAACAGATTTGTCATGTTCTTGAAATATAGCTTCATCGATTTGGTACAGAATATCGGCAAATGGCTTGTCATAGGATTGATGATAGGAACTCTAATAACTATATTGGTTCCAGATTCTTTCTTCACTGATTTAAATCTTCCATCAATAGTAACGATGTTGATAGTATTATTGATAGCTATTCCAATGTATGTCTGTTCAACGGGCAGCATTCCTATTGCAGCAGCCCTGATGCTTAAGGGCTTGTCGCCAGGAGCGGCTTTGGTTTTATTGATAGCAGGTCCTGGTGTTAGTGTAGCTTCTTTATTGGTAGTAGGAAAATCATTAGGAAAGAAACAGCTTCTTTTCTATCTGGGTTCCATTATTTTGGGCTCAATGATTTGCGGTTTGTTTGTGGATAATTTCTTGCCGAGAGAATGGTTTGCAATAACGTCATTATGCGAAACGTCGGGACATTGCGCATCGCATGCTGGTGTTAGCGCTTCATGGTTTGAGATAGTATCAGGAATATTTTTAGTGTTACTTTTAATAAATGCATTTATGTTAAAATTTTTCAAGAAAGAAGAAACCGTCAACGAAAATCAGGTCGTTTATCGTATAGACGGAATGTCGTGCAATCATTGCAAAAACTCAGTTGAAAAAGCAATAAAAGCTTTAGACAATGTTGAAGATGTAGAAGTTATCTTAGGAAAGAAAGAGGCTGTCGTGACAGGAAAACCTAACGATGAAATAGTAAAGAAAACTGTTGAAGAATTAGGCTTCGAGTTTAAAGGAAGAAAATAAATGGAATAAAAAAAAGAGATCGATTGACCTCTTTTTTTTGTTTGTTATATCTCTGCGCTTGAAACCTTCAATTCAACGCCGGCTTTTTTGAATAAGCCTTGTAAAACTGTTCCTGGTCCAACTTCAACGACTTCAGTAAGTCCGTTGGCAACCATATTGCCCATTGTCTGTGTCCAGCGTACTGGTGATGTGAGCTGAGAGATAAGGTTTGCCTTGATGATATCTGGAGAGTTTACAGCTTGACCTGTTACGTTTTGATATATAGGGCAGATGCCGTTGTTGAATTTGGTGTTTTGAATTGCTTCAGCAAGTTTTACGCGTGCTGGTTCCATAAGAGGGCTGTGGAATGCGCCGCCTACTTGGAGAGGTAGAGCGCGTTTTGCACCTGCTTCTTTGAGAAGTTCACATGCCATTTCTACGCCTTTGAGACTGCCTGAGACAACAACTTGTCCTTTACAGTTATAGTTAGCAGCTATAACAACTTCGTCTTTAATAGAGTTGCATATTGATTCTATCTTTTCGTCTTCTAGACCTAAAACAGCTGCCATTGTTCCTGGATTTTCTTCGCATGCTGCTTGCATTGCATTAGCGCGTGCTGCAACAAGACGTAAACCGTCTTCAAATTGAAGAGTTCCATTGGCGACCAATGCTGAAAATTCTCCTAATGAGTGTCCTGCTACCATATCAGGCTTGAATGTATCGCCCAGCATTTTAGCTAAAATGACTGAATGAAGGAATATTGCAGGTTGTGTGACTTTTGTCTGTTTTAAGTCTTCGGCAGTGCCTTCGAACATTATGTCAGTGATAGAAAATCCGAGGATGTCGTTAGCTTTCTTGAACATATCTTTAGCCTTAGGGAATTTGTCGTATAAATCTTTTCCCATTCCAACAAACTGGGCACCCTGACCCGGAAATACGTATGCTTTCATTTAAAGTTTATAGTTTATAGTTATAGTTTATGTTTTTTTTAATCTCTTGAATTGCCAAAGAATCTGAGAAGATATAAGAATAAATTCAAGAAGTCGAGATATAATGTCAATGCTGCTTGGATTGTTATTTTTGCCATAATATCGCCGTCATTGATACCTGAATCGCCAATTTGTTTTATTTTCTGTACGTCAAATGCTGTGAGACCTGTGAAAATAAGAACACCTAATATACTGATGATATAGTCTAATCTTGCGCTATGCATAAAGAAGTTGACTAATGTGGCGATGATGATGCCTATCAATGCCATAAATAAGAATGAGCCGAATTTTGTTAAGTCTGTTTTTGTTGTATAACCAACAACAGCCATTGTACCAAACATTCCTGCAGAAATGATGAATGTTTTGAAAATAGACGCTGTTGTATATGCCATGAAGATGAAACTTAAGCTGATACCCATTAAAATAGAATATATTACATACCAAAGCACTGCATTTTGAACTGACATTTTGTGCATTCTTGCTGACATGGTGATGACGATAATAAGAGGAGCGAATGTCACTATCCAGCCAAATGCGCTAATCTTGGCTGAACCTTCAGGGGTGATGTTTATTAATGTGCTGATTAAAGCTTCGTTTGTTCCGAATAAGTATGCTGCTGCTGCTGTTATTCCTAGGGCTGCAAACATCCATAAGAATACTGTAGATACAAAAGATCTAGACATGTCTTGCGACATTGTTCTTCCTGGATTGTAGTTTCCATTTAATTGATTCATCATAATTGTGATTTGTTATTAGTTATTTAATGTAAATTTGAACCTATGAGTTGTAGGAACTCGGCACGTGTCTCACTGCGTTCAAAAGCACCAGTGAAATCAGATGTTGTTGTGACTGTACTTTGTTTCTGAACTCCTCGCATGCTCATACACAAATGGCGTGCCTCTATAACTACTGCCACACCAAGTGGGTGTAACGCATCGTTGATGGCTTCTTTAATCTGTGTGGTCAAACGTTCTTGAACTTGTAATCTTCTTGAATATGCTTCCACTACGCGTGCTATTTTGCTCAGCCCTGTGATATAACCGTTTGGAATATAAGCGACATGAGCTTTGCCGATGAATGGAATCATGTGATGCTCGCAAAGTGAGAATAACTCAATATCTTTTACCACAACCATCTGACGATAGTCTTCCTTGAACCTGGCTGAAAGAAGAATCTCTTTAGGATCCATACTATATCCTTGTGTGAGAAACTGCATCGACTTTGCAACACGTAATGGTGTCTTTTCCAAACCTTCGCGTGTGACATCTTCACCAAGCAACTCCAATATTGCTGCGTAATGCTCTTGTAATTTTTCTAATTTTTCAGGATTAAACTTGTCAATCCTTTCATATCCGATAATCTCGTTATTCATTCTTAATATTGTTTTTCCTTCAACATTAATGTCTTAACGACAATCTTATGTTTTTGGTTTTATTATTTCTTGTTTTCTATTTTAGGAGCATCAATCTTGCCCATCTCGCATTTGCCTGTAAAGATAGCGCCTATCTCGATGTACAATTGTTTTGTGCTTAGTTCGCCTTCAACACGTGATGTGGATTTTAATGATGTAAGTTCATCTACGAAAATCTTACCTGTTACACGGCCTGACAAATCTGCTTGTTTGCAATAGATATCACCTTCTATGTTGCCATTTTGTCCTAAAACAATCTTGCCGTTCGATTTTAAGGTTCCTATAACTTTTCCATCAATACGGATGTCGCCGTTTGATTCTATTTCACCTTTTATTATAGTGCCGTTGCCTATAATGTTTCTTGCAGGACTTTCGTTATTACTCATACTATTGTTTTTTAACATTTTATTTCACTTTTGTGTTCCAGAATTCTATATATTCATCAACATTCTTATTGTTAAAGAATATTGGATAGTTTGTTTTTGAAATTAACAAGACCTTATATTGTTCTTCGTTAATGCCACCGAAAAGATAGTCGGTCAAGAACATCGCAGTCTTATAGTCTTCAGCTTTAGCTTTGTTCTCAAATTCTTCAATTGTTATGATTGATTCTTGCTTGTTGAGCAATACATTCTTGACTTCAAGTTGCAACATTCTGAAGCTTTCCTTGTTGAAGTCGCTGAGACGAACCTTCAAAGGATTTACTCTCACACTTTTGGTGTTGCAAATAATCATAACATAATATTCTTCGTTAGGGTTATAGTTATAAGGATATTCCTTTTCAGGTTCTTTTTCTTTTTGACGTGCACTTTCAACAGGGAGTCCTAAGTTATACATCTCGTTGGCTTTCAATAGAACTTCCATAGCATGAGGCTTGATGCTGCTCTCTGGATAATTCTGTACAAGACGATATAGCGCATACGCCATAGAGTCGACGACTTCTAACTGACCGATAGAAATAGCGTCGAGGAATTCAAAACGAGGCATTAACAAAGTGTCGTCAGGACATAACTCGCGAGCTTTCTCAACATTCATTCTTACGCGTTGGAATTGACCTTTCTTGTATGCTTCAAAAGTCTTGGAATAAAGGTTGGATGACTCCATTCCTTTTTCTTGTTCCTTGATGAAATATTCAGGGTCGATAATTATTTTCGCTTGATTTGAATCTGGATATTTGTTGAGAATCAAGTTTTTATAATATTCGGCCTTTTCTGTGTCTTTTCTTTCGTTATACATCTTGTAAAGATAATACCATGAACTTAATTCGTGTTCGTTTTCTGGATAACGTTCGTTAAGTTCAGTATATGCATCAATAGAATTGTTGTAGTCTTCAAGGTTGTCGTAATAGATATAGCCTATGTTATTCAAGGCCTGAAGTATCATTTCGTTAGCTTCTTCTTTCTGTTTTGATGAGAATGGAAGTTGTTGCAAATAATATCCAATGTCGGTAGGTTGGTATCTTGCAGTGTCGGCTGGTGTTCCTTCTTTACGTTCTTCCAAAAGCTTCTCTATTTCTTCTTCCGATAAATTAGCTAATTCTTCTTTAGTGAAATATTCGAGAAGTTCTTGTTGTTGCGCTTCTTCTTCCGACATCATGCTTTGTTTGTTCTTGATGAACCAGAAGTCTTCCAGCTGTCTGTTGCCCCATTTGTTTCTAAATTCTGTAGCTCCGCGAGTGAGCGAAGTCTGGTTGTAGAAATACCAACTTGGAGATGAACCTGGCATAGTGCTGCTCGACATGTCTGGTGTCGCTATTTTATCACCTCCGTCAAGAAGAGCGAGCTGTTCTTGCAACTCCTTCTCCTTCTGAATACGTTCTTGTTCGGCCTTGTATTCTTCAATGACTTGAGCGATGATTTTGTTTCTTGATACAGAATCCATATCGGCAAGACGTAACAGACTGTCTTGTAACTGATAAACTGTAAGGTTTTCGACTAAATCGGTGAGAATGACTGATAAATTTAAAAGGCTGTCATATTCAGGATATGTTCTGTCCATTGTCATTACAACTGTGTCGTAATATGCTTGAGAAAGAACGTAATCTCTGTTGTCGAATAACATTGTGGCAGCTTTCAATGAAGATTTTACTTTTTGTTTATTATTGGTCTTGCTTGCTGCAACGGAATTTCTAAGATATTTAATGCCAAGAGGTTCGTTCCTTTCTCTTATAGCTACGTCCGACATGGCATAGTATATTCTGTCTTTATATTCAGTGTTTTTTGTGTCGTCAAGCATTTTCCAGAACATTTTCATTATTGAGGCAGTGTCGCCAGAATCATGGCATTTTGCCAAGTTCATCTGTGCCTCAAATGTCATCTCATAATTAGGATGTTTCTTGATGACTGCCTCAAATTGTTCTGATGCTCTTTTATTGTCGTTTTGATATTCATATATTTGACCTAAGATGAACATGGCTCTAACGCGAGTATCTCTGTCGAGGTTCTTCAATAATGCGCTTTTTAAATATTTGACAGCATTGTCGTATTGTTTCTGTTTGATATAGAAATCAGCAAGCACTAAATCAAGATTGTTTCTCACATATTTAGGCATGTTTTCTGTTTGTGATGTAGTTACTATCAATGCCTGAAGTAATGCCTCTGCTTTTGCAAATTGCTCTGTTTCAATGTATGTCTTTGCTAGCCATAAATTTGCAGTATGTGTTATGTCATTGTATTTGTATGAGTTGGCTATATACTCAAAAGTGCGGCGAGCAGGAATGTATTCTTGCTTGTAAAAGTTGGCTTGAGCCATGATGAGATAAGCATCATCAATCCATTTTACATATTCCTTGCCTCCGAAACGCATTGAGTGGCGTTGAATACATATAGAAGCTTTTTCTATCGCTCTGTCCATGTTAGAGTTGAGCGATAAAGCATTTTCTTTTGTGCCATAGTTAAATACAGGCAAAATGATGGTGTAATCGTCTTTTACGGCTTCTTTTAAATTTTTCTCGCCTTCTTTTACACTTTGATTACCATTCCACCAGACATTGTAATGACTTGTCAAGTTGTGATATACTCTTCTGTTCCATTTGTTTTTCTTTGTAGAACAAGATGCTAACACTAAGACTGTCAATATTCCGATTAAAATATTTCTAAATTTGTTTCTTCTGATATTCAACACTTTCTGATATTTTTTAAACTAATCAATGAATATAACTCTATTTTTTGCCATTTATTTCAATGACATAATCCGAATATGCAAAAATAAATAATTAGACGTTATAAATGTGTTTTTTTTACAAAAAAAAGTATAAAACTCTCGAAGAAAACTTGTAATTTTACGGCTTGAATTAAAAAATGGCATCATGGATAATTTTGTTGTATCAGCGAGGAAATACAGACCTGTAACATTCGACAGTGTCGTTGGGCAGAAAGCCATAACTTCAACATTGCAAAATGCAATAAGAACCAATACTTTAGCTCAAGCATTCTTGTTCTGTGGACCAAGAGGTGTTGGCAAAACGACATGTGCAAGAATCATGGCTAAAACCATCAACTGTATGAATCCTACAGAAGAAATGGAAGCCTGTGATGAATGCGAATCATGCAGAAGTTTCAACAATTCAAACTCATTCAATATTTATGAGTTGGATGCAGCCTCAAACAATTCCGTTGATGACATCCGCAATCTTGTGGATCAAGTGAGAATACCTCCTCAAGTTGGAAGATATAAAGTGTATATCATCGACGAGGTCCACATGCTTTCGCAAGCTGCTTTTAATGCTTTCTTGAAAACATTGGAAGAACCGCCTGCGTATGCAAAATTCATATTGGCAACAACAGAAAAACACAAGATTATCCCGACAATATTATCACGTTGTCAAATATTTGATTTCAAGAGAATCACAGTAGATGATATTTGTAAACATCTGCAGAATATTGCAATAAAGGAAAATATTGTTGCCGAAGAAGAAGCATTGAATATTATAGCACAGAAAGCTGATGGAGCATTACGTGATGCTCTTTCAATCTTCGACCAGATGGTAAGTTTTTCCGGTAATAATATAACTTACAAAGATGTAATCGATAATCTTAATGTCCTTGATTATGAGTATTATTTCAGGATGGTAGATTATATCTTGGCAAAGGATACTAATTCTATCTTATTGTTGCTTAACGATGTGGTGGAAAAAGGTTTTGATATTCAGCATTTTATTCAAGGGTTATCTACACATCTCAGAAATATCCTTCTTGGAAGAGACGCTCGACTTGTTGATATGATGGAGGTGAGCCGTCAGTTGAAAATGAGATATTTTGAACAAGCACAAAAATGCTCTCAATATTTTGTGTTGAAATCTCTAGACCTTGCTAACCAATGCGATCTCAATTTTAGAAACAGCAGCAATAAACGTTTACATCTGGAAATCTGCTTGATGAAAATGTGCTTTGTTGAGAGTCAACAAAATGCTGCGCAACCTCAGCAAATAGTTAGACCAACACAACAAGCGTCGCAACAGACTCAGCCGCAACGACCTGTTCAGCCTCAACCCCAAGTTCAAGCTCAAGTTCTGCCACAACCATACCCACAACCTCAAGCTCAGCCACAACCTCAAGCTCAGCCACAACCTCAGGTTCAGCTACAACCTCAAGCTCAGCCACAACCTCAGGTTCAACCTCAGCCTCAAAGTCAGAGTCAAGGTCAGCCGATTAGAGTAACAAGATTAAATAGGGCTGCCACCATTTCAATAACAGCCGATGAACCCAAAAAACAGGAAGTTGTAGAAGAAGTTTGGAACGATGATTTCTCTCAAGAACAGCTCAATAATGCCTGGAATAATTTCATCGCTTCTTACCAGAATGTGTCGCCAGTGTTTGTGGCCGGAATAAAAAACAGCGAGCCTATAATGAACGGAAAAACTGAAATCCGTTTTAAGATAGATAATATTCTTGTTGTTAAAGACGTTAACAATATGCAGGCACTTCACGAATTCCTCAAGAAGGCATTGCATAACAATCAGTTCGTACTTAAAGAAGAACTCCTGGAACGACCAAGAGAAGTCGTATTATATACTGATAAACAAAAGTTTGAAAAGATGGTAAACGACAATCCGAATCTTTTCGACATAAAAGAATCGCTTAAGTTGGATATAAATGTTTGATTATGGGAATATGGAGATGGGTTGGTGAAAAAACCTTGAAAGTATTAGGATGGAAAATAGTTGGAACAGTGCCGGTGAAGAAATGTGTCATCGCTGTCGCTCCTCATACAAGTATTGCTGACTTTATTTTAGGAAGATTGGCTTATTGTTCCATTGATATGGATGTCAAATTCCTCATTAAGAAAGAGTTTTTCGATATTCCTATTTTGAAGACATTGCTGGAGAAAATGGGTGGACTTCCTGTTGACAGAAGCAGAAGCAATAATTTGGTGCTACAAGTTTCTTCTATGTTTAGCAAATATGATACACTTAACATTGTTATTGCCCCTGAAGGAACAAGGAAACTGGTACATAAATGGAAAAAAGGATTCTATTATATTGCTGAAAAGGCAAATGTACCTGTCGTATTAGGATTCTTGGATTTCAAGAAGAAAGAACTTGGATTCGGCCCTATGTTTTATCCTACAGGTAATTATGAAGAGGATTGGAAATTTATTGAAAGTTTCTATAAAGGAATAACAGCTAAACATCCTGAAAAATTTAATCTGTCAAATTAACAATGATATATGGCTAAAGAGAATAAAGAAACAGAAAGCAAACTGAGAAAAAAATATCATCTGGTCGTTTATAATAACGAAACTTATGAAGAAAAAGCTAACTTCAAATTCACCTTGTTGGCTTTTTTAAACATAGTTATTTTCTCTTCTGTGCTTTTAATAGTTCTGGTGACTTATCTCATAGCTTTCACCCCTTTGCGAGAATATATTCCAGGTTATACTGATGTGAGTCTCAACCGACGTGTCTATGAAATGGAACGCCGTGCCGATTCTATGGAGTTGGTGTTTAAACAGAAAGACTTGTATATCAATAATCTCAAAAGAATTATTATGGGTGATGACTTTGAGACAGATAGCGTTAACTCTCTTTTGACAGCCTCGAGTAATGCCAACTTTAATAATATAGCAGATAAAAAATCGAAGGAAGATAGTTTGTTTCGTGTTGAGTATGAAAGTGAGACAAGAAATAACTTGTTTAAACATGAAATAATAAGCGACATACCTGCAGAATATAAACTGGTTGCTTTCTTTAGCCCGATGACAGGTGTTGTTACTAGCCATTTCAATAGAGAAGAAAAACATTTCGGAATAGATATCGTTGCTGATAATAATTCGGTTATCAAAGCTACTTCAGATGGAACAGTCATATATTCTGATTGGACTGTTGAAAATGGATATTGTATTGGAATTCAACATAATGGTAATCTTTTCTCAGTATATAAACATAATGCTGTTCTGTTGAAAGATGACGGTGATTTCGTGAGCGCCGGTGAACCTATCGCTATTTACGGAAATAGCGGCAGCTTGTCAACAGGGCCTCATCTCCATTTTGAAATATGGTATAATGGTACGCCTTTAAATCCGGAAGATTATATTTCTTTCGAGAGTAACTCAATAAATTAGTTTTTTATTTATCTTTGCAGATTAAAATTATATTCGATGGATATTTTGATAAAAATAATACAACTCATACTTGCATTGACAATTTTGGTGGTGGTGCATGAGTTCGGTCATTTTATAACAGCAAGAATTTTTAAAACAAGAGTAGAAAAATTTTATATATTCTTCAATCCCAACTTTTCTCTTTTCCGCTGTAAAAAAGTACATGGCAAATGGCGCTTTGCGTTTTTCTGCAAAAACGTACCTGAAAAATACATCACTCATGAACGCATCGACCCTATAACAAATAAAAAAGAAACCACCTACGAATCGATAGACTTAAGCACTTTGCCATTAGACGATTGGCGTACTGATGAGGAAACAACAGAATTTGGTATCGGTTGGGTTCCTCTCGGTGGTTACTGCAAAATTGCAGGTATGATAGATGAGTCGATGGACATTGAACAAATGAAACAACCAGCCCAGCCATGGGAATTTAGAAGCAAACCAGCATGGCAACGTCTCATCGTTATGGTGGGCGGCGTTGTGATGAATGTTATTACAGCTTATGTTATTTTCACAGGATTGCTCATATCTCAAGGTTCTCAATATCTCCCAACTTCAGAAGTAAACAAATATGGTATTCGAACAAGTTCACTTGCCCAAGAACTAGGCCTTAAAGACGGAGATAAAATATTGAGCGTTAATGGTGAATATATTGAGGATTTCAGTCAGATTCCAATGCAACTCCTACTCGAAGACTCTGAATATATTGAAGTTGAGAGAAATGGAGAAAAAGTGAAAGTAGAACTTCCTGAAGATGCTATAGCTAAAATGGTTAATAGCAGAGGTGCATTGATGTCATATAGAATACCATTCGTAATTCATGATGTTGTTTCTGGTTCTATAGCACAGAAAGCAGGTATGCAGAAGGGCGATAGAATTATAAAAATCAACGAAAAGTATGTCCCTTATTATAATGAATTTGTGACTGAAATGGCGAACTATGCCAATCAAAATGTAGATGTTGCAGTCGTTCGTGGCAATGATACATTGACTTTTGATGTACAACTCTCTAACGATGCTAAACTCGGTATTTCTGCAGAACCAATGCTGGAATATAAGAAACAAGAATATACTTTCTTGCAAGCAATACCTGAAGGATTCAGCAAGACAGGAAAAGAGCTGAGCGATTATTGGAAACAACTGAAACTCATATTCAACCCAAGTACAAAAGCTTACGAAAGCCTCGGTGGTTTTATTTCAATAGGAAGCATCTTCCCATCATCATTCGATTGGATTGCATTCTGGAGACTGACAGCATTCTTGTCAATCGTATTGGCTGTCATGAATATCTTGCCTATACCAGCTCTCGACGGCGGTCATGTTCTCTTCTTATTATATGAAATCATAACAAGAAGAAAACCAAATGATAAATTTATGGAGATAGCTCAAATGGTAGGATTGTTCATATTGTTAGGCTTATTGATTTTTGCAAATGGTAATGATATCCTGAGACTGTTCCAGTGACATATTAATAAGGTGTGAAAAAAATATAAGCATTGATATAAGAACAACAATAAACGAATAAAAATAAAGTTAAAATACAATAATATATAATATAGTGCAAAAGCTAAGATACATACTGACCATAATTATTGTAGCGTTATCAGGTATAATGATGGCGCAACAAGCACCTATGTTTACTAATTACAGTAATTCTTATGCTAGTGTTAATCCGGGTTTCGGCGGTCTCAGTGATGGTTTGAATGTGATGGGTATTTATAGAGATCAATGGACAGGATTTAAAGACAATACTTATAATGTGTTGGTTTCGCCAAAAACAATGTTATTCTCTGGAGATATGCCTGTGAAGTTGTTGCAAGGTGGTGTCACATTGTCGGTCATGAAAGATAAGATGGCATACGAAGATAATATCAATTTGAATTTGGGATATTCTTATCATTTGGATTTAGGCTCAGGCATTTTAGGTATAGGTATGGCTTTTAATATGTTGAATCGTACTGTTGACTTTGGTAAGTTTCATCCTACTGTAGATAATGACCCAATACTCCCAACAGGAGAAGAAAGCGATATGCTTCTAGATGCTAATTTCGGTTTGTATTGGCAAGTGCCAGAAACATTTTATATTGGTATGTCAATCACAAATCTTTTTCAATCTAAAGGAAAAATGCTTGTTGAAAATGCAGGAACAACGGCAAGTTTTATGGGCGACAGAACATTATATTTCATGGCAGGCTATGAATACCAATTCAATAACCCTGTTTTTGTTTTGCTCCCATCATTATGTTTGATGACAGATTTTGCTTCAACACAGATTAATGCAGGAGCGAAATTGTTATATAATGAAAAAGTATGGTTCGGCTTAAACTATAGATATCAAGAATCTATTGCTGCAATGGTAGGATTTAAATTTAAGGATATCCAATTATCATATTCCTACGATGTGAATACAATGGGAAATGCAGTGCAGGGCTCACATGAAGTATGCGTAAGTTATCTGATAAAGATTAATTTGGAAAAATCTCCAAGAATATATCGTAGTATCAGATACTTGTAAAAAAAAGACAAATAAAAAAAAAGAATAAATAATAATTTTATATTTTTGCAGTTTAATTTGCAGTGAAAATTAGTAATAAGAAATAAAGATGAAAAGATTACTGGTATTAAGTTTAGTAGTTTTAACTTTAGTAGGATGTACTAACACAAATCAAGGAGAATTAGTTGGAGTTAGAAAGAAAACGAAACAGTTTTATCACCCAGACCCATACGGAATGGTGTTTGTTCCAATGGGAAGCTACACAATGGGAGTGGGCGGTCAAGATATCACATCAGGATATACAGTACAACCAAGAACCATTTCAGTATCAGCATTCTTCATGGATGAAACCGAAATCACAAACAATGAATATCGTGAATTTGTTCATTGGGTTAGAGACTCTATAGCAAGATATAGACTTGCTGAAGCTGGCATTGAAGGCTTCCGCATCACTGAAAATCCTAAAACAGGCGAGATATATGATCCAGGATATCTCAACTGGGAAACAAAAATAGAATGGAACAGCCCTGAACAAGATGTTAGAGACGCTTTGGAAGATATGTATCTTCCAGAACATGAACGTTTCTTTGGTAAAAAAGAAATAGATACAAGAGATTTGTTCTATCAATATTTCTGGATTGACCTCCAAGCTGCTGCAAGAAAAGAATTTAAAGAAGGTGTTTCTTACGATTATCTTAATGCAGGTTTATCAAACCGTCCACAAGGTTTGACCGACCGTTCTGCATACATCAGAAGTGAACAAATAAACGTTTATCCTGATACCTTGGCTTGGATTCACGATTATGCATACTCATTCAACGACCCATTGACAGAAAAATATTTCTGGCATGTTGCTTACGACAATTATCCTGTCGTTGGTGTTAACTGGAATCAAGCAAAGGCATTCTGTGTATGGCGTACAGAAAAATTGAATAGATATATCAATTCACAAAAAGGCGAAACAACATTGTCAGAATATCGTCTCCCAACAGAAGCTGAATGGGAATGGGCTGCACGTGGCGGCAACCAACTTAACCCATATCCATGGGGCGGACCTTACACACGTACTTCACAAGGATGCTTCTTGGCTAACTTCAAACCTTTGCGCGGTAACTATATCGCCGACGGCGGTTTGAGAACATTAATCGTGGCTCATTATCCTTCAAACGACTGGGGATTATATGATATGGCTGGCAATGTGGCTGAATGGACAAATAGCGCCTTCGACCCAGTGTCATACAACTATGCTTGGGATATGAATCCTAACTATACTTACAATGCTAAGGCTGATGACCCAGAAATCATGAAGAGAAAAGTTATCCGTGGCGGTTCATGGAAAGACATCGCTTACTACTTGGAAGTGTCAACACGTGCATACGAATACCAAGATACAGCAAAATGTTACATCGGTTTCCGTTGTATCCAACCATATCTCGGACGTAACAAAGGCGATGACCCTTCAAAAGCTTCAAGAGTTTATAATTGATTTATAAAAAAAAACTGTAGAAAAAATAATAGATAATACATTAAAAAAATAATAAAAATGGAAAGTAGAAAGTTTAAAGTTATTATGGGTTACGTTTACGGCTTTGGTGCTGCTGTTGTGCTTATTGGTGCGTTGTTTAAACTTACACACTGGTTGCCAGGTCCGGTAGCTAATATTATGTTGGCTGTAGGTTTGGGCGTTGAAGCTTTAATCTTTATATTATCATCATTTGAACCACCTCACGTAGAACCAGACTGGAGCTTGGTATATCCTGAATTGAGAGCTATGTATCATGGAGAAGGTAGCACTCCAAATAATAAAAACACTGAAAGCAGAACAAGACAATCAGCAAGTCAACTCGATGTGTTAAGCGGTGCTAATATCAGCAGCGAAACTTTAGAGAAATTAAGCGCTGGCATCAATAAACTCAGTGAAAATGCTTCACAAATGGCTGATATCAGTAATGCTGTAGCTGCAACAAAAAATTATGCTGACGCTATGGATAAAGCTGCTAAATCAGTTGGCACTATCAACGAACAACTTGAAAAGACTGCAAAAGTCGTGACAAAAAGCGATGATTTGTGCAATGCAATGTCAACATACATTGAAAAACTTAATGTTACTGTAAAAACAACAGATAACATCAATGCTCAAATGGCATCGATGTCAAAAAATATGGAAAACCTTAACAAGGTTTATGGCGGTATGCTTTCTGCAATGAATTTTAAAGGCTGATAATTTAAAGCTGAATTATTAACTCAATAAGGTATAAAGATGGCAGGAGCAAAAGAAACCCCAAGGCAAAAGATGATCTCTATGATGTATCTTGTTTTGACTGCCTTGTTAGCATTGAACGTGTCGGTTGAAGTTATCGACTCATTTAACAATGTTAACAAAGGTATCGAAACATCTATATCAAGTATAGAGAGAAAATTGGATGACTATTACATGACTTTTGAGATGCAATATGAGAAGGATAAAGCTAAAACAGCTCATTTATGGAATAAGGCTCAAGAGATTCGTGTAAAGACAGATGAGTTAATCAACTATATTGAAACAGAAGTTAAGCTTCAATTATTATTGGAAAATAATGTTATCACTAAAGAACAAGCATTCAATCCTGAAAAAAAAGACGATATAGTTATTCTTCATCCAGAAAAAGCTGATCCAAGTAAAAACAGACGTATATATCACGAATTAAATTTCGAAAACTTAAAATCAAAAGATAAACATGATGCTGTTACCAGCATGATGATTACTTATGGTAAGGCTTCAGAACTTAAAGCTAAAATTGAAGAATATCGTCAGTATATTATCAATACCATAGAAGCTCAGACTAACATGGATTATGACAGCCATATCGGCTTGAGAACAGACGAGAAATATTATGATGCTTCAGGCGTTGAAATTGGTTGGGAAGAACAGCATTTCAACCATATCATTCCTCCAGCAGCATTCGCTATCATTAATAATATCATAGCTGAAGTACAAACAGCCGAGTTTGACGCTGTGGCAGTATTGTTCAAGACTATAGGCGCAAGCGACTATA
This sequence comes from Bacteroidales bacterium, assembly GCA_045639025.1. GTDB lineage: Bacteria > Bacteroidota > Bacteroidia > Bacteroidales > F082 > Limimorpha. Next base: position 125,224 of record JAZUCH010000039.1, read on the forward strand.
AATTCAATAAATTGGAAGCTAAAGTATTCCCTAAGACAACTTACGTCTTGAGCGGTCAAGATTACGAAGCTCAAATTTATATCGCAGGTACAGATACAGAAAGAAAATTTGACGCTAAATTTGCTAAAGGAATAAGCGATTTCTCAAAGGCCAATTCTAATGCTATCCAAAGTGTATCAAGTGTAAATGGCGTTGTTACAATCAAAATTCCTACAAAGCAGGAAGGTGAACAGAACTTTGCTGGTATCATCGAAATGAAAGACCCTGAAACAGGTGAGATAGTGCCTTATCCATTCCACTCATCTTTCACAGTTGCTCCTCCTTCAGCAACAGTGTCTCCAACTAAGATGAATGTTATGTATAGAGGTCTCGAAAACCCAATATCAATATCAGCACCTGGTATGACCAACGAAAATATCCAAGTAGAAATAACAAACGGTACAATTAACAAAGGTACTAAAGCTGGTGAATATCTAGTAATGCCAGGTAAGGAAAACATCACAACAATTACAGCAACTACAACAATCGATGGCAAGAAAATCGTTCTCGGAAATTATGACTTCCGTATCAAACGTGTTCCTGCTCCAACACCTAAAATCGGTGGCAAGACAAGTGGTTTGTTCAGCAAACAAGAACTTCTTGCAGCAGGTGGCTTAATGGTGCCATTGGAAGACTTCGATTTCGAAGGCTATAAATACACCATCGTTTCTTACGATTTTATGACAGTTGTAGGCGGTAACTTGAAACGTGGAACAGCTAATGGTAGTAAGTTTAATTCTGATGTAAATAGCTACATCAACGCATTAGGACGCGGTCAGACTCTTAACTTCACTAACATTAGAGTTAAAGGCTCCGACGGAGAAGAAAGATTATTAGATTCACCTATCGTAGTTGAAATTAAATAATATTAAGTGAAATCAATATGAAAAAATTATTTGTAATAATCGGTTTATTAGGAATTTTGTCATTATCAGTGTCTGACGCTTCAGCACAATACATCACCGACCAATCTTTCGTAGATGGAATTTATGTTGAAAATGCAACAGGCGTGAAAGAGCCAATGCCTCTCCCTACTATCAGAGAAGCTGACGTGATGTGGAAAAAAACAATATGGCGTGAAATAGATTTCAACCAAAAGATTAATCAAGGTTTCTATTTCCCAATAATCCCTCATCAAAATTGGCAAAATTTAATTACTGTCTTGATGAATGGCTTGAAATCAGGTGAAATTACAGCTTACGCTGATGAAATAACATCAACAGGCGAATTGATAAATCCTATTTCACACAATAAAATTGTTGAAAATACCACATTAAGAGGTACAACAAAAAGATTAAACGATGAGACAGGCGAATTGGAAGATGTAGCCTACGAAGAACAACTTAAATCTGAAGATGTGACACGTTGCCGTGTTAAGGAAATTTGGTACTTCGATAAGCAAAGATCTCAAATGATGGTTCGCATCATCGCTATATGCCCAGTGAGATTGGCTGACGACGGTAATGGTAATATGGTGACAGAACCTTTGTTCTGGGTTCCTTACAATGACGCAACACGTAGATTGTTGGCAAAATCACCTTACTTCAATCGTCATAACTCGGCTGCTCAGTTAAGCTACGATGAGGTGTTTATCAAACGTATGTTCGACAGTTACATCTACAGAGAAGAAAATATGTATGACCGTAACATTAAAGACTACGCTAAAGGTGTTGAAGCTCTCAATGAATCAGAACAAATCAAACAATCTATCATTGATTTTGAACAACAACTTTGGGAATATTAATTGACAAAAGGCTAAAGGGTAATGACTAAAGGCAAGGGATTTCACATTCTTTGCCTTTTGTTTTTTACCCATTGCCCTTAGTCTTTCGTCATTCTCCCTTAGACTCAAATTAATTCCTAATTCCTAATTCCTAATTCCTAATTATTTACTATTTTTACAAACCAAAATTTATAACATTAATATGGTCGATATTCTTCAAACTAAAATAGAATTTCTGAAAGGCGTGGGCCCAAAACGTGCTGAACTTCTTAACAAAGAATTAGGCGTGTTCACTTTTCAAGACCTGCTCGAATATTTCCCTTTCAGATATATCGACCGTAGTAAGATACATAAGGTAAACCAGATTTATGACGATACTGTCTATTATCAGCTTGTTGGAACTATCTCCAATATGAAGACTCATGGTGAGCCTCGTATGACTCGTATAAGCGCAACTTTTACCGATGAGACGGGCTCTATTGAATTGGTCTGGTTTAAAGGCCTTAAATGGATAAAGAATAAATTCACTCCAGGAAAGAAATATCTTCTCTTTGGTAAGGCGAGCGTATTCAATAACAGATTCTCTTTCACTCATCCAGATATTGAAGATTACGACCCTAACGACAGAGTGGTGGGAGAGAGCCTGCAAGGCGTTTATAACACCACGGAAAAACTGCGTAATGCAGGTCTTGGCACAAAACAGATAGCCAAGATAATAAAGACTCTGGTGCTTCAGACTTGGGAGATGATTCCAGAGAATCTGCCTAAGTCGCTTATACTTCAAGATAAACTCCTGTCAAGAAAGGCTGCTTTTTATAAGGTGCACCTGCCTAACAACAGCAACGATATTCATCTGGCAACGACACGCCTTAAGTATGAAGAGCATTTTTTCTTCCAGCTGCGTCTTCTTCTTAACAAAAGGGAAAGAAAGGTAAATACTAGAAGCGTCGTCTTTAACAATGTTGGAGATTATTTCAATACGTTCTATAACGAGCATCTGCCTTTCCCGCTTACTAATGCGCAGAAACGCGTCATCAAGGAAATACGCAGCGACCTGAAAACAGGATTTCAGATGAATCGTCTGCTTCAGGGCGATGTGGGCAGCGGTAAGACTATAGTAGCTCTTATGGTGATGCTGCTAGCTCTCGACAATGGCTTTCAAGCAGCTCTTATGGCTCCGACAGAAATACTCGCGACACAGCATTATGAGACAATAAAAAATATGCTCGGTGACATGAAGGTGACAGTAGCTCTGCTCACAGGCTCCACTAAGCAGAAAGAGAGAAAGAATATATTGCCGGCACTTGAAAACGGCGACATACATATAATAATAGGTACGCACGCTTTGATAGAGGAAACTGTCAAATTCAAGCAACTCGGGCTATGCATCGTTGACGAACAGCATCGTTTCGGCGTGGCACAGCGTGCTCGTTTCTGGGAGAAGACAGAGCTGCCTCCTCATACTCTCGTCATGACGGCTACTCCAATACCACGTACTCTCGCTATGACACAGTATGGCGATCTCGACGTTTCTAAAATAGATGAGCTGCCTCCTGGAAGAAAACCTGTCAAGACGGTTCATCTGTATCAAGAACAGCGTCTCACTGTGCTTTCTTTCATGAAAAAACAGATAGCTGAAGGACGTCAGATTTATGTGGTGTATCCGCTCATCAAAGAGTCGGAAAAGATGGATTTGATAAATCTTCAAGAAGGATATGAGTCGCTGCTCCGCGATTTCCCGGAACCTCAATATAGGATTTGTGTGGTGCATGGACAAATGAGCGCAGAGGATAAAGATTTCGAAATGCAGCGTTTCATAAAACATCAGGCTCATATCATGGTGGCGACGACTGTGATAGAAGTGGGGGTCAACGTGCCTAACGCCTCCGTCATGGTGATAGAAAACGCCAACAGATTTGGACTGTCGCAGCTACATCAGCTGAGAGGAAGAGTAGGCCGAGGCGCAGACCAGTCGTATTGTCTCCTGGTGACCGACCATAAGATTACAGGTGAAGGCAAGAAAAGGATGGAGACTATGGTACGAACCAACGATGGCTTTGAGATAGCTGAAGCCGACCTTCAACTGAGAGGTCCAGGCGAGACTCAAGGCACACGACAATCAGGAATGATAGAGATGAAGATTGGCGACTTCGTGAAAGATGAGCCTATCATCCGACATACCAGGAGAATGGTCAATCTTATGTTGGATAGTGACCCAACATTGTCGCATCCTGAGAATCAGATAACGAAAGAGTTCTTCAATAAGAGCTTCGCTAACGATTTCGATTGGGGACGTATCGGGTGATGTTTTTAATTAACAATAAGGTTTTTGATTAAAATATAATGGCAAAGGGTAATAAATTTTATGTAGTTTGGAAGGGTAGGGAAGTAGGTGTTTTCAGCACGTGGGATTCGTGCAAGATGCAGATAGAGAATTTTAAAGGTGCACAGTACAAATCGTTTCCTGACAGAATGAGTGCGGAAAATGCTTTCAGAGCCGGCTATGAAGCTTGTAAGCAGTCAGCAGTCAGCAGTCAGTTGTCGTACGATAGCATGCCTGAAAATCAAAAACCGATAGGTCAGAGCATAGCCGTTGACGCTGCCTGCTCCGGCAATCCAGGCAAGATGGAGTTCCAAGGTGTTTTTGTTGAGACTAACACTAAGCTTTTCAAAAGCCCTGTGTATGAACAAGGCTCTAATAACATAGGTGAGTTCCTCGCAATAGTTTATTGTCTTGCATGGCAGAAGAAAAACAATATCCAATATCCTATTTATTCCGACTCTGTCAATGCTCAGAAATGGGTGAGAGAGGGAGTCTGTAAAACCAAGATAGTTGAAAACGATAAGAACAGACCTTTGTTTGAGGTGATACGATGGGCAGAAAGATGGCTCCACGAAAATAGTTTCCGTGTGCCGATATACAAATGGAGAACGGAAATATGGGGAGAAATTCCTGCCGACTTTGGAAGAAAATAATTTATATTTGCAAAAATAAAAAAAGACTCATGATAAAGTTCGACACCTTTTATTATCAATGTCCTAGATGTAAATGTTGGATGGAAGGTCATCTCCTTATAGCATCGATGATTAACCAGTCAATTTTATATTCCGATGGCAAGATATTGAACGATGGCTATATCACCGAACATCAGAAGATGATAGTATGTCCGGCGTGTAACCATTGGTCGTGGGTCGAGAAATATGAAGAGCCATATATCTCAAAAACGAAACCTCAAGAACATTTCTACACTTGGAACAGCTGGCGTTTCTACGGAGTTCACTTCGGCAGCAACGAAGGAAGAATGGCACTGGTTAATCATTATAAAAACTTTCTCTCCAAATCGGATTACGACAGAGACCAGGAGATTTATTTTCGTCGTATGATGTGGTGGGCTTATAACGACTTGATTAGAAACAGATATCAAATCAATATAGAACGTTTCACTTCAAAAGAGATGAGTTTTAAAGTATGGTGGCGTAACAGAAAGAAATTACTTCAAGGCATAGATATATTCCTTCAACATCACCAGGATTATGTTGACAACCTTAGTAAGTTGGTGGAATTGTTGAAAGACAGGTACACGCCAGATGACGAGGAATATGAAGCAACAAATCTTGATATCATTGAGATGTATCGTCAGCTCGGCGATTTCAACAATGCCAATGCGCTCTTGGATAAAACCACACGACGTACTTATTTCATCTCTACCATAGAAAAGAAAGTCGATGAAAAAGACGACCTTGTCTTCTTGGTAACGGGATAACTTTTTTAGAACTTTAGAATTCTAGAATTCTAGAACTTTAGAAATTAGAGGTAATTATTTTTTGTTAAGGCGTTTTTTAACTTTTTGAGTGATAGTAAAAATTATTTTGATAATTTTTTCACAATCAAACAAGAGCAATTCGTATTCGTTATCAGTTATGTAATTGCATTCTTTTAACAAACGAATCCATAATTTTGATTCATTAGCTTCTTTTAATGCAATATTCATTTTGCTTACATAATCAGCATCAGATTGTGGATGATTAGCTTCTGCAATGTTTGCTGCAATGCTTGTTCCTGATCTTACAAGTTGTTTGGAAATAATATATTCTTTGTCGATTGATGACATCAGTTGTTTCCTTAAAAGAACGATTTTCTTAGCGAAATCAAATGCTAAATCATCAATATTTACTATATACTTCCTATCCGTATTGATATACGGAGAAAAATTTGTTTTTTCCATAAATTGAGGTTTTAAAGGTTAATAAATTTTAAATTTCGGTCTCTTTTTCTTTCTAAAGTTCTAAAATTCTAAAGTTCTAAAATTCTATTAATAACATGTGATGCGCAGAAGCATCCGAATATAGCTGGCATGTATGATATTGTTCCTACTGTAGCTATTTTGTTTTCTGTCTGTTCTTCGATAGATACTGCGCTTTCCGCTACTTTTTCAGGTGAGAACACCACAGTTATTCCTTCGCGGATTCCGAGACGATGAAGTCTTTTTCTTATGTAGAATGCTAGACGGCAGTTGTATGACTTTGCGATGTCGGCGATTTCAATTTTTGTAGGGTCGAACTTGCCGCCTGCTCCCATGCAACTGACGATGTTCTGTTTGTTCTGTACTGCGTAATATAAAAGGAACACCTTCGGCGCAAGTGTATCAATAGCATCGACAACGAAATCGAATTTCTGCTCCATCAGGTCGATGATAGGCTGGTCTTTGAGATATTGGTTTATTGGAATCACTTCAACATCGGGGTTGATGTCGCGGATACGTTCTGCCATAACTTCCACCTTAGGACGACCGATGGTGCTGTCCAAAGCGAGTAGCTGTCTGTTTTTATTGGTGATGTTGACGGTGTCGCAATCTATGATAGTTAGTTTTCCTATTCCTGCACGCGCCAATTGTTCAGCAGCGTATGCTCCTACGCCACCTAATCCTACGACGAGAACATGACTCGAAGCCAATTTCTTGACGCCTTCTTCTCCAACCAATAACTGTGTCCTTGAATTCCAATTCATATCTTTCCAAAAATTTTTACAAAGTTATTAAAAATATCGCTCCTCAAATCATCTATGCTGCGTCCTGATAAAACAGAAGCTTTTTCATAGACATCTACTATGCTTCTCTCGTTGACGTCGGTCTCAAGAAATAGTCTCTCTGAAGGAATGAATTTCAGAAGTTCAGCGGCGCGACTCTCGTTTTTAAACAAGATATCACCGAGAGATAGATAGATGTTATGACGAAGATATTGAGATACGATTTGTTCATTGCCCTGAAATCCATGTATTATCCAAGGCATCTTGGCTTTCGTTTCTTTTCTTATCGACAAAATATCGGAATGTGACCGCACCGCATGAATTATCATAGGTTTATTATATTGTTCCGATATCTCAATCTGTTTTATGAATACATCCTTCTGAATTTCAATATCGCCACCGCAAACCCTATCAATGCCACATTCACCTATAGCCTTTAGGTTCAAGTCACCGAGACATCGCGATGTCTCAATGACAAATTTATTCTCCAACTGTTGACCGTTGACTGTTGACTGTTGACAATACCACGGATGTATCCCTATGCTATAAAAAAAAGTAACATCGACATTGACGGATTCGTCAACATCGATGTTTTTTATTTCAATGAATTCTTTGTTATCAATATGATTATGATGAGTATGAATATTGACGAAAGGATTCATGTTTTTAAGAATCTATATTAGGTTGTATTATTATTTCTTTAGTGTCTAAGTTGAAAGCGAGCAAATTGCCGAAACCGTCTTTGTTTTTGTAATATATGCCGTTGTCGAGTGAAATAAAATCGTAGTTATTGTTGTTAAACAAATCGATGAGCGACAATTCTACAGGCACATGTCCATGTATAATTTTCTTTTCTGCGATTTTAATTCTGTCAACTTTAAAATCTCTAATCCACATCATGCTTCTAGTGTCTTCGTAGGGATTGTCGATATTAAAGTTCATGCCGGCATGAACCAAGACATAATCATCTAATTCGATGAAGTATTTGGCATTTTTCATCCAGTCGATATAGAACTTGCTTATTTCGCGAGGTCTTTTTGCGCCGAAGCTATCCAGTGTTTTGTTGCCACCGTTTTTTACCCAATCCTTTTCTATAGGACTACGAAACAAGAATCTCTTTTGATCGGCTTCCCAAGCTCTTATGCAATAATCCTCATGGTTGCCTTTGAGGTAATCTACGTTGTAACCTGAGTTTTGCAAATTCATAATGAAGTCAATCACTCCTTTGCTGTCAGGACCGCGGTCGATATAGTCGCCGAGGAAATAAATGGCATCAGTCTTAGACAGAGCTATACGGTCTTCAACCATCGACTTCAAAGTCATAAGATGGCCGTGAATATCCGGGATAACCCAACGATTCTTCATTTGATTGTCAATTTATTTAGCTTTACCTTGGTTGGCAACGCTTTCCATTTTACGTTTGATTTCTTCTTGGTCACCGAGGAAGAAATGGTTTTGAAGATTCATGTTATCGTCAAATTCGAAAACGTAAGGAACAGCTGTTGGGATGTTGAACTTGATGATTTCTTCGTTTGTCATGCCACGAAGTTCTTTAACGATGCCTCTCAATGAGTTGCCGTGAGCAACAACCATAACTTGGTCGTGGTTTTCGAAAGCTTTCAAAATAACGTCGTTATAGTAAGGCATAAGACGTTCGATTGTGTCTTTCAATGATTCTGTCAAAGGAATTTGTTCGTCTGTGAGTTCTGCATAACGAGCGTCCATTCTTGGGCTCTTAGGGTCGTTCATTTCCAATGCTGGTGGTTGAACGTCGAAAGAACGACGCCATACTAAAACTTGTTCGTCGCCGTATTTAGCAGCTGTGTCAGCTTTGTTCAAACCTTGGATAGCGCCGTAGCTCTTTTCGTTTAATCTCCAGCTCTTTTGAACAGGAAGCCAATCCATATTCATAGCGTCGAGAACGTTATTTAAAGTCTTGACAGCTCTTTTCAAATATGATGTGAAACACAATTCTGGTTTGTAGTTTTCTTGTTTCAAAAGTTTACCTGCTTCAAAAGCTTCTTCTAAACCTTTAGGACTTAAATCAACATCTGTCCATCCTGTAAAAAGATTCAATTTATTCCATTCACTTTCTCCGTGACGAATTAAAATAAGTTTCTTCATGTTAATATTTTTTAAGTTTTTAAAATCTTTTTTTCTTCTGCAAAGATAATTATTTTAATCATTTATAAGGATGATTTTTTATTAACAAAACTATAATGTTAAAAATTATTAACGAATTCTTTCTACCTTTGTGAAAAATTATATCATGAAGAAAATACCTTTGTTGTTGTTGCTATTTTTCTGTGTTACAATGGTTTTTGCACAGGGAATAAATCTTTCTAATGTAGAAATTCCTATTGTTAAGGATGACAGAAGCGACAGGGTAATAACTCATAAAGGATACACCGTGTCATATAATTACGACTGGAAGATTCCAAATTGGGTGGCATACGAACTTACCGACAGAGAAGTGGCAGGCGAAGTGCCGCGCTACAATCGTTTCAAGCCTGATCCTATGGTCCCTCAAAATGCAACGGCTGTTACTGAAGATTATAAACATTCTGGTTACGACAGAGGCCACATGGCTCCGGCGGCCGACATGAAATGGGATGAACAAGCAATGAAAGAGTCGTTCTACCTTTCTAATATATGTCCGCAAAACCCTAACTTGAACGGAGGCGTATGGAAAGACCTCGAGGAACAAGTACGTGACCTCGCTTCTCAAAAAGGAAGAATATTCGTGGTGTGCGGACCTATAGTAACCGACGATTCTCATACGTTGGGTGAAAATAAGGTGGTAGTGCCTCAGGCATTTTTCAAAGTGTTGCTTCAAGAAGAGAAAGGCGAGCTCCATACTATAGGCTTTATATATGAAAACGTAAGCGGTCGTAAACCAATGTCAACTTATGCCATGACTGTAGATGAGGTTGAAGAAATAACAAATATTGACTTTTTTACATCCCTGCCTGATAAAATTGAGGACTCTACAGAACAAGTGGTAGATTTTTCTAAATGGATAGTGAAAAAACAATAAAACAATGATTTTTTTGTTATAAATTTGTGTTCTAAATTATTAAATATGTTAAAGAAATATATATCACTCATCAGCTTGATTTTCTTGGCTGTAATGACAAGTTTTGCGCAAACTTCACTTCATCAATGGACAACGCATGCTCCTGGAATGAAAGTCATCAATGTTGAAAAAGTAAACGAGAAGATATTTGCAGCAACGCCTTACGAAGTTTTCTATTATAATACTCACGACAATTCCATTAATAAATTGACAAAAGTGAATGCCTTGTCCGACTTCGGCGTCAGTGTGATGAGATATAATAAGAATGTAGGTCTTGTTTTTGTCGGTTATACGAATGCCAATATCGACTTGATTGACAAAGATGGAAAGATCGTCAATATCAGTGATATAAAAAACAAAAATATATTGGCTGACAAATCAATAAAGGATGTATATTTTATCAACGATTTGGCTTATGTATGCTGCGGATTCGGAATTGTTGTAGTTGATATGAAAAGGTTTGAGATAAAAGATACTTACATTATAGGTGATAACGGCTCTTATCTCGCTGTCAACGACTTGGTTTTATATAATAACAAATTCTATGCGGCTACAAGCAATGGCGTCTATTATGCTGATTACAGCGGCAACAATTTAGCCGATTTCTCACAGTGGACTCACGATACAACTATGATTCATGATGATATAAATTATTCTGAAATTGAAAGCTTCAACGGTAAGTTGCTCGCAAATTATTCTGAAAATAAATACAATGGCGATACTCTCTTCGTATATAACGGAGTTAAATGGGATTACTTCCCAACAACATCGCATGCCTTGAAAAGAGATATGAAAGCATGCGACGACAAGATTATTTATGTTGAACAATATGGAATGAGAGTGGTAAGCAAAAAGAATACTTTGATTCATCATTTCACTGGCATCGAACCATTTGATGCTATTTATGATGCACAAAATGATGTGTATTGGATTGGTGAAAAATCAAATAGTCTTGTAAAAATGTATCCCGACAAGACTTCGGAAAATATTCTTTTCAATGGACCTTACAGCCATTTGTCGTTCGATATCCAAGCGAGAGACAATGAGATATGGGTGGCATCGGGAGGATATAGCTCGGTATGGAGCAAAAACTGGAGAACAGAAGGCATTTATTATTACACCGATTATGAATGGAACAATATAAACAGAACTAATACCGAGGCTTTGGATACGATATCAGATATGTCGTGCGTTGCCTTGCATCCTTCAAATAAATCTAAGGTTTATGTGGGTTCATTCCATAAAGGTCTGCTCGAATTTGAAAACTATGAGTTAAAAAATGTTTACAATACTACTAATAGCTCTCTCGGTGAACTCGCTGGCTATGGCTACGTCTATATCACTGGTCTCGACTTCGACAGTAAAAACAATCTTTGGATTGCCAACAGCGGAACCGACAAACGTCTCTCGGTGATGACAAGCAAGAACCAATGGTGCTCTTTCAATATTGGCAGTTACGATATCAGTAAACTCGTAGTCGATAAAAATGATTACAAATGGATTCTCAATCGTGACGGTTATTTCATTGTTTATAATGATAATAAGACTCCTACCAATCCTAACGATGATAAATATAAGATGATAAATAAAAATGCTGGACAAGGTGCTCTTCCTGAATCTGCCAATTGTATGGCTGTAGATAAGAACGGCTCGATGTGGGTTGGAACCAACGATGGATTAGCATTGTTTTATTCAACATCAAAGATTTTCCAGCAAGGCGTTAACTATGATGCAACAAGGATTCTGGTCCCTCGTAACGATGGCACCGGACAAGCCGACTATCTCCTTTCTGGCGAATCGGTTCTCTCAATTGCTGTTGACGACGCAAATAATTTATGGGTAGGAACAAAAAATGGTGTTTTCTATATCTCAAATAACGGCTTGACAGAATATCATCATTTTACAGTTGATAATAGTCCACTGCTTTCAAACACTGTACAAGGTATTGCTATTGACGAAGACGGTAATGTCTTCTTTGCCACAGACCAAGGCATCATTTCTTATAAAGGTGTAGCTACTGAAGGAAAGAAAACAAATTCAGAAGTTGTGGTCTATCCTAATCCTGTTGAACAAGACTATTCTGGACTTATCGGCATCAAGAATTTAGTTCCAAACTCATTGGTCAAGATAACAACCGTTGATGGTTCTTTCGTGACACATTTATATTCAGAAGGCGGACAAGCTGTATGGGATCGTACAGCCATCGACGGTAACAGAGTGGCACCTGGAGTTTATCTCATCTTTATCAGCGACAAGACAGGTAAGGAGACTTTCGCTGCGAAAATACTTATCAAGTAATGGCGAAGATAACAGTCAAGACTAGAGCCATTGTTTTGCAGACTATTAAATATGGCGACAGCAGTCTGGTGGTGAAGATGCTCACCGAAGAAGAAGGTGTGCAGTCGTTTATGGTGAAAGGCGTCTTCGGCAAAAAGTCGAAGATGAAAGCTGCCTTGTTTCAGAATATGACGCTCCTAGATATAGTGGCAGAAATTGGCAACAGCAGCCTCGGCTTTATTAAGGAGGTTACGTTGTCGCATTATTACAAAACTATTTCCAGCGACATAAAGAAAGCGACGATAATAATGTTTATCAGTGAATTGCTTTCTAAATCTATAAGTGAAAGCGAGACCGACACTCTTCTTTTTGATTATGTATATAACTCTATGTTATGGTTGGATGAAGCCATTTCTGATTATGTTAATTTTCCTATAGAATTCGCTCTTGGCTTGAGCAGATATTTAGGATTCTATCCAAACTTCGATACATATACAGAAGGCAGCAGTTTTGACTTGCTTGACGGTAACTTCAAGAAAACGCAGAACGACATATACCAGATAGAACCAGAACTGAGCAGGAAATTTTATCACATAGGAAACAATTCTCTCGATGACTCTCAAAAAATATATCGACTCGCAAATTCCGACCGTCGTCAATTGCTCGATGCTCTCGTCATGTATTATAAGCTACATACGGAAAACATCAGAGAGATAAAATCTTTGGAAGTTTTGAGAGAAGTCTTTTGAATAGAAACTCAGAAATTCAGAAACTCAGAAATTTTTTAGGAATTCAGGAGTTCAGGGTGGTCGGTGCCTGAGCTTGTCGAAGGCACAATGTTCGGTGTTTCGATAATCTCAGCGACCATGATATCCCAAAGTTCAAAAGCCAACAGCTTTAGTTCAGAGCCCCCTCTGCGTTAGGGATTGGAGCGGCATCCTTTGCGAGCTTTTTCGGACAACAGACAACGGACAACAGACAACAGATTTTTTTGAGCGAGGAGAAAACAAATGCGAGCAAAGATATAGCGGAAAGCCCGACGGCTTGCCGGAACGCCCGGAAAGAAGACTACAAGACTACAAGACAACAAGGCTACAAGTTTTTTTAGTGATGAAGTAATGTGGTTTTTCACAGAAAAACAATTTCGTGTTATTTAGTGCAGTTTAGTGGATTTTTATATTGTAGCAAAAAAAAGACAGCCTTAAGCTGTCCTTTTTTTATTTGATTCTTTTAAGAATGCTAATTTCTGATGGTGTGAGGAATCTCCAGTGTCCGCGTGGGAGGTTGTGTTTTGTGAGTCCTGCGAACATAACTCTGTCGAGTTTTACCACTTCGTAGCCGAGGCTTTCGAAGATACGTCTTACGATATGGTTACGTCCAGAGTGGATTTCGATTCCTACTTCACGTTTTGTTGGATCATCAACAACCCAGTCGATGCCATCAACTTCGATTGGACCATCTTCAAGGATGAGACCTTCTCTTATCTTCATCAAGTCGTTTTTAGTGAGAGGTTTATCCAAAGTAGCATGATAAAGTTTCTTCACTTCATGACTTGGGTGAGTCAATGTCTTAGCGAGGTCGCCGTCGTTAGTGAGGAGGAGCAGACCTATGGTGTTTCTGTCGAGTCTTCCAACAGGGTAGATGCGTTCTTGGCAAGCACCTTCTACGAGTTCCATAACTGTATGACGTTCGTATGGGTCGTCGGATGTTGTGATGACGCCTTTAGGTTTGTTGAGGAGCACGTAGCGAAGTTTTTCGCGGTTAAGAGTTTCGCCTCCGTAAACAACCTTATCTGTTGTGTTGACTTTAGTACCGAGTTCTGTTACAACAACACCATTCACTGTCACTGCGCCAGCGAGGATGAGGTCATCAGCTTCGCGACGTGAGCAGATGCCAGAGTCAGCGAGGTATTTGTTAAGACGGATTTGTCCTGTTGCTCTTGGTCTGTCGTAGAGTGGGTCTTTTTCTCTTCTTTTGAAGCCACCGCCGCCGCCACGACGTTCGCCATTATTGCCTTTACGTTCTGGTCTGTCGTCACGACGACCTTTGTTGTCGAAGCTGCGCTCGTTGCGAGCAGCGCCTCTTGCGTTACGACGATTGCCGAATGCATTGTCGTTGTTGTCACGATCTTCGCCGAAACCTCTCTTAGGACGGCGTTCATCGGAGCCTCTGAAACCACGATTCTCATCGCGGTCGTCTCTTCTTTCTCTTACAGGTCTGTCGCCAAAGTTTTTGCCTCTGCCACCGCCGAAACCTGACTCTTTTCTGCCACCGAATGACTCTTTTCTGCCACCGAATGAGCCTTTTCTGTCGTCGTCTCTTCTTGGTCTGAAGCTTTTTCTTGGTCTTTCTTCATCGCCATCGCGGCGAAAAGCCTGTTCTCTTTCAAACTGCTCTAATCTCTCTTCACTGAATCTGCGTACACCGGCAGTCTTTCTTGTGGCAATACGAGTACGTTTGCCCTTGTTACCTTCGTTGTTCATGTCAATGTGAAAATTACATTTTTTTAGGGCTGCAAAGATACGAATTTTTTGTTATTAAAATACTTGGATTTTCAAAAATTATAATTTCCATTTTTTTCAAAAAAAAACTCTGACATTTTGTCATAAAATGTTATCTTTGCATTTTAAATCATGATTTTACAATGAAAGTATCTTATAATTGGCTCAGACAGTATATCAACTGCGAATTGTCAGCAGAAGAAATAGCAAAGAAATTAACAGGAACAGGTCTCGAAGTTGAAGACTTAACACCTTATGAATCAATAAAAGGCGCATTGAAAGGCGTTGTCGTAGGTAAGGTTATCTACTGCGTTGATCATCCTAATTCAGATCACCTCCACATCACTAAAGTTGACGTTGGTGCAGAGGAACCTCTCAACATCGTTTGCGGCGCTCCTAACGTGGCAGAAGGTCAGAAAGTTTTGGTCGCTACAATAGGCACAGAACTTCATAAAGACGGCGAGTCTTTCACAATCAAGAAAGGTAAAATCCGCGGCGAGGTCTCAGAAGGCATGATTTGCGCTGAAGACGAACTCGGAATCGGCGAGTCTCACGACGGCATCATGGTGCTTCCTGAAGATTACGAAATAGGAAAACCTGCATCATTTTACTTCCCTGTTGAACAAGATGTCACTATCGAAATCGGTCTCACAGCAAACCGTTCTGACGCTACATCTCACATCGGCGTCAACCGCGACCTCGTGGCAGCGCTCAATTATCAAGAAAAGACAGATAAATATCATCTCAATATACCTTCAGTAGAAGAATTCAAGGTTGACAACAACGACAACGAAATTGAAATAGTCGTTGAAGACACTAAGGCTTGTCCTCGTTACTCTGGCGTGACAGTAAGCGGCGTGAAAGTGGGTCCTTCTCCAAAATGGTTGAAACACAGATTGGAAGCTATCGGTCTCCGTTCTATCAACAACATCGTCGACATTTCTAACTACGTATTGATGGAAACAGGTCAGCCTCTCCACACTTTCGACGCTGATAAAATCAAAGGTAAGAAAGTCGTTGTTAAATGTTTGGCAGAAGGCACACCATTCGTTACTTTAGATGGTGTTGAACGTAAGCTCAGCAGCACTAACCTGATGATTTGTAACGCTGAAGAACCAATGTGTATCGCAGGCGTTTTCGGTGGAGCAGAGTCAGGCGTAACAGAAGAAACAACAAATGTTTTCATTGAGAGCGCTTACTTCAATCCAACATCAGTACGTAAGACTTCAAAATATCACGCATTGCAAACAGACGCCAGCTTCCGTTTCGAACGTGGTTGCGATCCTAACATGACAATCTACGCATTGAAACGCGCTGCATTATTGATAAAAGAATTGGCAGGCGGAACAATCTCATCAGAAGTTAAAGATATTGTCAATGGCGACTTCACTCCAGTTCGCGTAGAACTTAAGTTCGCTTACCTCAATAAGATTGCTGGTCAGGAAATTGAAAAGGAAATAGCTGTCAATATCTTGAAGAACTTAGATTGCAAAGTTGTTGAACTTAACGACGAAGCTGTTGTTGTTGACGTTCCTACATGCAAAGTGGATGTTTATCGTCCTGCTGATTTGGTTGAAGAAATACTTCGTATCTACGGTTACGACAACATCGCAATCCCAGAAAAAATCAACGCTACTCTTAACGTAGTGGCTAAGCCAGATCCAGAAAAATTAAAGAGAAACATTTCTATCATGTTGGCTTCTAATGGTTTCTATGAAATCATGAACAACTCTTTGACAAAAGAGTCTTACACAAAAGACATGGACAGCTTCGACGAAAATAGAAATGTCAAAATATTAAATCCATTAAGTTCAGACTTGAACGTTCTTCGCCAGTCACTTCTTTTCGGCGGTTTGAAGAGCATAGAAAACAACCATAACCATAAGATTTTCGACATTAAATTCTTCGAATTCGGTAACACTTATTTCTATGATGCTGATAAGAAACAAGAAGGCGTTTCATTGTCACCATATTCAGAAATCTACAACCTCGACTTGTTCATCACTGGTAAAGATAAAGAAGAATTATGGAGCAATAAACCACAAAATGTTGACTTCTACGAACTTAAGAAATATGTCTTGGGCGTTTTGAACAAACTTAACATCGATATCAATAAGATTGAGATGAGCGAAGGCCATGTGAAACATTACGAATATTCATTGGTTTACACTCTCAACGGAATGGAATTGTGTACTCTCGGTAAGATAAATCAAAAGACATTGAAACTCTTTGATTTGAAGAGAGATGTTTATCACGCAACAATGAATTGGGATAACTTATTGAAAGCTAATAAAGAAGCAAAGGCAGTTCGTTATGAACCATTGCCAAAATTCCCAGCAGTACGTCGTGACTTGGCATTAATTTTCGATAAGAATGTGAACTTTGAACAAGTTAAAAACGTTGCTTTTGCAGCAGAAAACAAAATCTTGACATCTGTCAGTTTGTTCGACATCTACACCGGCGACAAGATTCCGGAAGGCAAGAAACAATATGCTTTGAGTTTCATCTTGCTTGACACTCAAAAGACATTGACTGACAAGGTTATTGAAAAGACAATGACAAAGATTCAGTCTGCCATAGAACAACAATTAAAAGCAACCTTAAGATAAAATGGACATTCAGGACATCCAATCAATAAAACAACGATTTAAAATAATAGGTAACGACCCGCATCTCAATCGTGCGATTGAGATTGCGGTCCAAGTTGCCGGAACTGACCTTACAGTCCTCATCAATGGTGAGAGTGGTACAGGTAAGGATGTGTTCCCGCAAATCATACATCAGAATAGTTCCAGAAAACATAAGAAATACTTCGCTATCAACTGCGGAGCAATTCCAGAAGGAACTATCGACTCGGAGTTGTTCGGTCATGAGAAAGGATCATTTACTGGAGCTCATGAGACAAGAAAGGGATATTTTGAAGAAGCCGACGGCGGAACAATATTCCTCGATGAAGTAGGAGAGATGCCACTTGCAACACAGGCTCGTCTCCTCAGAGTGTTGGAAAACGGCGAATTCATCAAAGTAGGATCGTCAAAAGTGCAGAAGACCGACGTCCGCGTGGTAGCAGCTACCAACCTCAACATTCCTTTGGCAATAGAAAAAGGCAAATTCAGAGAAGACCTTTATTATCGTCTTAACACTGTGCCTATTCATATTCCATCATTACGCGAACGTAAAGAAGACATCAGATTGTTGTTCAGAAAGTTCGCTGCGGATTGTGCAGAGAAATACAGAATGCCAGCGCTTCAATTGACACAAGAGGCTCTCTTAATGATGGAAAATTATCGCTGGGATGGTAATATCAGACAACTGAAAAATATTACAGAACAGATTTCTATCATTGAAAATGAGAGAATAATAACTCCTGATATTTTGAAGAATTATCTTCCTAACAATAATGTGACAGCATTACCAACTTTATATAAAGGCGGTCGTGATGAAGAGACAATATCCGAACGTGACTTATTATATAAGGTGTTGTTCGATATGAAAAACGATATCATCGAACTGCGTAAGACTGTTAAGGAATTGTCGGAACAAAGAAATAACGGTGCAATACAGCATCTTCCTGAACCATCGAATATCACTCCAATCAATGCGACTGTCATATCACCGATGGAAGAGGAAGAAGACGCTTTTGTTTATGTTCAAGATAATGACGAAGAGGAAAAGTCTGTTGTAAGAGAATCGGAGACATTATCTTTGGTTCAGACAGAAAAAGAATTGATTTGCAAGGCTTTGGAACGTCATAAAGGAAAAAGAAAAGACGCAGCTAAAGAATTGGGCATCAGCGAAAGAACATTATACAGAAAGATTAACGAATATCAAATCAACCTTTGATGAGAAGTATTAAAGAAATAAAGACACAGAGATACAGAGACACAGAGACGCAGAGACATTTTACTTTGCGACTTTACGACTTTACGACTTTGCGACTTTTAAAAAAAGCTTGTTGTCTTGTTGTCTTGTTGTCTTGTTGTCTTTTAAACAGTTGCGGAATATATACATTTTCAGGAGCTTCAATTCCTGCTGAGGCTAAGACGGTTTCAGTACAATATTTTCCTAATAATGCACAACTCGTTAATCCTCTGTTGAGCACTTCATTGACAAATGCTCTTAATGATATGTTTGTAAATCAGACAACATTGCAATCTGTTGCTCAAAACGGTGACCTCGCTTTGGAAGGTGAGATAACTGGATATACAACATCGCCTATTGCTATTACAGGTAATCAGACTGCTGCAATGAATAGATTGACAGTTACAGTAAACGTTAGATTTACAAATAAATATGATGAGTCTAAAAATTTCGAACAAAATTTTTCACAATATCAAGACTATCCAAGCGGTCAAGATTTAAGTTCGGTGCAAGATGTTTTGGTTGAGACAATTGTTCAAGATTTATGTCAAGATATTTTTAACAAAGCTGTTGTAAATTGGTAAGATGGATAAAGAAAGATTTAATGATATAATCACTAACATTCACAATATAAGCGACGATGATATAGAGTCGTTGGCTTCTGTTGTTGAAATGTATCCATATTTTACCATTGCGCAGATGCTTCTTGCCGTTGGACTGGAACTAAAAGAGGATTCTAAGTCAAATCGTCAGTTGAAACTTACTGCGGCTATGGCTCCAGACAGAAACGCATTGCGTCATCTTGTAGCTAAATCTAAGGAGAAGCTTCAGACATGTGATTTACCAGATGAGTATGGTAATGAAGATAATAGTCAGCAGACAGTTGCCGACCAACAGTTAGTTGAGTCTATTGTCATTCCAGAGATTGATTTGAGTAAATCTCAGGAAGAATTGTCGAAGGAGATGGCTTTGTTGGAGGAGAAGCGTAAGTCGCTCGATGAATTGAAGGCTCTTATCGAACAAAGAATCGTAGAACTGGAAAAAGAAAAAGAGGAAAAGAAAACAGAAGATAAAAGTTTGTCAAAAAATGAAATTATTGATAAATTTATCGCAGAAAATCCTCAAATTTCACGACCAAAACAAGAGTTTTACGACCCGTTTGTAGTTGCTCAAGCTAGTGTTGTTGATCAAGAGAATATTATAAGTGAAACATTAGCAACTATTTACCTTAATCAAGGATATGTGGAAAAAGCAATTTCAATATATCAAAAATTAAGTTTGAAAAATCCAAAAAAAAGTGTTTACTTTGCAGAATTAATTGAAAAAGCAAAAAATAAGTTTAACAATTAAAATAAATTAATAAGATGTACGTAGCAATTTCAGTATTCATCCTGATCGTCAGTGCTTTGATGATGTTGGTTGTTTTAGTTCAGAATTCAAAAGGTGGTGGATTAGTATCTGACTTGTCATCATCAAATCAAATTTTAGGTGTTCGTAAAACTACTGATTTTTTGGAAAAAGCTACATGGACATTGGCAATCGTTTTAGTACTTCTTTGCCTTGCTTCAAGTTTATCAATTCCAAAGAATGGTGTAGGTACAGGTACACAAGTTGATACAGAGATGCGTCAACAAATTGAAAAGACAATGGCACCTTCAGATTATCAGATGCCTGCTGCAGAAGCTGAATAAAAACAGTCTTTATAGAATTAAAAAATGTCAGAATGTCACTCTTTCTGACATTTTTTTTTGTTTTATATTTTGGCAAACATTTTGACTGAAAGCATGCATCAAAAGAAAAATAACACAATAAAAAATTATAAAATATGTCACAATTATCAATTAAACCATTGGCAGACAGAGTCGTTATCGAACCAGCTCTCGCAGAACAAAAGACAGCAAGCGGAATCATCATTCCTGACACAGCAAAAGAAAAACCACAAAGAGGTATCGTTGTGGCAGTTGGTCCAGGTACAAAAGACAATCCTATGACATTGAAAGTTGGCGACCAA
>JAZUCH010000040.1:0-64922 GCA_045639025.1 Bacteroidales bacterium
GGTTTAGAGGGACAGAGGGATTAGAGGTGGATCTCGAGATGACAAGAGCGCATGTAGAGACGTCACCCCTGTGGCGTGTTTTAAATTAGGAAGTCGGATCGTAGCCATGTCGTTCTGGGAGCCAAGGAGTTGAACTGGTGTATTGTCTTCCTAAGACCGCTTGGCCTCCGACTTGGTTTAGAGGGACAGAGGGATTAGAGGTGGATCTCGAGATGACAAGAGCGCATGTAGAGACGTCACCCCTGTGGCGTCTTTTAAATTAGGGTTTAGAGGGACAGAGGGTTTAGAGGTGGATCTCGAGGTGACAAGAGCGCATGTAGAGACGTCACCCCTGTGGCGTCTTTTAAATTTGGGTTTAGAGGGACAGAGGGTTTAGAGGTGGATCTCGAGATGACAAGAGCGCATGTAGAGACGTCACCCCTGTGGCGTCTTTTAAATTTTGGAATAGAGTTTTTTCAACGGAAAAAACATTTTCGTGTGGTTTCGTGTGGTTTCGTGGAATCTCCAGAAACGGCGCTTCGACAAGCTCAGCGACCTTAGTCTAGGGTCAACAGACAACAGACTTCATGTACGGTGCCTGAGCCTGTCGAAGGCACAACTCTCGGCGCTTCGACAAGCCAAAGTTCTTCTGAGGTTCTGAGGTTCTGAATTTCTTGTATTTTAAAAAAGGTATAATAGACAAAAAAAAGAGAGACGCAGCAAAATTCAAAGAATTTTGATACGTCTCTACTTGTAGTCTTGTTGTCTTGTAGACTTGTAGTCTTTTTATTTCGCAAAGCTAACAGCTCTTGTCTCTCTGATGACAGTGATTTTAATTTGACCTGGATAAGTCATCTCTGTCTGGATTTGTTTAGAAAGGTCGAATGAGATGCGGTCGGCTTCTGTATCGCTTACTTTATCAGCTGCAACGATGACGCGCAATTCGCGGCCTGCTTGGATAGCGTATGTCTTGACTACGCCAGGGAATGCCATTGCCATTTCTTCGAGTTTGTTAAGACGTTGGATGTAAGCCTCAACGACTTCACGGCGAGCGCCTGGACGAGCGCCTGAGATAGCGTCACACACTTGAACGATAGGAGCGATAAGAGTTTCCATTTCAATTTCGTCGTGGTGAGCACCGATAGCGTTGCATACGTCAGCTTTTTCTTTATATTTCTCAGCTGTCTTCATACCTAAGATTGCGTGTGGCAATTCTTCGTCGTTTTCAGCCACTTTACCGATATCGTGGAGGAGACCGGCACGTTTAGCTGTCTTAGGATTAAGGCCGAGTTCAGCAGCCATTGAAGAACTGAGTTTAGCTACTTCAATAGAGTGTTGCAATAAGTTTTGTCCGTATGATGAACGATATTTCATACGACCTATCATTCTGATGAGTTCAGGGCTGAGGTTATGGATGCCGAGGTCGATGACTGTACGTTTACCTGTTTCGATGATTTCTTGTTCAACTTGTTTTTCAACTTTCTTAACGACTTCTTCTATACGAGCTGGGTGGATACGTCCGTCAGTAACGAGTTTTTGTAAAGAAAGGCGAGCTATTTCACGACGGATTGGGTCGAAGCCTGAGAGCAAGATAGCGTCAGGGCTGTCGTCGATGATGATTTCAACGCCTGTAAGAGATTCCAAAGCGCGGATGTTTCTACCTTCACGGCCGATGATACGACCTTTTATTTCGTCGTTTTCTATATTAAATACTGATACTGTATTTTCGATAGCATGTTCTGCTGCTGTACGTTGAATTGTCTCAAGGACGATTTTCTTAGCTTCTTGGTTAGCAGACATCTTAGCTTCTTCAACTATTTCTCTTGAGATGACCATAGCTTCTGCGACAGCCTCATCTTTCATCATTTCCTTAAGTTGTTCTTTAGCTTCTATTGCTGAGAGGCCAGATATTGTCTCGAGGAGTTTCTTTTGTTCGTCTTGGATTTTATCCAATTCTGCTTGACGTTTGTGGAGATTTTCTTGTTGAGCGTTGACGCTTTGTTGTTGACTTTTTACTTCGTTAGCCTTTTTACGAAGTTCTTCGTCGCGTTGGTTAGCTTGTTGTTGCTGTTGCTGAACGCGAGACTCGAGTTTTTGGATTTCGCGTTTGCGTTCATTTGTTTCCTTCTCGTATTCGGCTTTCATCTGTAAGAATTTCTCTTTAGCCTGAAGGATTTTGTCTTTTTTGATTACTTCTGCTTTTTCTTTAGCTTCTTCTAAAAGTTCAATGCTTTTTTTTGTTAAGGCGTTACGCATCACTGTTGAAGACAATAATACACCGATGCCACCACCAACTACGAGAGCAGCCACTCCTAAGAGAATATAAGCTGCTGTGTGACCTAATGTTAGTAAAATCATTTTTTTAATTTCGATTAGACTCGAAAACGGAAAGAGAAAAAAAATCTGTCTGCCCCG
Source organism: Bacteroidales bacterium (assembly GCA_045639025.1). Classification (GTDB taxonomy): domain Bacteria; phylum Bacteroidota; class Bacteroidia; order Bacteroidales; family F082; genus Limimorpha. The sequence goes on from JAZUCH010000040.1 coordinate 2,395, forward strand.
GGATAGTAAACCCGAAAAGTCACGTTTATGGCTGCCACGATACGCAAACGTCCACTGGCGTTAAAGCACCTTTGCAGGTTGAGGCCTGTTTTTGTACCCATGAGTCAACCGGAAATTATGGTAAATTAATTGTTAGGTTTACATCATGCGACGGACAGACAGATAAGTCTTTCAAAGAACATCATTTAGATTCTATGTTTTCACTTAATAAAACACTAATCTCATCGAGTTTCTGTTCCAAACATTGATCTTTATATGCGGCATCCGATTCATATTTCACATTAAGAGTTGCCAGCTGCAAGCACACCATCGACAATAAGTCCTGATAATCTTTATAATCGTATGCCTGCTTATATAACTGAACTCTATCATTGAGTATCGTTACTGCCTTCATCACTTTTTCTTCATCAGCTTTATCTATAGTCAGACGATAAGTACGTTCCGCAATTTTTACGCTTATCTTTATTTCATTATTGTTCATCATCGCCTGATTTTATATATTACTGCTCAGCATTCAACATTGCAACACACTTATCGATTTCCTTAACAAGTGCCTTTATTAACTGCCTACTTTCTCCTACCTCTTTATCGTTATCGAGTACGTTAACAATAACTAATTTATTTATTTTATCCTTCAATTCTGAATTCTCTGTCATGAGCATCTCAATTTCCAATTGCAAATCCTCATTCCTTTGAACTAATTTGCTATTCTCTTCTTCAAGCTGATTCTTTAGCGCTATAAGCTTTCTTATCTTTAATTCTATTTCCGAAAGTGTTACACTTAAATCTGCCATTTCAAATAGTATTCTTCAGAATTTGCTACAAAGATAAGCAAAAAAAATATTTTAACGAACACTTTTTTTATCATTCTATAAAAAACTTTTTCTTCAACGAAAAATACTTTTCTACTTTATCTTCTCACCTTATAAACCACAGCAGTACGACTTACATTATATATTTTCATAAACACTTGATTATCCCTTTGTTCAGATGGAAAGATTGTATCCTTGTCGATATTATCAAAACCACCGAACATCTTATCGTCTGTGCTGAAAATTATTTCATAGTCGCCAGTGCTTTTAACATTTATTTCATAATCGCTGATGGATTTCGCTCCCCAATTGAAGACAAACATCAGATTATTTCTCTCAAATACTATTGTTTTATTCTCTTCGTCAGCATTCATTAGCCATGCCGGTTCAGAATTCATAATGTCGTTTTCCTTAACAAACATTAGCATTTCCTTATCGAAATCACTCATGAAATGAAACTTCAGATTTTCATCATCGACCAACGACCACTGACGGCGTGCGTGCTTATAGCTCCAGCCGTTATCCTTACGAGGAAAGTCAATCCACTCCGGATGGCCGAACTCATTTCCCATAAAATTCAACCACGCATTTCCGCCAAGACAAATGGTGAAAAGTCGTATCATCTTATGCAATGCTATGCCTCTATCTACGACAATACTAGGAGTCATCTTCGACATCGAGCTATACATCTCCTTATCCATCAGTCGGAATGCCAATGTCTTATCTCCCACCAATGCCTGGTCGTGCGATTCGGCGTATGCTATCGTCTTCACATTATAAAGTCTGTTCGTCATAGTGAAGAAGAACTCGTGCATATTCCAATCTTCCTCTTTCTGGTCCTTAAGCACCTTAATCCAGAAATCAGGGAGGCCCATGCCAAGACGATAGTCGAAGCCAATGCCGCCGTCAGCTATAGGAGCGCATATTCCAGGCATACCGCTAACGTCTTCTGCAATAGTGATATAATCTTCATTAAGCTGATGTATCAATGTATTTGCAAGTTGGAGATATGTCACAGCATCATCATTAACATTGTCTCCGAAATAATCCGTCTGAGTCTCAAAAGTAACACCTATGCCATGATTCTTATACAACATAGATGTCACTCCGTCGAAACGGAATCCGTCGAAGCCGAATTCCTCAAGCCAGAATCTTATATTGGAAAGAAGTAGTCGTAATGTCTCGGTCTTTCCATAGTTAAACAGTTTGGAATCCCATTGAGGATGATGACCTTCGTGACCGCCAACGAGATATTGCGTCTCTGTTCCATCGAAGAGGTTGATGCCTTCGTAAGTATTCTTCACAGTATGAGAATGGACTAAGTCCATGATAACCATTATACCCATCTCATGTGCTTTGTCAACCAAATCCATAAGATCTTCAGGCGTACCGAAGCGAGAACTCGCCGCGAAGAAATTAGACACATGATATCCGAAAGAGCCATAATAAGGATGTTCAGCAACTGCCATCAGCTGTATTGCATTGTAGCCTAGCTTCTTAATTCTTGGCAAGACATTCTCGGCAAACTCTTTATAAGTACCGATGCCTTCTTTCTCCTGCCCCATCCCAATATGCGACTCATATATAAATAATGAGGAATTAGGAGTTAGGAATGAGGAATTTTTATTACTGTTGTCTGTTGTCTGTTGTCTGTTGACCATTAGCTGAGTAATCCAGAATTGTCCAGCGAAGTCTTTGTTTTCTTCATTTTGAACGGCTCTCCTGATATAGACAGGGATGCGTTCCTGCTCGCCAATGCTCGACTGCACCAAGACCTTAAGGAGACTTCCGTGTGTGAGACGGTTCTTATATTGTGCGTCAGGAAGGAAGACACTCCACACGCCATCCTCCTCTCTTTCAAGAGGATTGGCATATCTGTCCCAATTATTGAAATCGCCGAATAGCGACAGATAATGAGCTGCCGGTGCCCACTCGCGGTACCACCAGCCTCGGCGCAAGCTGTCGTACGTGAAACCGAAGAACTCATGCGCCGAGGCGAATGACTTCAGGCTTCCATATTTGCTTTCAATATATTTCAATTTTGACTCATAACGCTGATAGCGAGCCTCCACCTTATCGGCGACAGGTTCCAGCCACGAATCATTTTCTACAAGTTTAATCATAATTTCAAAATTTTAATTCCACATGGTTCAAGTGTCATAGCAATACCACGAGTGCCAAGGGTTTCTATTTCATATTCTATCTTCTCTCCCGTGAACACGTCTGTTGCAGTGAGCTGTTGACCATTGTCTGTTGTCCTTAACCTCATATATTCCACTGCGTCTTCCGAGATTTTCACCTCGCAATAGCGGCTTTCGTTTTGATTAAAATTGACAACTACGAGCAATCTGTCTTCATCATGATAACGGAGGAAGGCATATACATATTGAGGGTCGAAATTGGAATACCAAGGGTTGACCCACATCAGGTCGTAGAACGCGCCCTTATTAATAGCGCTGCTATTAAGTCGGAAGTTAAGCAGTTTTGAATAAAAATTGAAGAGGCGTTTTTGTTCATCTGTGAAGTCGCTTCCGTCGAATCTGCCGTCTGCCATCCAGTTCTGATGTTTAGGCATCACTGTGTAATCGAATATTGATGTTCTGCCGTCGTCGCCGCTGAAGCCAGGAGCGCCTTTTGCATTTTCGCCGCTTTCCTGTCCGTTGTAAATCATAAAAGGTCCGCGGTTCATAAGCGCTGCCATTGCCACTGCTGGGAGCGCCTTGAAAGCATCACCAATAAAGTGTTCAGAAGCAAGACGCAGTTCATCATGATTCTCCATAAACCTCAGCATCACATCACCAAGTCCTTGAAGCTCATTCCATACTTTAGTGATGCTGTCGGCACGCTGACCATAACGATAAATATTTTCCAAAGTGTTATAAAGTCCGACCTTATCATAGAGATAGTCGAAGCCGGCATAGATAAATTCCTTATAAAGATGAGGCTGGTAAATCTCCGCAATCATGATAGGTTCATAATTCTCGCGAAGCATATTGATAGACCAACGCCAGAACTCAACAGGCACCATCTCCGCCATATCGACACGAAATCCATCAACACCTTTCTCACACCAATATGTCATAATGTCCAACATCTTATACCAAGTGTTAGGTATAGGTTCAAAACAACGGTTATTATTCTGATAATCGACACCATAGTTCAATTTAACAGTGTCGTACCAATCGTTGACAGAAGGGTTTGGTGAAAAAACGTCGTTGCCTGAAGCTTTGGCAGGAAATTCAAGGAATTGAGTTGGCTGAGCTTGTCGAAGCCACGGCACTTCGACAAGCTCAGTGACCGTTGTCTGTTGTCCAGGAATTACAAGTTGTTGATTTGGACAGTAATAGAAATTATTGTCTTTTGCGAAAGCTATATTTTTATTATCATTGACACCGAAGTCTTCCACATACATCGGTTTGCACAACGACTTATATTCACGTGCGAGATGGTTAGGGATAAAGTCGATAATTACCTTCATGCCTTTATCGTGGATGCGTTTCAGCACATCATCAAACTCCTCCATCCTATTCTTCGGATTGACAGCCAAGTCTGGGTCGATGTCATAATAATCCATAATAGAATAAGGTGAACCCGCCTTACCTTTAGTGATGAGAGGATTGCTGGATTTTATTCCAAGTTCAGGATACGCCGTCATACTCGAATGACGAATCACTCCTGTCAGCCAGATATGAGTAATACCCAAAGCCATGAGAGCGTCTAACGCCTTATCGTTAATATCAGCGAAAGTGCCGCATTTATTCTGAGACTTATCGCCATCGAAGACGACGTCTTTATTTTTATTTCCAAATGTTCTTACAAAAAGTTGATATATATTCATAATTAAAAGTCTTAATGTAGCAAAGTCTCAAAGACACAGAGACTCTCAACTATAGCGCAAAGATAATGAATTGTTTATTTTTTCAAAGGATAAAATTCTTAAAAATTATTTGAAAACTTTTATTGACATACTTTGTTTCAGTCATAAAAAAAAGTTATGAAATCTGCATTTATTAAACAGAACGACGGTTATGGTTACAACACCTCAATGCTTCCTAATTACGATGGATTCATCATCATCAAGCCTGGCTTTTTAAAACACACAGACGAAATCATCAACGATTTGCATCGGCGCGACTTCATCATCATAGAAGCTGAAGAAAAAACCTTGACACGCGAGGAGGCTGAGACTATTTACGGCTGTCATAAGGACAAAGATTTTTTTGACGAACTGATAGAATATATGACCGAAGGTCCTTGTATTGGAATTGCTTTGCTATCGCCATTCTTCGACAGAGTCAGCGCCACCGAAGCGCTCAACCATCTCAAGATAAAATACAGACGACGTTATGGCATCGACAAATTACATAATGTGATACATAGTTCCGACTGCTATCAAAGCGCACTTTATGAGGCCGAAACTTTTTTCAATGATGTTACTCCAGATTAATAAACCAATAGTTCATACAGTAAGGATTTTTCTTATTTTTGTACGTCGATAAAATAAAGCTACATCTATGAGAAAATCCTTACTTTTTACATTGTTTGTATTATTCACAACTTATAATTTATTCGGTCAAGGTGCCGGTGTTATTTTTCAAGAGACATTCGATTCCAACGAGTTGCCAGCAGGCTGGTCATTAGTTGACGATGGTGCTTCCAACTGGATGATAGCCAGAAGCGACATAGCTGGCGGAACACCCAACGAATTGCAGTTCGGATGGACTCCTCCATTCGAAGGCATCACAAGAGCCATCTATTCTTCCGTCAATTTCTCTGGCATCAGTTCTGCCACATTGTCGTTGAAACATAATGTCGATGTATATGAAGGCTCTGCCGAAGGCGGCGGAACCATCGGCGTCGCAACATCTAGCGACAACGGCAGCACATGGAATACTGCATGGAGCAAACATTACGACACCGACGGAACCTACGAGGTGTTCGAACTCTTCGAAAGCCCCGACCTCGGAAAAGACAATGTCAAAGTCTGCATCTTCTTCGAAGGCAGTTCATACAACATCAACTTCTGGTTCTTCGACGACCTTTACATCAATAGTCAGAACCAAGTTGACATAAGCCTCACTAACATCAACAACCACGATTATGTGCTTTACGGCGAGAACGAAATAAGTTTCAGCGTACAGAATATGGGTGAAGTCAACATTGAATCTTTTGAAGCTACATATACCATCAATGGCGAAACTGTTACAGAATCATTCACCACAGATTTAGCACCTATGGAAAGCGAAAGTTTTTCTTTCGAGACAAAACAGTCGCTGCCTTTAGGCAACTACGAACTCAACATCGAGATTACGTCAGTCAACGGCAGCGCCGACGAGAACAGCACCAACAACATCTTGAACAAAGAGATAGTAGCTGCAGCAGGTCTCGCACCAAAAATCCCTATGATAGAACATTTCTCCAGCTCGACCTGCGGACCTTGCGTTGAGGTAAACTCCACAATGCACGCTCTAACAGAAGCCAACCCTGGCAAATACACTTACGTCAAATACGCAATGAACTGGCCTGCAATTGGCGACCCTTATTTCAACAACGACGGCGCAATAAAGAAAGCATTCTACAGTGTATCGGCAGTGCCTACAATATTCTTCGATGGTACTACCACAATAAACGGCATAGTAACACAAGAAGATATAGACGCCGCAATCAGCACACCATCCATCGCCAACATCAGAGGCTCATTCACCACAGACGGCAACACAATCAATATAATCGCCGATTTCATGTCGTATATCGACTTGCAAGACTTAAGCGCTTTCATATCTGTCAATGAGAAAACCACGACAGAAAACACCGGCAGCAACGGTGAGACCGAGTTCCATCATATCATGATGAAGATGTTCGACAATGCTGAAGGCAACGACCTTAACATCAATGCCGGAGAATACCAACGTTTCGAATTCTCTTACGACATGTCGCAGACCGACGTCGAAGACATCAACGACCTCGAAGTAGCATTGTGGATTCAAGACAAGGAAAGCAAGAAGGTCTTCAACAGCCGTTTCGCATACGAATACAGCGAACACGTCTTCCCTATCGAAAATCTTCAACTTAAGACCGACGGCGTCAACAAACTCAATGTCTCATGGGAAGCGCCTAAGAATGGAAATCCTTCAGGATACAACATTTACATCAACAACGTATTGGTTAAAGAAAATGCAAATGCCTTGTCACAAGATATCATCATCGATGAATCAGGAATGAAGACTGTGGAAGTTGTTGCAAAATATGGCGATAAGACATCAATAGGCGTCATCGACATTATCGACTTCGAAGTTAGCATAGAAGAAAATAAAACAGAAAGTATAAAAATATATCCTAATCCAGCGAAAGACATTGTCAAGCTGGCAGCTGTCAGCCATCAGCTATCAGTTGTTAAGATTTACAATTGTTTAGGAATGATAGTCGAAGAAATTGAAGCAAATGCCAAGGATATAGAAATCAATGTTTCAGGATATAATAGCGGTGTTTATTTCATCAATATCGAAAGTGCAGAAGGCAATATCACAAAGAAACTCATGATTGAATAAAAATTCATAAAATCAAAATACCATAAAAAAGACGTGTCAATAAAATTTCATTGGCACGTCTTTTATTTTGTATTATATCTTACAAGCTTAAAATAAAAGCATATTCCAGAGCTATCTCCTTTATTCCTTCGAAGCGTCCTGAAGCCCCGCCGTGACCGAAGTCCATATTAGTCTTGAGATACAACGGATTATTGTCGGTCTTCATTTCTCTTAATTTAGCGACCCATTTAGCTGGTTCCCAATATTGCACCTGACTGTCGTGCAGTCCTGTAGTGACCAGCATCGCCGGATAGTCTTTGCGCTCCACGTTATCGTATGGAGAATAAGACATCATATAGTCGTAATATTCTTTTTCGTTAGGGTTGCCCCATTCGTCATATTCGCCTGTCGTCAATGGTATTGTATCGTCGAGCATTGTAGTAACCACATCGACGAAAGGCACCTGAGCCACTATGCCCTTCCACATCTCCGGCGCCATATTAGCGACCGCGCCTACGAGCAGACCACCGGCGCTTCCGCCCATAGCGAACATCTTATCGTTATTGGTGAAGCCTTCGTTGACGAGATATTTTCCGCAGTAGATAAAATCGAGGAAGGTATTTTTCTTCTTCATAAGTTTGCCGTCTTCGTACCATTGGCGACCCATCTCCTCGCCGCCTCTGATGTGAGCGACAGCCCACACGAAGCCCCTGTCTAAGAGCGACAGACGTGCTGTGGAGAAGTAAGCGTCCATGCTGCTGCCATACGAGCCATAACCATAAAGCACCAAAGGATTGCTTCCGTCTTTCTTCATACCTCTTTTATATACCAAAGAAATAGGAACCAAGACACCGTCGTGCGAAGGCGCATAATGACGTTCAGTGACGTAATCGTTAGGTTCATAACCGCCGATAATCTCCTGACGTTTCAACATAACAGACTCACGTTTTATCATATCATATTCATAAAGAGAAGCAGGCGTCGTCATGGAGTTATATCCATATCTCAAAAGATGTGAATCGAAATCAGGGTTGGCAGAAGAATATGCAGTATAGGTCGGCTCACCGAAATCTATATAATAATCAGTAACTCCATCCCATGTTCTTATCCTCAGTTTGATAAGACCTTCCTTACGTTCTTCTATGACAAGAAAATCAGCGAACAAATCGAAGTCTTCAATCAACACATCGTTACGATGTGCAAGCAATTCAATCCAGTTTTCCTTCTCTGTCTTATCGACAGGAGTCTTCATAATCTTGAAGTTCTTCGCTCCATCAGCATTAGTCAGAATATAAAAATGATTGCCATAATGTCCTATGCCATAAAGGTGGTCATGCTCGCGTTTCTGGAAAATCTTAAACTCATCGTATGGGTTATCAGCATCTACATAACGCACTTCCGACGACATAGTGCTGTCGGATATTATCATGATATAACGTCTCGACTTTGTCTTTGAGACATAACAGCTGAAAGCAGTGTCTTCTTCAAAATAAACGAGTTTATCATCAGAAGGATTGTCACCGAGTTTATGACGCATAATCTTGCATGAACGTAACGATTCATCTTTCATGCTATAGAAAAGAGTGCTATTATCGTTAGCCCACACCATATTTCCGGTAGTGTTCTCTATATCTTCGGCAAATATTTTTCCTGTCGCTATCTCCTTAACGAATATATGATACTGACGACGGCTGACCATATCGACGCTATATGCTATAAGTTTATTGTCGGGACTTATGCTATACGCTCCAATATCGAAGTAATGATGACCTTCTGCCATTTTGTTACCATCGAGGAGAATCTCTTCAGTGTTTTCCATATTATCTTTGCGACGGCAATAGACAGGATACTCCTGACCTTCCTCGTAGCGAGAATAGTAATAGTAGCCGTTTCTTTTTACAGGATAAGAGACGTCATCTTGTTTGATGCGTCCTACTATCTCATCATAAATTTTATTCTGAAGCTCTTCAGTATCTTTCATCATCGTCTCCTGATAAAGATTCTCTTTTTCGAGATATTCGATTACTTCAGGATTTTCGCGTTCGTTAAGCCAGTAATAGTTATCAACACGAATCTCCCCGTGATTTATGAGTTCACGAGGAGATTTCTTTGCTATAGGTTTTTCCATATTTCTTAGAATGATAATGTTAAGCCGAGACTTGGCATCAACGGCAATTGGTAAATAGATTTAGCAGTCATGATGTCGATATAGAAAATATTTTTTCTGTCATAGACGTTGGTGATGCTGAAATCGGCTTCGAGTATGACTGATTCTGTGAAGAAGAATTTACGTTTAAGGTCGAAGTCGAGGCGATGGTACGTTGGCAACTGACCAGTATTAAGGTCGCTGTATATAATACCTACGTTACCGCTTTCTGTATATGGGTCAAAATAAATATTGTTATAAGGCAGTTCTTCATAGAAGCCGCTCACCTTTGTAAATGGGAATCCTGTTCCGAAGTTCCATCGTGCGCTCAGTTCCCATTGATTCTTAGAACCAGCCGTATATGTAGCGATGACATTCACATTATGGCGGCGGTCGTAGTGTGTTCTATATTTAACCAACTTTCCTTCTGCATTTTCATATTCTTTACTAACGTATGCCAAAGAATATGCTGCCCATAAATACCATCTTTTATCTTCATATTTCAATGAAAAATCAACACCGTATGCGTCGCCTGTCTCAATCATAAAATCCTTTTTCTCTATCTGAGGCGTTCCATGAGGCGCGTCATTCTCACTATATATCTGGTTTCTGTTCATGCTTGTCAACTGCTGGAAGTCTTTATAATAACCTTCAACATTAAGTGTTGTGTTATTATACACATCGAACTCTGTTCCGAATATATAATGCACAGCCTTCTGAAGTTTCGTTGTAACTTTTTCACCATTGAAATATGTTGGCACATTAGTCTGGCCTGACAAGAATCCATAGAAAAGGTTAACTACATCACGGTCGCTGTTAGCCGCTATGAGGTTTTGTGAATAAAATCCGCCAGCTGTTTTTATACGGAACCAGTCTGTAACATTATACTTCAATGCAAGACGAGGTTCTGGCGACATCTCTGATATAGAGGCATAAGCCTGAATTCTAAAGCTAGGTTCTAAAATAAGGTCATTGAATTGCGCTTTATATTTAACGTAAGCGCCCAACTCTGTTGTATTTTCAACTTGGCTAATATTGATTCCATTCGACTTTGTGTAATCAAAAACTGTCTTAAAGCCAAGCATCTCAATACCATATTTAATAGTGTTTTTACCTAGGAAGTAAGTAAAGGCAAAACCAGCATTGAATCCATTGATAGAGCTTTCTCTGTTAGGATTATTCTGCTCTTTCAGAACTGCTTTATAATCAGAGAATGCAATGTTACCTTCGATGAGCACAGGTGATTTACCTGGGATGATGACGAAGTTAGTTCCTGCACCATAAGAATCCCATCCAAAAGCAGATATTGATTTATAATTATTTACATCATCGTTGAAGCTAAAGCCGAAGAAGTTTATCTTACTTCCATTTGTTGAGTTAAGAGACACTTTACCATAAATATCATTATAGTTATAAGGCAGAATCTCACCATTAAGAATACCTTTATATAATGTCTGGCTTGTTTTTTCGAGATATGAGTTTTTCATTGAGAAGATGAAAGAGGCTGTCATATCATCTGGGTTTTTAGCTTTTTTCAAAGGGCCTTCGAGAGTAAGTTTTGCTCCGAAAGAACTTGCGCCAACCTTACCAGCAATACGTTTCTTGTTACCGTCGCGTGTGGTAATGTCCATCACAGAAGAGATACGACCGCCATATTCAGCGCCGAAACCACCTGTATAAATCTCAGCATTTCTGATGATGTCGGTATCGAATACTGAGAATAGACCTATTGAGTGGAATGGATTATAAACTACCATACCGTCGAGGAGCACCTTGTTTTGGATTGGGGAACCACCTCTGATATAAAGCTGTCCGCCTTGGTCGCCAGTGAATACAACACCAGGGAGCACTTGGAGATACTGCGCCAAGTCGGCCTGTCCTCCCATAGAAGGTATCTTGGTGATAGTCTTAGGTGTGATGTTAATAACAGAAGTCTTGGTCTCAGTCTTAGCCTCAATCTTATCCGCCGTGATGTTGACAGCTTGAAGCAAAACAGACGACTCATCCATAAAATATTTTTTATTAATTACTTGGTTGCCTTTAAGACTGATATTTTCAGAGATAGTGTCATAACCGAGATTAGTGATAAGAATGGTATAGTCGCCATCAGGTATTCTGGTGATGTTAAAGAAACCGTTGATGTCGGTTGAAGCTCCTATTGTCGTTCCTTTGAAATAAACATTACAGAACATCATCGGCTCGCCAGACGCCTTTTCATAGACAAAACCTTTCACGTTATTATCATTCTGCGCAAAAAGTTCAACATTTGAAAGAAGCAATAATAAAGTTATTATAAAAGTTGTAAGACTAAATCTCGTTTGCATTCCAATTATTTCTCAATAAATTAAACAATAAAACATGCCTATTTAGGCATTTTACAAATAAATGCAAAGTAACGAAAAAAAAGTCACAAATGAATGATTTTTTCAATAAAAAAAAGATAAAAAAATTAAGCTCCGAGACATATCCCAGAGCTTATTACTTATTGACTTATTGACTTCTCGTGCGCCTCTTTGATAAGTTCGAGTTCCTTAGCCGAAAAATGTTCAGGAAGTAAAATCTGAACTTTCAGCAACAATGCGCCGGCGCCTTCTTTGCCATAGTGAGGCATGCCCAATCCTTTGAGTCGTAAGGTACTGTTATTCTGCGTCTGAGGTTTAATCGGCACATTAACATCGCCTTTGAGTGTGCTGAGAGTTATCTTGCCACCGAGTATTGCGGTATAAACATCAATGTTGATATTTCTTATGAGGTCGTCGCCGTCGCGTTGATAGACGTGGTCGTTCATAATAACGACTTTAATTAGAAGGTCGCCGTTTTCGCCTCCGTTTCTTCCTGGATTACCTTTTCCCTTAAGACGAAGAATCTGCCCGTCGCGCACGCCTTCTTTTATTGTTATCTTAATAGAACTGCCTCCTACATCAATGAGACGCTGCGAACCTTGGAAGGCTTCCAATAAAGTAAGGTTTATCGTAGCATTGATGTCGCTGCCTCTGGATGGCCGTGTTGAGCGTCGGCCTCCGCCCATGCCTCCCATGAAGTCCCTGATGTCAAAACCCGCCGCTCCGCCTTGTCCGCCGAAGAACATATCGAAGAAATCGGAGAAACCGCTCGCATTGAAGCCCTGAGCCCCTCCACCAAATCCAGCATTCTCGTATTGCTTCCAGTTGGCTCCAAGCTCGTCATATTTCTTACGAGAATCAGGATTGCCTATGACCTGATACGCCTCTGATATCTCCTTAAACTTCTCTTCTGCAACCTTATCGTCAGGATTCTTGTCGGGATGATATTTCACCGCCAACTTACGATAAGCCTTCTTGATATCATCCTGCGAAGCAGAACGCTCCACACCTAATATTTTGTAATAATCTTTGTATTCCATTTTTAAAAAGTTTAGAGTGTATAGTTTAGAGTTTAGGGTGTATTTTTAACAAAATAAGTTTCGAGTTGTTCAACAAATCATGATATTTAAAACTCCACCTCCAACTTTGAACTTTGAACCATGAACCATGAACTAATATTGGTAAATCTCAAAATCTGATATTGCTCCTTCAAATTTTATATTAATATGTTTGCTTGCCGAAATATAGTTTTGCGTTTCATAAACATTTGCCGATTTTTTATCAAAACCATCAAAGTCCTTGCTGCTTAATACCGATTCACATTCTATCCTGCATCCTGAACCTGAAGGCACTCCAATCTTAATATCAGACATGCCAGTCTGCAAATCGACCTTTGTTGTTCCATATAAATCACCTAGCTTTATATCAATATTACAAGCTCCGCCATTTACATCTAATTCGGACACCTTATATTTTGAAAAATCAAAATTCATATTGCAAGCACCGAGATTAATCTCAAAATCATATATTGGATTCTCATTTAATGCAATATTAAAATTATTAGACTTAAAATCATTGTCATTCATATTTACATTATTGCTACCCTCGAATTTTATCTCAGCATTATTTTTTTCATAAGCCACAGAAAAATCCTGTACTATATAATTACTTGCATTTGTAGCTTTAACAAGATAATCGACTGGTGGTGACAAAAATAAAGAGCCTGCTCCATAACTTATCTGCACTTCAGCAGTCTCCACTTCAGTTTTATAAGGCTCCGAAAACTCTTGAACATCCACATCATCATCTATCATTTCATAACTGAAGGAACCAGATGAAAACTCATCATCATTAACGTTATTATAATACAACACACAAGATATTAATATCAATAATATAACAGAAATAGATTTCATTATTTTATTTAATGGAAGGATAGAGATTCCGAATATTATTATGAAGACAGGCCACAGTTTGGCAAGTTCTTCCCACACTATTTCGAAATCGAAGAATGTGGCCATCAAAGCGATGATTCCTATAGTGATAAGAATTATTCCGCTAACAAGGCCATTATCTCTATTGTTATCATTACTCATTGCCGCCTCCTTTCTTGCTAGCTTTGTAAATCATAACCACACCTATTATAACTAATATCAATGGCCATAGTTTCCAGACCCAGGCAATAGGCACAAAATTATTTATCAAGAAAACCAATCCAACAAGAATCACAATTATACCTGATACGAGTGATGTTAACTTTTTATCATTGTCGTTGTCCGGCTGTTGGCTGACATCTGCCGTTTGTTGACCGAAGCCAAAATCTACTTTTTTCTGAGGCAGCACTATCCATAAAATTATGTAAAGCCAGAAGCCGAAGCTGGCAAACATGAGAGCTATTACAAAAAGCACTCTTACCAATGCAACATCTAAGTTAAAATAATCAGCCAATCCGGAGCAAACGCCACCAAGCACCTGATTCATCGGATTACGTTCAAGTTTTTTATTTTCCATACTTATAACTTTTAATTATTTACATGTAATTTTATTTCTTCTATAAAAATCTTTACAACTTCAAAGATAACAATTATTAGAAAACTTTGATTATACAACGAAAGAAAAAAACAAAATGCTGCATAAAAAAAAGCGCTAATGCGCTTTTTTATAACTTTAGAAATAAGTCATTATTCCTAATATTAATTTAAGAATCTCTTTATCAACAATTCTTTTTCCTCATCACTGTTATCTTTCATAAGCATAAGCAGTTCTGATTCTGGTATATTCTTAAATTCCAAGAGGAGAAGTCCATCAAGTGCATCATTGAAATCAGGGTCAACGTTAAAGCACAAGAATTTAGACTGCAACTTAAGATATTTCTTGAACAAAGTTGGAAGACGATAGTCGCCATTGCTCAACTTCATCATATAACGGTCGAACTTTTCTACAGAGCCCATATTATTTTCAAGCAAGATATCGGCATCTGCTTTCAAGAAATCAACTTCGAAAGGAGTACGAGCTTCGACCAAGTCTTTAAGATTATCACGAGAGAATTCGCTAGAGATATATTTAACCATCAAGCTCTTGTAAAATTTAGGATACCAATTGCTTATACTTACAGGACCGATGAAATAATCTACATCTTTGTATTTATAAGCCACCATCATAAGACCTTTCAAAAGAAGCATAAGAGGAAGGATATCCTTTTGATAGTCAACAGTAACAAAAGAGCGTCCCAGCTCTATAGATTTTCTCAATACATCTTTAAATTGTTCTTTTAATTTGAATAAGGAGCTAATATAAAAGCCATTGATTCCTTTTTGATCCACTATCTCGCTACCAATTCCGAGGCGATAGCCGCCTACAAGACGATTCTCTTCCTTATCCCATAGTATGAGATGATGATAATAAGTATCGTAGTTGTCAGTATCGAGTTCTTTGCCACTACCCTCGCCTATAGCACGGAAAGCTTCTTCACGACGGAGGCCTAGTTCATACATAAAATTAGGTATATCTTTATGGTCAGCAAAGAAACATTCATATTGTGCGCATGTGAAAAGATACGATTTTTCACGAATCTTGTTCAACTCATCAAGCAATATATTCGAATTCAACGGAGGAGGCAGCTGCTCCAATTTAGACGTTGGATTTTTGACATCTTCATTATATATATTGGCTTCCAAGGCATAGGTTCGAGTACGTAAGTAAGCCGACAGTTTTTTAGGGTCATCATAGGCAGCCAGTTCTGATGGCACTATTGGTTTGCCAATCTTCATGACTATATGCTTATTGCATTTGTTAAGGAGTTCGTGAGGCAACATTGCAGTTCCTAACATGGAATGTATTTTTGCCAGGCGATAGAATTTCTTAGAGTTTCTTCCGTCGAAATAGAGCGGTATTACAGGCGCTCCTGATTTCTTGACAAGTTTTGCTATCGTGACAGACCATTCGATGTCTTCAGGATAATCGTTGCCATTGTAACGAGACACCTCACCTGCTGGGAACACGCCCAGGCCACAACCTTGAGCAAGGTGTTCCATAGCACCTTTTATGCCGCCTATACTGCTACCCCATTCTGGATTGTTGGTGAATGGATTAACAGGAATGAAGACGTTTTTAAGATTCGGTATATACGATAAGATAAAGTTAGCCATCACCTTGAAATCGGGACGGATTCTCGAGATAGCATCATAAAGTATCAAGCCTTCTATTGCTCCGAAAGGATGATTGGCAACCACTATAAATGGACCCTCTTTAGGAATCGCATTGAGTTCCGAGTCGTTACTATCATACGTAGTTCCATAAATATTCAACATGTGTTCAGTAAACTGTTGATTGTGCAAATCAGCAGAAGGCGAGTATAATCTGTTTATCTTATTAAAGCCCAAAACGCCCATCGCCATAGAAGCGACGCCTCTAGTAAGGAAATTATCTTTCCCTAAAATTTTAACGATATCTTCTTTCTTGACAATTTTCTTCATAACCATATATATCGAATCTGCAAATATAAGCATTTTTACTATACGTTGACACATTGTCTCAAAGTCTTTTTATCATCCCATACTTAAAAGTTTTTTTATATGGTATTGTTGTTTGAATAAAAGATTTTGTTACATTTGCAAAATTAGAATTCAGAATAACAATAACAAAATCAAATAATGATGAAGAAGATTTTATTACTTGGAGATGAAGCCATTGCACAAGGCGCTATCGACGCTGGTCTCTCAGGTGTTTACGCTTATCCAGGCACACCATCAACAGAGATTATGGAATTCATCCAAGGCTCAAAAGAAGCTAAAGAATTAGGCATCCGCGCTTTATGGTCAGCTAACGAAAAAACAGCTATGGAAAGCGCTATTGGTATGTCATACGCTGGCAAACGTTCACTCGTATGTATGAAACACGTTGGTGTTAACGTTGCTGCCGACCCATTCATCAACTCAGCAGTGACAGGCGTTAACGGCGGTATGGTTGTTCTCGCAGCCGACGACCCATCAATGCACTCATCACAAAACGAACAAGATTCACGTACATACGCCAAGTTTGCTCTCATCCCATTGCTCGAGCCATCAAACCAACAAGAAGCTTACGACATGGCACGCTATGCTTTCGATCTTTCTGAAAAAATCGGAACACCAGTCATGTTACGCGTAACTACTCGTTTGGCTCACTCACGTGCTGGCGTTGTATGCACAGAAAAACGTGCACAAAATGAAGTAGCTCTCCCATCAAACTTACGTCAATTCGTTTTGCTTCCAGCTATCGCTAGAAGACAATACAAACAATTGCTCGAAAAACAGGCTGTCATGGAACAAGACAGCAACGAGAGCGGTTTCAATAAATATTTCGAAGGAACAGACAAGAAATTAGGTATCATCGCTTGCGGTTTGGCATACAACTATTTGAAAGAAAACTACAACAATGAAACTATTCCTTATCCAGTTCTTAAGATAAGCCAATATCCACTTCCAATCGCAATGATTCAAAAGATTTATGATGAATGCGAAGAAATCTTAGTTATGGAAGAAGGCTATCCAATCGTTGAAGAATTATTAAAAGGTCTCTTGGCAACAGGCAAACCAATCCATGGTCGTTTAGACGGCACATTGCCACGCGACGGCGAACTCAATCCAAACATCGCTGCTAAGGCTGTTGGCAGACCTTTCGAAGTAGGCGCTCCTATTCCAGAATTAGTACAGGCTCGTCCTCCAAAATTGTGCGACGGATGTCCTCACTGGGATTCTTTCAGAGCTCTCAACGAAGCTATGTCAGAATATGAAAAGGGCAGAGTATTCGGCGACATCGGCTGCTACACACTCAGCGCTACTCCTCCTCTCAATTCTATCAACAGCACTGTTGACATGGGCGCAAGTATCACTATGGCTATCGGTGCTTCTGAAGCAGGCCTCTACCCAGCAGTAGCTTGTATCGGCGACTCAACATTCACACACTCAGGCATGACAGGTTTACTCGACGCTGTTAACAACAACAACAATATCGTCGTCATGATTCTCGACAACTCAACAACAGGTATGACAGGCGGTCAAAAATCTTCAGCAGAAGGTCGCCTCGAAAGCATCTGTAAAGGCTTGGGCGTCGACCCTGACCACGTAAGAGTAATCAAACCTCTTCCAAACCAACACGAAATCAATGTTCAGGTAATTAAAGAAGAGTTGGCTTACGAAGGCGTATCTGTCATCATCCCACGTCGTGAATGTATCCAGACTTTAAGTAGAAAGATGCGTGCAAAAAAAGCAGCAAATTAATTAACATTAAATAAAAGACTATCATGAAAAAAGATATTATATTAGCCGGTGTTGGCGGTCAAGGTATCCTTAGTATCGCTTCTTGTATAGGCATCGCTGCTGTAGAGAAAAACATGTATCTCAAACAAGCTGAAGTACACGGCATGAGCCAAAGAGGCGGCGACGTTCAGTCACACCTCCGTCTTTCAGACAACGAAATAGCCTCCGACTTGATTCCAGAAGGCAAAGCAGACCTCATCATCTCTGTTGAACCAATGGAAGCTCTCCGTTACTTGCCAATGCTTGCCAAAGACGGCGTAATCATCACAGCCAAAGCTCCTTTTGTAAATATCGACAACTATCCAGAAATTGAAGATGTTTACAACGAATTGAAAAAACACAACGCTATCATCATCGATGCCGACGAGTTGGCAAAAGAATGCGGCAACGTACGCTCTGCTAACATGGTGATATTCGGAGCTGCCGTTCCATTCCTCGGATTCGAAATGGAAACAATAGAAAACAGTATCCGTGAACAATTCGGCAGAAAAGGCGAAGAAGTTGTCAACCTCAACCTCAAAGCTGTTGAAGCAGGCTACAAACAAGCTTTAAATAAATAATGAGACATATCAAGACAAGAGATGGAGAAATCTGTCTCTTGTCTTTTATTAATTCATAATTCATAATGCATAATGCATAATTAAAATGTAAAGACGCAATATTTTGCGTCTCTACCCAATAATATTCGAGATGAAATTCCGTGAAATAATAACACTTTTAAAGGATAACTTTAAATCTCACGCCAGCACTTATCTCTGTGCTATAGGCGGTATATTCCTCTTTATCGTCATCGCTTTGGTTTTATCTGGAGATAAAGACATAAGCGACAACAGTGAAGTGGAAGACGTCAAGGAACCGGAATTTCTCTACGGCATCTGTATCGACGACTATGATATAGTTATCGACACCATCAGAAAGAATCAGTTTCTTTCAAACATCATGCTCAAGCATGACATCAGCTATAATGTGATAACACATATAGAGAAGAACCACAGAAAAACTTTCGACATCAGAAAGATAAAACCAGGACATAGACATACCTTTTTAATAAAGCGCGATAGCGTTGCCACTCCATTATACTGGATTTATGAAATCGACAAGGTTGATTATGCAGTATTCGGTCTCACCGACTCATTGCCAGCATGGATTGGCCATAAAGAAGTGACCACAAAGGTGGAAGTAACCGACGGAGTGATAACAACATCATTATGGGATGCCATAGCATCAGAAGGCGGCGACCCATACCTTACATTGAAACTATCAGACATCTACGCATGGACAGTAGATTTCTTCGGCATACAACAAGGCGACTCTTTCAAGGTTTATTATGAAAACCAATACGTAGATGGAGAACCAATAGGAATCAGTAAAGTTTTGGCTGCATATCTCAACAACGCTGGTTCAGAACATTACGCCTATTATTTCGAACAAAACGGCAAAGGAGAATATTTCGATGAAAAAGGAGCCAACCTCCGCAAGGCTTTCTTGAAAGCTCCTCTGAACTATCGCCGTATCAGTTCCACATTCTCACACGCAAGAAAACATCCTGTCACTAAAGTTGTCCGCCCGCATCATGGAGTGGATTACGCTGCAGCATCAGGAACACCTGTAGTCACCATTGGCGACGGCACCGTAATTGAGAAAGGATGGGATAAAAAAGGCGGAGGCAACTATGTAAAGATAAAACATAACAGCACATACACTACAACCTATATGCACCTTAAAGGCTTTGCCAAAGGAATACAAAAAGGCAGCAAGGTAAAACAAGGCGACTTGATTGGTTATGTCGGAAGCACCGGAATGTCAACAGGACCTCACCTCGACTTCAGACTCAGCAAAAACGGAACATATATCAATCCGCTTACATTCGAATCACCATCGGCCGAACCAATAAGCGAAGAAAACAAGGCGGCATTTGAGGAAGCTATGAATGCTTTTGAACTTTGATTGTTCCACGGAACTCAGGAATTTTCACGAAGTTTTTTGTATCTACCTACAACTAATTAATTAGATTTCTATTTCCCGTAATTCTGGATATAAATCCAAATACATATTTCGTAAAGGCAGACTTAACACAAAGCATACATCATTCATTGAAATGGAATAATCTTTTTCAACACCATCTAAGATAACCTTACGCGGAGAACTATTGTACACCCAATTTTTCATCCCAATAAACATATCATTATCAATGAGACTGACAAGAACCTCAAGAGCAGATTCTTCAACGTCAAGTGCCGTCTTCGGTGTTTTATTATCAATACCTTGGATCAGTATATCTTTATTTTTATCTAAAAACTCCTTACCTTTAATATCTGCATATAATTTTTCCCCAGCTTCATTAAGTTCCCTTGGACTATGTTTTTTAGAAAAAACATTCTCAACATCAGTATCCTTCACTGTAAGATAAGTTCGTATCGCAACTAATTCTTGCTTAATCTCATTAATATCATACCTTAAACGAGGTAATTCTTTTACCGCTTCCTCAGTTTCCACAATACGATGATACAAATCGTCATGTTTTGAACAAGGCAATTCCTTTATTGCATTTTCGACTTTTTCAAAACGATGATACCATCTAGACAAAAGCCATACAACAACTGCTGTAATAACAATAATAATAAACGCTGGCCACCTTTCCACCAAATAACTCAAAATAGCATCCATAATCTTTCCTCCTTCTTCTATTATAATCTAACATCCTTACAAAATTATATCTTATTTTGAATATCAGTATATATTTTTCATAAAAAGTTTTAAACAAAATTAAGAAAATCAAAAAACAAGACAATTTTTAAGATTATATGTTAATTTATTTTTTGAGTTTAAAAAAAGCAGAATCATTTCCGCCCAAACAAAAAGAAAAAATTACAATAATAAATTTTCAACGACCTCGTTTATGTGTATAAGAAACTTTAAAATTTTCATTAAATCATCATTATTATAATGACATTCTTTTCAATATTAAAGTACACCTTTATTACATTACTCTCCTTATTTGTTATCTTCTTTTTTCTTGTTTTTTTACATATCGAATATTCTCACAGCATACAACTAAGAAACATGAAAAACAAACTTAATAATATTCCTAATGTTGAAGTCATTGACATTTGGGGTCATAAAGACATTACTTTAGAAGAAATAACTGCAAGATTAAGAGTTTGTGATACAAATGAAATTGTCATGGCTAATCTTAGCAAAGACGTATTCAATTATCCTGAAGATGTCTTTATTAATGAAATCAACGGATATTCTTTTATTGTTTATCAGGCTGATTGTGGATATTTTAACCTTGGAACAAAAAGTCCATTACATAAAGACTTCGGATTGACTTTTTACAGTCCTGAAGATGTTATCCAAAACATAGATTCTATATACAACTTCGTCAAAAGTTTGAAAATTTATCCAGAAATAAATTATTTCTGCGACACTACCGCAAAAACAGAAATGTATCTACATGTAATAAATGAAAAATCAAAAGACGTTGACCCTTTATTTTCATTATTCAACATAAAGGAAAAAATAGAATTTGCTAATACTTTAGAATGGAAATATAGACAAATACAACAACCTCAAAACCTCAAAATTCCTGAAATTTCGAGGCTTTAACTTGTTGTCCTGTTGTCTTGTAGTCTTCTTATTCCACCATCTTCTTCACTGCAACCAAGTTCTTTCCTTCTTGCAATGCTGCTCTTACCTTAGCGATGCCTTTAACAACATAGAACTTGCCGTCTCTCTTTTCTATTTCAATATCATCTGAATCAGCGTTTTCTACATCATTTTCAATGATGAGGTTCCTTGGTGAAAGCAATATTCTATCGTATTCCTTGCCTTGTTCAAAAGCTTTGAAATTGCTTAAAACAGCATCATTGACTTCGTCTTTTGTAGCGTGACTTGTGTCAATAATGAAATCGTAATTGCTGTAATTGTTGATATCGATATTATAGAAAGTCTTGTATCTCAACACTTCACTTTCTCTTCTCTCGATGATTTCCTTCTTGGCTGTCGCCATGTCTGAATATGATTCACTGACGCGGCCTTTGTCGTTGAAGATACGTTCTGTTGCTGTATCAACATCGACATACATATAAATCTTGAATGACTTAGGCACGAAATGCCAAGCAAGGCGTGAATCGAAGATAATGTTTTCTTCTTTCTCCCCCATCTCCTTGATGGTATCGTCAACCATGTTATCGTATTTCGGATTTGATTCAATGAACTGATTAAATTCTTTAGCCGACATTCCGTGTTGCTCAGCCAATCTTCTGAAAATCAATCCCGCTGATTCTATCCTATAGTTAATATTGTTTATCAAATGATTGGCAACAGTACTTTTGCCACTTCCCAAATCACCGGCTATTGTAATATTAATCATCTTTATTTTGTTTTTTATTATTTATTCTTCAACCTTGGATGCGTCTGCCACTTCTTCCTTTATCTTTTTATTTATAGTGACAAAAACCTTCAATGGAGCCATGACAATTACCATCAATACTTCCAGTATATATATCAGCCATACATGGTCTGCAGATGTAACAATTTGATATACAAGAAGTATTATAGTAAAAATCATAAACATATATTTTCCGTATCGTTTTCGTCTGAAAAGCATAATCAGACTCACGACTATAGTTCCTACTATAAACCATAAAACAACAGACATTAATATTGTCTTGAACAATGTTTCTTCGGAGTATGCAGGATCATATACACTTCTGTAAAAGAAGCCGAAGACAGTAAGAAGCAAGAAATACAACGAATAAAACGTAATAGCAAAAGTTCCGACAAGCTTGACGCCCAAAGTCAGTTTTCTTCCTCTGATAAAAATATCTGGCAGTTCTTGCTTCTTATCCATCATTTCATATCTTTTTTATAATGTGAATAATACATTAATACAAAGAATGCTGTCCATAATATAGGACCGAACGGGAATCCACCACCTATTTTACTTACTACGCATATTGATGTTGCTATAAGCATCAAAATCTGTGAAATAGCATAAATATGAAATCCTCTCTTTTGCAGACGCCACATCATCAATACTCCTATAAATGATGCAATGAAAAGAATCATCTCAATGAAATAATAGCCTCTGCCCACTGAGAATGCCAATGCCGATGCTTCCGCCATTGTATCCCAACTATCGCCCATCTGTTCTGCCATATCTGCAAACATGCCTTCTCCATTTCTCATCTGCTCAAAAATAGATGTAAAAGTATCATAAAAGGCAAAAGAGATAAAGTTGACAATGCCATTATAAACAGCATTGATGAACGATAAAATACATAAAATCGTTAACATCCCTGGTCTAACAGGGCCTTCTTGTTCTTCTAAATTGTAATCTTCTTGGTATTCCATATTATTAAAGTTTAATGACTAAAGACTAATGTCAAAAGTCTGTGTTATGTTTTGAGTAAAAGTTAGGAATTGAAAGAAATTCTCTCAACTCCTAACTCTGAACTCATAATTATAATTCAACTTCGTATTGTTGTAAGAAGTTCACTGACTTAGCTATTTCTGTGTACATAACTTTGTCAGTCTTAACAAATTCAACGTGTTTGCGATATTCTGCTACGAATGCTTCGATTGCTTCTGATGACTTGAGTGGTCTTCTGAAGTCTAAAGCTTGTGCTGCGTTGAACAACTCAATAGCGAGAACTCTTTCCAAGTTGTCAGCTACGCGCAATGCTTTTGTTGCTGCGTTAGCACCCATACTTACGTGGTCTTCTTGACCTTGTGATGATTCGATGCTATCTACTGATGCTGGAGCGCATAATTGTTTGCTTTGGCTTACGATTGAAGCTGCTGCATATTGAGGAATCATGAAACCTGAGTTGAGACCTGGTTCTGCTACCAAGAATGAAGGGAGTTCGCGTTTGCCAGCAATAAGTTGGTAAACTCTTCTTTCACTGATGTTGCCGAGTTCTGCCATTGCTATAGCCAAGAAATCTAATGTGATAGCGAGAGGCTGACCATGGAAGTTACCAGCTGAGATAACTAAATCTTCATCTGGGAAAATTGTTGGGTTGTCGGTAACAGCATTGATTTCATTCATAAAGACAGAAGCTACATATTTGATAGCGTCTTTTGATGCACCGTGTACTTGTGGGATGCAGCGGAATGAATAAGGATCTTGTACGTGTTTCTTTTCACGTGCAATCAATTCACTGCCTTTTAACAAGTTACGGAATCTCTCAGCTGTCTTGATTTGTCCTTCGTGATGACGGATTTGATGTACTTGATCGAAGAATGGCTCGATACGGCCGTCAAAAGCGTCTAATGAAACAGCACCGATGAGGTCGGCGAGATATGAGAGACGGAAAGCCTTGAGCAATACGTATGTACCGTATGAACTCATGAATTGTGTACCGTTGAGAAGTGCTAAACCTTCTTTTGATTGGAGTGTGATAGGTTCCCAACCGAATTCTTTCATGACTACTTCAGCAGGAACAATTTCACCTTTATAATGTACTTCACCTAAACCGAGTAAAGGTAACATCAAGTTTGCCAATGGTGCCAAGTCGCCTGATGCGCCGAGTGAGCCTTGGGTGTAAACTACTGGAAGAACATCGTTGTTGAAGAAGTCGATGAGACGTTGTACTGTAACAACTTGAACGCCTGAGTTACCGTATGACAAGCTTTGGACTTTCAATAAAATCATGATACGGATGATTTCTTTTGGAACGAATTCGCCTGTACCACAAGCGTGTGACATCACGAGGTTCTTTTGAAGAGTGCTGAGGTCTTCTTTAGAGATGTTGTGGTTGCATAAAGAACCGAAACCTGTTGTGATACCATAGATTGGAGTTGTCTGTGTCTCCATTTTTTTGTCTAAATAGTCGCGGCATTTTTGAATGCGAGCCTTAGCGTCTTCTGACAAAGCGAGTTTGTATCCTTTCGTTACGATTTCATTAACTCTTTCAAATGTTAATGTTTCTGCTGAAATATAATGTGTGTTCATTTGTGATATTATTATTATTTGATTATTTCAATTAAATTTTCTGCTGATATTTTTTCCTGACGTCCTTCTTTCATGAATTTGACGGTGAATGTCTTGTTATTCATTTCGTCTTCACCTGCCATAACTACAACCGGAATTCCGCGTTGGTCGGCATATTTCATCTGTTTTTGAAGTTTTGCTGAGTCTGGATATATTTCTGCGTTGATGCCACTTCTTCTCAACTGTTGGAGATATGGCAAGCAATAACGCTCTTCTTTTGGACCGAAGTTGAGGAAGATGACTTCAGTGATGTCGCCGTTCTTTTCTGGGAAGAGGTTCAACTCAGTGAGAACATCGTAGATACGGTCAGCGCCGAAGCTGATGCCGACGCCAGAGACGCCTTGTAATCCGAAGATGCCAGTGAGGTTGTCGTAACGACCGCCGCCTGAGATGCTGCCCATCGCCACGTCTTTAGCCTTAACTTCGAAGATAGCTCCTGTGTAATAATTCAATCCGCGAGCAAGAGTGAGGTCGAGTTCATATTCGATACAGACATTCATATCGTCGATGTAGTCGAACAATGTCTCAAGTTCTTCTATACCTTTCTCTCCTACTTCAATGCCGCTCATCAATGACTTGAGCTGTGCGAATTTCTCGCGTGCGTCGCCTTTCATGAAGAGTATTGGCTGTAACTTTTCTATAGCTGCTGCATCCAAGCCTTTCTGTGCGAGTTCTGCGTTGACAGCGTCGATGCCTATCTTATCGAGTTTGTCGATAGCGACGGTGATGTCGACGAGAGCATCAGGTTTGCCGATATATTCTGCTATGCCAGCAAGGACTTTTCTATTGTTTATCTTTAAGACAACGTTAATCTTCAATGCGTTGAAAACCTCATCAACTATCTGTACGAGTTCTGCCTCATTGAGTATTGAGTTGCTTCCGACGATGTCGACGTCACATTGATAGAACTCACGGTAGCGACCTTTCTGAGGACGGTCGGCACGCCATACTGGCTGAATCTGATAACGACGGAATGGGAATGCTATCTGGTCGCGATATTGTACCACGAAACGAGCAAAAGGCACGGTGAGGTCATAACGGAGACCCTTTTCGCAAATCTTGCCCGCGATTTTCTCTGATTGAAGTGTTTCGCCATTCTGTTCCACACCCGACATAAAATCGCCCGAGTTGAGGATACGGAATAAAAGTTTGTCGCCTTCTTCTCCATATTTGCCGAGGAGTGTCGAGAGATTCTCCATAGATGGAGTCTCAATAGGTTGAAAACCAAAACGTTTAAAAACGCCTTTTATAGTATCGAAGATATAATTACGACGGACCATGACTTCAGGCAAGAAGTCACGTGTTCCTTTCGGTATTGAAGGTTTCTGAGCCATTTGTTAAATTTTATTAAAACGTACAAATATATGAAAAATTAGGAATGAGGAATTAGGAATGAGGAATTATTTTTTTGCTTGAAATACAAAATATCACAACCTCAACAATTTCGATATTATCAACTTCAGAGATTCTGAGATTCTGAATTTCTGAGTTTCTTCTTTGGGCGTTCCGGCTCTGCCGTCGGGCTTTCCGCTATATCTTTTTCCGCTCCGCTTCAAAAGGATGCCGCTCCAATCCCTAACGCATCCTCCCCGCAAATAAAAAAAAGACGCGGAGTGTGTTCCCCGCGTCTTGGTATCTTAATGTAATAGATGTTTATTTCTTAACGAAACGTCTAACTATTGTTTCGTTTCCTTTTTTAATGTTAACGAAGTAAACTCCGGCATTTAACTCTGAGACGTCTATTCCGTTCTTGTTGTATGTTCCTTCGTAGATGACAGCGCCGTTCATCGCTATGATGCTTACATTTTCAATTTCAACATCGCTTGTGATGAGAAGACTGTTTTCCACTGGGTTAGGATATACTTCAAAAGAGATATTATTTTCTGCTATTGAAACACCATCTGACATCAACTCAACATTATCGATTCTGATGCCGTTGGCAGTTGCTCCGCTACAATCGTAGTGAAGGAATCCGACATACATATTCTTACCAGCGAACTCACTGAGGTCGATGAATTCTTCGCCCCATTTGCCGTCAGCATGCGGTTCGGTGTATGTAGTATGCCACACTATC
Organism: Bacteroidales bacterium; assembly: GCA_045639025.1. Lineage (GTDB taxonomy): Bacteria > Bacteroidota > Bacteroidia > Bacteroidales > F082 > Limimorpha. The sequence goes on from JAZUCH010000040.1 coordinate 29,595, forward strand.
AAGAAGTTGATTCCATCTTCTGACACTATCACACCGAATTTCTCAGCGAAATAAACCAAGTCTGACTGACAATGATAGAAATGCAATTTTGATGTCTCTGTGATAAGATAAGTATCTTCTGTATATAAATAATTTTCCGGTGTCAATTCTCCGTTGTTATAACATGAAGAATAAACGCCATAAGTGCCATCCATACCACCTGACACTGTCGAGTTATGCAATTCCCATTGATGACCGTCGCCGTCAGCGTCGTAACCGACCCATCCATTGAAAGAGTTGTCGTTGAAGTCGTAAGAGAATGTTGTTTCTTGTGCATTGGCCGACACCAACAAAGCAAAGATACAGCTCAACATAATAAGTAAATTTCTTTTCATAGCGTTAATTTTTAGTTAGTAAATTGAATCCCTACAAAGTTATATTTTTTTTGAATATCATGCAGCGTTTTTTTTGCCAGGACAACGATCTTCTTCTCACCTTTCATCGTGGTGCCGAAGATATAGAAATCGCTGCCGTCTTGCAGACCTAAGTTCTTTTTTAATTCGTCTGCAGAGAGAGGAAAATTACGGACTACCACACTCGCTTTGAGCTTTGAGCTTTGAGCCGTGAGTTTAGAGTCTGTCTGTTGTCTGTTGTCCGTTGTCTGTTGACATATCGAAGATATTTCTTTCTTCGTCTTCTTATCAAAAGGAACAACATTTATAACTTCAAATATCCTTCCTGGAAAGTCAGAAACCAATTCATCAGAAGTATATAAATGACTGTTTCTATGCAGTTTGTCGAGATTATATTTTTGCGACAAGAGCTTGAAGCATCCGGCTTTCATGCAAGCGACGCCAGGTTCATAGAGATATTTCCCGACATTATCAGCCAATGTCCATTCAGAATTTTGTTCTTCGTCTTCAGTGAAAGAAAAGTTCCATCCCTCACGTAAATCTATTGCCATGAGTTTCGGTCCGTGAGCCGTGAACAAAGTCTGTTGTCCGTTGTCCGTTGTCTGTTGACCAAGAACCACAAGAAGTTCTTTACATTCATTTCTAACAGCGACGACATGTATTTCCTTAATATTTTTTAACTCTTTCTTGACAATATCAATATCGAGCATTGGAGAAAGTTTCACTATGACAGTCTTCGCCTTCTCTAATAAGATGTCTTGCAGTTCAGCCACGTCAGGAGAGCAGTCGTGAAGAGAGACCATCTTACGACCGTATTCATCGCGACGAGCCGGGTCGAGATAGATGCAATCCACCTTGTCGCATATTGTCAGGAAATACTCAGCGTTATCGTTGAAGACTTCAATATTTTTATTGAGAATCTTAAAATTATGCTTTGCTATCTCGCATAATTCTTCCTGCATCTCCACGTAATATGCCTTATCAAAATTATCTGAGAGAAAAGCGGTGTCGACACCCATACCGCCAGTGAGGTCCACTAATATTCTCTTTTCATCCACTAAATGTTCATCCGCTAAATTGCACGAACCGGCACTAAATCCTTTTCGTGAAGATTCGTGAAGATTCGTGGATTTTTCTTCATCCACTAAATGTTCATCCACTAAATCGCACGAATTGGCACTAAATTCTTTTCGTGAAGATTCGTGAAGATTCGTGGATTTTTCTTCATCCACTAAATGTTCATCCACTAAATTGCACGAATCGGCACTAAATTCTTTTCGTGTGATTTCGTGTGGTTTCGTGGATTTTTCTTCATCCACTAAATCTTCATCCACTAAATTACACGAATTGGCACTAAATCCTTTTCGTGAAGATTCGTGAAGATTCGTGGATTTTTCTTCATCCACTAAATGTTTATCCGCTAAATCGCACGAATCGGCACTAAATCCTTTTCGTGTGATTTCGTGTGATTTCGTGGATTTTTCTTCATCCACTAAATTGCACGAATTGGCACTAAATCCTTTTCGTGAAAATTCGTGAAGATTCGTGGATTTTTCTTCATCCACTAAAACTTTATCCACTAAATTGCACGAATCTGCACTAAATTCTTTTCGTGAAGTTTCGTGAAGATTCGTGGATATTTTTTCATCCACTAAATCTTCATCCACTAAATTACACGAATCGGCACTAAATTCTTTTCGTGAGGTTTCGTGTGGTTTCGTGGATCGTGTGGTTTCGTGTGATTCCGTGGATAACAGAGTCGTTTTATATTTTGCGGTGAGTTCGGAAGAACATTGTTCCAACGACAGTTTTTTAGGGAAAATAAGTTCGTCGTTTCCCGCCCATGACGGCAACTTCTTACTTAAGACCTGTCGCGCATGAATCTGACGGATGACAAAATCCCTGTCGATACCCTCCGGGAACTTTGACAACGCCAACTTATTGACATCGTCTTGCAGATGTTTCCTGACAAACTCCTTTACTTTGTCATCAATGCATAATTCATGATTCATAATGCATAATTTTTGAACTTTGAACTTTAAGCCTTAAGCTTTAAACTTTTTTCCCACCTTGCGAAAAGAAACATCGCTGCCAATGTCACAACGCCGCCTATCACATAAGAAATTGTCGGATTGATTTGGAATCCCTCTGGTGCGATGCATATATATGTCGTGACGACACATGTCATTAAGAGCGCAGGCAACAATGTCACGAAATAATTTTTCTTTTCAAGGACGAGATATACAGTCAACGCCCAGAGTGTGAATACTGAGAGGGTTTGGTTGCACCATGAGAAATAACGCCAGATGATTGTGAAGCCGTTAGCGTTAACGATACTGAAGACAAGCAATCCTAATGAAGCGACGAACAAAGGAACGCAGAGCAACAAACGTTTAGAGATGCTCTTCTGTTCCATGTGCAGCATATCGGCAAGTATGAGACGTGCAGAACGCATCGCTGTGTCGCCCGAGGTGATAGGCGCTGCAATGACACCTAAGATTGCGAGTATCCCGCCGAGTGCACCGAGCCAGTCTTTACATAAGAAGTCAACCACTTGCGCTGCGGTGAAGTTGCTTCCATGTTCTTGGAAGAATGTCGTTGCAGCAGCAGCCCATATCAAGGCGACTATGCCTTCTACCACCATAGCGCCGTAGAAGACAGGACGTCCGTGTCTCTCATTCTTAAGACAACGCGCCATAAGAGGCGACTGTGTAGCATGGAATCCGCTGATGGCACCACAAGCGATGGAGATGAACATCATAGGGAATATCGGTCCCGATTCATATTTCGTTCCGAAACCGTTCCAAATCTCTGGGAGTTCAGGTTGTTTGATAAAAAGAACGATGAGTATTCCTATCGCCATGAACATCAATGCTCCGCCGAAGAGAGGATATACATTTCCAATGACTTTATCTATTGGCAAGATAGTAGCGATGAGATAATAAGCGAAAATCACGACGACCCAGAAATAGACGTTGAGATTAGTAGGAGTCATTCCTGCGATGAGCTGCGCCGGCTGCAATACAAAGACAGCTACGACAAGCACCATCAATAACAAGGTGAATATTATCATCACTCTTTCTGTCTTCTTTCCTAGATATTTACCAACTATCTGAGGAAGACTTGCGCCATCGTTACGCAGCGACACCATTCCAGAAAGATAGTCGTGGACGGCTCCTGCGAATATAGTTCCTAGCACAATCCAAAGATATGATGATGTTCCGAACTTCGCTCCCATGATAGCTCCGAAGATTGGACCAAGTCCAGCGATGTTAAGGAATTGTATCATGAAGATTTTCCATGTAGGCATCTCGATATAATCGACGCCGTCGTTTTTTGTCACTGCCGGAGTAGCACGTTTCTCGTCAACGCCGAACATACGGCTGATATATCTTCCGTAGATAAAATATCCCAAGACGAGGATTATTAAGGCTATTGAGAATGTTATCATTTTTGTTTAAAGTTTAAGGTCACTTATAAAAGCAATGAGCCATGTGCTTCGAGCATCGAGCAATTGCTCACAACTCACAGCTCACGGCTCATCGCTAATTATGCATTTTGCATTATGAATTATGAATTAAATTAACTTTGTTGTCCGAATTCCATCAGATATGCCTTGATGAATTCGTCTATCTTACCGTCCATAACGCCTTGTACGTTACTTGACTGGAAGTTTGTTCTGTGGTCTTTCACGCGGCGGTCATCGAAGACGTAGCTTCTGATTTGAGAGCCCCATTCGATTTTTTTCTTGCCAGCTTCAATCTTGTTTTTCTCTTCCATACGATGTTGAAGTTCTTTATCGTAGAGTTGAGACTTCAAGAGACGCATTGCGTTTTCCCTGTTCTTAGGTTGGTCGCGGCTCTCTGTATTTTCGATGAGGATTTCCTCTTCTTCACCTGTGTAAGGGTCTTTATATTGATAACGGAGACGAACGCCAGACTCGACTTTGTTAACGTTTTGTCCGCCTGCGCCGCCGCTACGGAATGTATCCCAAGAGATTTTTGAAGGGTCGATAACGACTTCGATAGAATCGTCAACGAGAGGTGTGACGAATACTGAACTGAATGAAGTCATACGTTTGCCTTGTGCGTTGTAAGGAGAAACGCGTACGAGACGGTGAACACCGTTTTCGCCTTTGAGATAACCGTAAGCGTAATCGCCATCTATTTCCATTGTCACTGTCTTGATACCAGCTTCATCGCCTTCAAGCAAGTTGCTTATTCTTACTTTATAACCGTGAGACTCAGCATAACGGAGATACATACGCATGAGCATCTGCGCCCAGTCTTGTGACTCTGTACCGCCGGCGCCTGAGTTAATCTTCAAGACGCAGCTCATCTGGTCAGCTTCTTCGTGAAGCATATTTCTGAACTCGAGTTCTTCAACGAGACGTACTGTCTCTTCATATTGTTTATCGACTTCCTCTTCTTCTGCTTCGCCTTCTTTAGCGAAATCGAACAACACGCCAAGGTCTTCGTTAGCTTTTACGATGTCATCGTAAGCAGTAACCCAGCTCTTCACGTCACGCATCTTGCGCATGATAATCTTGCCATTCTTAGGGTCATCCCAGAAACCGTCGGCATTGGTCTGTTCGTCTAATTCTTTAATCTGCATCAACTTACTGTCGATGTCAAAGATACCTCCTCAAGGATTCAATCCTCTTACTTAACTCTTTACAGTTTTCTATTGTTATCATGAAATTGAAATTAAATTTGTGAGTTGCAAAGATAAGAAAAAGTCAACGGACAACAGACAACAGACAACAGTTTTTTTAATATTAAAAAAAGAGCTGCCAAATCATAGCAGCTCATCATATGTTTAAAATCAATCTTATTCAGAAACTGGGCGAATACAAAATCTAAAACTAGGGCTTGCACCTCCTATCTTAATATAATCGTAAGAATCTGCAAACATCAAACACTTTACGTATTCATCATCCTGTGGAGTTGATGTCCAATAACAACTAAGATCCATTATTCCCTCATTAACAGGGAGGAAAATACTAGCACCATTAACACCTGCAAATTTATATCCCTTAATTCCTTTTTCAAACACCAAACTACATTCACATTCATCTATCAATTCTTTAAATTCCGATTCAGATGGCATTCTCCATGTCGCACCCCAGTTAGCCGTCGCTGCGTCATACTGAATATTACCTGAAATATCTTCCATCTCACTATAATATTCCCCATTTTCAGTTATGGATCCCCATCCATAAGCGACACCTCTTTCTTCACAAGAATTCGCACCAAGATTACATGTAGCCCACTTCAATCCGCTTGGCAAACCTAAGTCGACATAAGCATGTCCATTGATTTCTCCATCAAAATATCCAAAATCCTTCCTTGTCGTAAAGCATATTTCTTCGCCATAACTTGTACCAACAACATTAGTAGCATATGCCCTGACATAATATGTTGTATTAGGAGAAAGATCATAAATAATGCAGCTACCATAATAACCTTCCTTGTAATTATCATTTATAGTTGGATTTTGAGATGTTCCCCAACACACACCACTTGATTCAAGATATTCACAACTTCCCATTGAAACGATTTCATATAAACAGTGTACTGTAGTTTCTGTAACATCTTCAACAGATTTTGTCATTACTGTCGGTTTTTCTGGTTCTGGATCATGTTTACACGACACTAAAACGCAAACAATCGCAACTAAAAACAAAGATAGCTTTTTCATATTTTTTAATTTTAAAGGTTAATACAACACAAAAATAATAAATAAAATAATAAATTGAAAAACAATCAAAAAAAGAGCCGCTATATCATAGCAGCTCCCAACTTTAGACCTTTGTCATTAGTCTTTAGACTATATAAAGATGTATTTCAAAATAAACAATATCGCAAGTATGTACATTGTAGGTGTTATCTTCTTGAATTTGCCACAGCATACATTGATAACGACATAAGCAATCATACCGAGGAGGATACCTGCAGAGATTGAATACGCGAGAGGCATCATAACCAAACAGATGAAACTTGGTATCGCTTCTGTTGCGTCATCGAAGTCGATATTTCTTACTGGTTCCATCATGAGCATACCGACAAGGATAAGAACCGGTGCTGTTGCTGCGCCTGGCACTGAAAGGAACAATGGAGAGAAGAACAATGCCACTGCAAAACATACTGCAATAGTAAATGCTGTGAGACCTGTACGGCCACCTTGTGCAACACCTGAAGCACTCTCAACGTATGTTGTCGTCGTTGATGTGCCAAGTATAGCGCCTGCAGTAGTAGCGATAGCGTCTGCCATGAAAGCTTGTTTCAAATGTGGAATATTGCCTTTTTCGTCAACCATCTTGGCTTTTGTGCTAACACCGATGAGAGTTCCTACTGTGTCAAACATATCGATAAACAAAAATGTAAATACTACAACAAGCATATCGAGTGTGAATATTCTATCCCATTCAAATTTGCAGAAGATAGGCTCAACAGATTCAGGCATTGAGACGACGCCTTTAAATTCGGTAATGCCCATTGGAATACCAATCAATGTTGTTGCGAGGATGCCAATCAACATGGCTCCTTTAACATTCAAAGCAAACAAAACGCCTGTGATAACCAGACCAATAACAGCGAGAAGAGCAGAACCTGAAGTGATATCGCCAAGAGCAACCAAAGTAGCGTTATCATTAACGATAATACCAGCATTTTGCATACCGATGAACGCGATGAAAAGACCGATACCTCCGCCTATAGCATAACGCAGATTCTTAGGAATAGCATTGACGATAGCTTCTCGGATATTGGTTATCGTCATGAGAATAAATAAAATACCTTCGATAAATACAGCAGTCAAAGCAAACTGCCACGAATATCCCATACCGAGACAAACAGAGAAAACGAAGAACGCATTAAGTCCCATACCAGGAGCTAAACCGAAAGGCAACTTGGCAAAAATCGCCATTGCTAAAGTGCCGATGATAGCGGCAAGAGCTGTTGTCGTAAACACAGCACCGGCAGGCATTCCTTCAAGAATACCAAACATACCAGGGTTGACTGCAAGAATATACGACATTGTGAGAAAAGTGGTAATACCAGCAACAATCTCAGTACGAACATTGTGTTTCTGTGGATCAAATCCGAAAAGTTTGTTTAACATAACAATATATTTTAATGTGAAAATTCAGTTGCGAATTTAGAGATTATTATTTAAAAACACAAGTTTTTTTACGTCTCGAGTTACGATCCTTGAGAAATGAGCTCGCCGCTCGTTGCTCAAAGCTCATTGCCATTTACTATTTCCATCACATCGTTAATGGAATAGCCTTTCGAAACAGCATAGCGTATCAGCTTAACCTTTCGTTTATAGGGATCACTTTCGTTTATCTTTTTGTTCTCAAGAAGTTTTATCAATTCTTCTCTATACGAATCTTGATCTATTTCCGAAACGACAGCATCTATTATATCTCTATCAATGCCTTTTGCAATCAACGAAATTTTTATCTTGTTGACGCCCCATTTCTTAAGGTTCAACTTGCTTTTAACATAAGAACGACAATAACGCTCATCGTTTATATAACCTTCATCATTAAGAAAATCAACGATGAAATCCTTATCATTATCTGCAAGTTCATAAGAATTCAGTTTTACATAAATCTCTTTCTTGCATCTATCCTGATAATCACAATAATGCAGAATCTTCTTCAAAGCAACGTCACGTTCCATATAATATTAGTTTTTGTCTAATGGCAAAAGTCTTAAAAAGCGTCACACAACGCCTCACCTTCTTTTATGGCGTTTTGAATTTTTTCCTCGATTTGTTCTGGTGTACTATAATCAATATTTTCCGCTGCTATCACATGCAATTCACCAAGTCCCCACAATCTACTTATCGCTTTAATATAAGGAGTCGCCTGCTCCATCTCGTCACCTGTTTTGATATTCATGCCTCGCGTTGTGACATAAAGTACTTTTTCCGCCTTGCACAATCCGTAACATTCCTTTTCATTGCTAGCAAAAGTCACATTGAACAACGACATATTTTCCAGAAAGACCTTCAAGGCACTAGGAAAACTCATATCCCAGAATGGAGCTGCAATGACAAGTCGGTCGGCGTCCGCAATTTTCCTTGCAATCTGAACATATTCCTCTGGAACATAACCGTTACTTCTTTCATTTAAAATATAGTCTTTAACAATAGGAAAATCATAGTCTGACAATTTTATTGTCTCAACCTCATATCTTTCAGAAAGTCTGTCAATTAAAGCATCTGCGATACGCTTCGTCTTCGAACCATTTCTCAAACAAGAATCTATGTGGAAAAGTCTTTTCATTATTTTGAAATTTGAATCACAAAGATAGGAAAATAAAAATTTCTTACATCTTTATATAATTAAAAAATATTGTATATTTACAATCGAAAAGAAAGTGTAACATCGCTATTGCATTTTCGTTTTTATTATTTCGATAAATCATTTATTATCATATCATTATGAAAAAGTTATTAATAGTTTTATGTTGCTTTTTAGCATTACAATCATGCAACAATGACAATACCAAGAATGAAACCATCAATGGTTTCGACATCAACTGGACAGGCGACTTGAACAAGAATGAAAAAGACGCTATCAGAGAAATGATTAGTAATATGGTCAAAGTTGACGGCGGCACATTCTATATGGGCGCACAAAAAGATTCTGTCGAATATTACAACTACGACGAAAACGCAACAAGCTGGGAATCTCCAGTCCACCAAGTTACTGTAAGTCCTTTCTATATCAACAAATATGAAGTGACACAAAGTCTTTGGAAAGCCGTTATGAACGCAACCCCTAACGATGAAAACGATATGCAATGGGAAAACGAATTCGGCAAAGGCGACAAATATCCTGCATACAGAATCTCTTTCAACGAAGTTGAAACTTTCATCGGTAAGTTGAACGAACTCACAGGCTTAAACTTCGCTCTTCCAACAGAAGCTCAATGGGAATATGCAGCAAGAGGTGGAGCTAACACAAATTACGCATTATACGCTGGTGGCGACAACGTCCTCGAATATGCTTGGATTGACAGCAATAGCGACAAATGCAGCGAAGTCGGAAAGAAAAATCCTAACACTTTAGGCCTCTACGACATGAGCGGCAACGTATGGGAAATGTGCCAAGACTGGTACTACCAATATTCAGAAGGCGCTGTCACAGACCCAGTAGGCGAATATTATACAGGCTATCACGTATTCCGTGGCGGCAGCTGGAACACCAACGCTCAACAAGCAAGAGTCACAGCACGCTACCAACAAGGCATCCACTACCGCGACTATAACACAGGATTCAGATTAGTCATTGAATAATGCATAATTCTTAATTCATAATGCATAATTTCAAATAATTATGAATTATGCATTATGAATTAAGAATTAACCTCTAAAGAGTTTATCAATCCATAACGCCTTGCCTATTTTACGCAGGGCGTTTTTCACATACTGACGATTCTCCGGCTTGTACCAGAAGAAGAATCTCTGCTGATCCAACTTCTCTTGTTTTGTCTTAGCCACAAAGACCGGCTTCAAACTATATGGATCATATCCTGAATAATAAATCTCAGTAGCCAATGTCATCGGCGTTGGTGTGAAATCTTGAACCTGTTCCAATTTATATCCCAGTTCTTTCGTCTTCACTGCAAGCTCCGCCATATCTGTCAAAGTACATGCAGGATGACTCGATATGAAATAAGGTATCAGCTGTTGATTGAGATGATGCTTCTCATTCACCTTATCAAATTTCTTCTTAAGCTTGACAAAAAGATTAAATGACGGCTTTCTCATCAATTTCAAGACTTCATCGCTGGAATGTTCTGGAGCCACCTTGAGACGGCCGCTCACATGACGTTTCATCAGCTGTTCGAAATATTCATCGTAACCTAATTTTCCCGAAGGGTCTTCATTAGTCAAGAACAAGTCGTATCGTATTCCTGAACCAATAGTCGCTTTTTTTACTTTTGGCAACTTATCCACTTCTTTATAAAGTTCGATAAGCGGATGATGATTGGTGTCTAAATTCTTACAAATATTAGGTTGGATACAAGTCGGGCGTATGCATTTCTCACAAAGGCTCTCGTCCTTACCTTTCATGCGATACATATTGGCAGAAGGACCGCCGAGGTCGGAGATATAACCTTTGAAGTCTTCCATCTCAGTGACTTGCTTCACCTCTTTCATGATAGAAGCCTTGCTACGCGATGCCACGAACTTACCCTGATGCGCCGAGATAGTACAGAAAGCACAGCCGCCGAAACAGCCGCGATGAATGTTAACCGAATGACGTATCATCTCGTAAGCCGGAATCACGCCACGTTTCGCGTATTTAGGATGCGGCAGACGAGTATAAGGCAAATCGAAAGAAGCGTCGATTTGAGACTCCGTCATCGTAGGATAAGGAGGATTAATATATAAGGTATAGTCACCTACATTCTGAAGCAGACGGTTGGCTTTTTTCTTGTTCGATTCTATTTCTACATTCTTGAAGTTAGAAGCGTAAGTCTTCTTATCTTTGAGACATTCCTCATGCGATGCAAGACGCAGGTCGTTCCATTCACATTTCACATTCTGCGATTTTTTCTTAAGGAAAAAAGTCTGAGGAACATTCGTTATCTCTTCAATTTTTTTACCTTCTTCCAAAGCTTTGGCAATCTCAACTATACCTAGTTCACCCATACCATAAACGCCGAGGTCAGCCTTAGAATCGAGCATGATAGTAGGTTTCAGTTCGTCAGCCCAATAGTCATAATGCGTCACTCTTCGCAAGGAAGCCTCGATGCCGCCGATGACAACCGGAACATCTGGATATAATTTCTTAAGTATATTGGAATAAGTTATTGTCGCATAATCTGGACGGAATCCTGCTTCGCCTCCTGGAGTGTAGGCGTCGTTGGAGCGCAGGCGCTTGTTAGCCGTGTAATGATTCACCATCGAGTCCATGGCGCCGGCGGAGATGCCGAAGAAAAGACGAGGTTTGCCGAACTTCTTGAAGTCGCGGAGGTCGTCGCGCCAGTTAGGCTGCGGTATCAGCGCCACCTTGTAGCCATGATGTTCAAGGACGCGTCCTATCACAGCAGCGCCGAAAGCCGGATGGTCGACGTATGCATCGCCAGTGATAATAACTATATCGACTTCGCTCCATCCGCGCAAGTCGGTCTCTTTCTTTGTTATCGGAAGCCAATCTAATAAGTTCATGCGAAAAATTCTTTTAAGGCCTCGCGAGCGTCACGAAGCTTGTCCAACCATATCTCACCAGAATTCTGACCAATGATGTCAGTGATATACTTAACAGAGACGAAATCAACATTCATCTCTTTGCAGACCATTGCCTGAGCGAAAGCCTCCATATCAACGACGTCGCCATTGAAATGAGCAGCCTTTGTCACGAAACTGTCGCCCGTGTTACAAACGCCTATCTTATCATAAGCGTCAATAATTCCTATCCCTATTTTTTCTGGAAAAGAAATATCAGAACAGACGTCTGGAAGTTCTATCTTCTCCATATCTCTATCAACAAAACGATGACATACGAAAATATCACCTACATTATGATTCAAAGTGCCGGCAGTACCAACATTTAGCACTAAATCATATTTCTCTTCACAAAGAGCTTTAGTCAAGTTAAACGCCGATAGCACCTTACCCATTCCAGTCTTAAGGAATGTAATATCAACACCTTGTAATTCAAAAGGAATTATTTCCTCATCGAAAGCGTATGTCACTAAGATTTTCATAGAGATATTTTTTACAAAGATAATGATTTTGGCTAAAGGCTAAAGGCTAAAGGCTAAAGTTTTTTTTGAACCAAGGTTTTTGGCTATTGGCTTTTGAACTTTTTTTTAAAGACAACAAATTTTTAATGAGGAGTTGTAGAAACGTGGCTTGCCGCGTCCTAAATTAAAAGATTCGTTTTGACATTTCCCAATTCCAAAACGACAATATGCATCAGAATTCGTTTCTTTCTCATACGACATTCTAGTCCCCTGTAGAGACGCGTCAAGGCGACATGCTATAAAACGCATTGACACGTCTCAAAAAAACAAATACGAATCCCACAAAAAAATGAGACATGTCAATGTTTATTTATTTTTGCAGGACACATTAACGCATCTATACAATATTTTCAATTTTCAATTTAAAAAAAGGTGTCACCCTTACCAGAGCAACACCCCAATTATGCATTATGAATTATGCATTAAACCAAGTCACCAAGACACCAAGTGTTCAGTGTCTGAGTCTACAAATTTAAACTTTTTTATATCAACAATCAAAACCACTTTCACATTTTAAGCGATAAAATTCTTTTTGTTGTTCTATCTCACGACGAAGTTCTTCTTTTGTCGGCAAAAACGTCAGATATTTTGCAGCATAAAGCTGGTCACTACCATTCAGAACAGAATAATGAGCAACATCCTCATCGGTATCCGCACAAAGCAATATACCTATTGTAGGATTATGTCCTTCGGGACGTATCAATTCATCATACATCCTTACATACATATCCATTTGCCCAACATCTTGATAGTTCAACTTAGTCGTTTTAAGATCAACCAAAACAAAACATTGCAAATGATAATTATAAAATACCAAATCAATGTAATAATCCTGTTTTTCTGTATGAATATGTTTCTGTCTATCAACGAAAGCAAATCCTTTACCTAACTCCATAAGAAAAGGAATCAAATGGTCGATGATACCTTTTTCCAAGGTACTTTCCGTATAATCAGGATTATTTTTAAAGCCAAGAAACTCTGCTATTACAGGATTTTTGAGATACTCCAATTTATCTTGCAAAGAAGAAGTTTTCTCTTTCATTTCATTACGAACAACTTCTTTATTCTGAGATTTCAACAAACGATGATAATATTGCGTGCTAACATTTCTTTGCAAAGTTCTAGTTCCCCACATCTCATTGGCAGCTTCATTTTCATACCAAGCGCGAGCCTCAGCATCTGATTCTTGTAAGATAATACCATAATGCGTCCACGACAAACGTATAGCCTTTTCCGTTACAACGCGGCTATAAATATCTACCTCATTAAATAATCCCATCACTGCTGGGACAATCTTAAGATTGTTATTCAGCATATAAAACATATTAGGGAATGACCTATAAAACGACGCAAAACGGTACAGATTATTTCTTGAATACCCTTTCCCATACTTCTCTGTCAAATCCTTAGCTAAAGTCTTAATCACCTGCTCTCCATATTCCGCACGCTGATCCTTTAAAACTTCATGCTGAATACGCATTCCCAACAACCAATTACGCTTTATCAATATTTCATCTACCGATTTGTAAGCAACAATCTTAGCTTGTTCAATAATTACGCATGCATCGTTATATAATACATTCTGTAATTTTTCATCTTGTTTCTGTAAACTTTGGTTTGATTTCATAACAAATATTTTAATGGTTAAACAATTTATTTCTAACTCTTCACCGCCAACCACGCCATCAGTCCCATTCCTATTTCCAAGGCGTCTTCGTCGATGTCGAAGGTCGGAGTATGCTGCTTTGAAACGATGCCTTTTTCAACATTAGATGTGCCAATTCTATACATACATGCCTTAACTTTATGCGAATACCAAGCGAAGTCTTCCGCTGTCATAAGCTGCGGAATATCTTTCACCTTATCTTCTCCCATGAAGTCGACGGCTTTGTTTCTCAATGAATTAGTAAGATTAACGTCATTTATCAATACCGGATAACCTTCTTCTATAAATAAATCCGTTCCTACATTAAAAGACGAACCCACTTCAGCACAGATTTCCTTTATCTTATTTTTAACAGATTTTCTGTCGTCCTCGCTGAAGGTTCTCATCGTTCCTTTGAGACTTACCTTATCAGGAATCACGTTGTAAGTGCCGTCGGCGATGAAACTGCCGAAAGCTATTATGATAGGATTTTTTCTTTCTTCTTTGTTAAACTCGGAGCTGAGTTCTGAGATGGCGCATAATATTTTAGCGGCTGCCACCGTGGTGTTGTCGCGTTCTTTTATCTTAGCGGCATGTCCGCCTCTTCCTTTTATAGTAATGTTTATCTCATCGCAGGAAGCCATAAATTCACCGGCATGAAATCCGACTTCACCGCACGGAAGTTCTGGATACACATGTTGTGCAATAATCAAATCGACATCTTTCAAAACACCTTTTTCAATCATAACAGAAGCACCGCCTGGCAATTTCTCTTCTCCAGGTTGAAAAATAAGTTTTATGGTTCCTTCAAATTCATCTTTCATCTGATTAAGAATCTTCGCTGCGCCGAGCAACATCGCAGCGTGCGCATCATGACCGCAGGCATGCATCACGCCATCGACAGTGGATTTATATTGGCATTCGTTTCTCTCTTGTATTGGAAGAGCATCTATATCTGCACGAAGCGCTATCGTTTTCTTTTCAGGATTTATGCCTTTTATAATTGCGACGATTCCTGTCTCTGTCAAGAATTCATACTCGATATTCCATGAATCCAGCAATGCATGAATGAACCCAGCAGTTTCATATTCCTCAAAACTCAAGCATGGGAACTGATGCAGATGACGTCTCACGTCAATAATGTCAGCTTTAAGTTCCTTGGCAAGAGATTTTATCTTATTTATCATAACGAAAGATGTTTATGCAAAAATAAGAATAATTAGGAATTAGGGATTAGGGGTCAGGAGTTTTTTTTTTAAGACTACAAGACAACAAGACAACAAGTAAGAAAGGTACGTAAGGAATGTGTCGATATGTGGAGTATATAAAACGAAAAAGTCTCTCATTTCTGAAAGACTTTTGCGGTGCTGACGAGACTCGAACTCGCGACCTCCTGCGTGACAGGCAGGCATTCTAACCAAACTGAACTACAGCACCTGCTTTTTTTATTTTTTTATAACCGTTTGTGTTATTGATTACGAGTGCAAAGATACGACCTTTTTTCATATCTGCAAGCATTTTTTAAAAAAAAATTCACTTTTTTTGAAATTATTTTTTATCTAAATGATTATCAACAAAATAAAATTAAAAAAAATTATTTTACAACAAAAGCGCCTTTTTCTCTGATTGAGTGATATTTTATGCCTAATCTCTCAGAATCTTCAATTAATTCAGAAGTTAAATATTGCGGAACAGTTCCGTCAATTATCAGATAATCAAAATTATATACATTTAACAAGTGAGACAACGATTGTCTCTTTTTACCATAAACAAGCATGAAATCAAGTGGAATTTTATATGAAAGTGAATCACTCAAAAAATCGCTTCCATCGGACATTCCGAGTACTTTTTCACCAAAAATGACGACACTTTTTCTCTTTTTCACAAAATTCCCGTCAAAATTATCACAAAATTGAATCGTTTTTCCATTGAAAAAAACACCTTTTTTGACTAAAAAATTCTCAATATTGTAAGAAAAAGATGATTTATCATTAAAAAAAACGCTATCCGACAAAAGAAAATGCTCTCTCCCACATAAAAAATCTATAGCAGTTGCATTATTAATTGAATAAATCACCATTTCTTTTTGATTCTTTTGCTTTAAAACATTGTTAAGATTTACAAATAAGAACAAAGATGATAGTATCATCATACAAAAAATCAATCTTTTTTCTTTCAATTCAACAAATAAAAGAAGTAAAAGCAGTATCAACAAAAGGATCACAAATTGACTTGTGTTTATATAAATACCTTTTATTATAGAAAACGGCAAACTTTCTATCCATTCGACACCAAGATTCATGACATAAATCATTTTAGATACAAAGAATGCTACCATTATATTAATATAAGGTATAAAGAAAACCAACAGCATTATCATTCCACCTATTATAACGACAGACGAAACAGGTGTCATAAAAAGATTACTCAACCAAAAGTATGTCGGAAACTGATGGAAATAATAAATAGTAAAAGGAACCGTTGCAAGCTGAGCGGCAATTGTAACAGAAGTTAGCTCCCATATTTTATTCACTATCTTATATTTTGAATAAACCAATTTGTAAATAGGTTTCTGCAAAACGACAATGCCAATAACAGCAACATACGACAGCATAAACCCTATATCAAAAAGATTTGCCGGGTTTATACATAATAATATCATGGCGGAAGCCGCTAGTGAGTTAAGCAAAACACCTTTTCTATTGATGATATTTCCAACCAGCACAAACGACAACATTATCGTCGCCCTCAAAATAGAAGGCGCCAAGCCTGCAAGTAAAGCATAAAACCATATCAACAAAAGTAATAGCAGATATTTCAGCAGTCGCTGTATTTTCTTCCTGTCATCAAGGAAAAACAGAAGATATGAAAACACCATAAATATCACGCCTACATGGAGTCCGGAAACGCATAAGATATGCATCGCTCCAGCAGCCACATATTTTTGGCGCAAATCCATTGGAAGGCTGTCATCATAACCCAACAATATTGCTGCAGCAACCGCATATTCTTCATCATCAACACCAAGATGCCGCATAGTCAACAAAAGAAAATCACGTAATGAATATGAAAATTCATATATAGGATTTGATTTGTTGCAACTCAAATTCAACCACTTATCTGATTTAAGATAAACCTGATGCGTAACACCTTTTTTATATAGATACTCCTTATAATTGAACTGTTCTGGGTTTGGAGGCTTCTTGACTTCTTCCGGATTTGTAAGAAAAATTACACAATCGCCATATTTAAGCGACAATGAACTTTCATCTTTCTCGAAATATGCAATTATTTTAGAATCAAATTTATGTTTTTCAGATAACTCATCCTCTATTTCCAGCAGTTGCATCATCACCTTGACAGAATTATCCTTTACCACTGGACATTCGTATAATCTAGCAACATAATATTCAGGTGTAAAATCAACATTAGACAAGCTATTGACCTTCGATTTATAATCATGGATTTTTACAAAAGAAAATCCTGATAACAATAAAAACACATTTAACAATAAAGAAAAGACGTATCTATATCGATAGTTTTTAATTAAAACTGAGGAAATGACTAAAAGCGTTAATAATATCAAAAGAAATATTAACAAATTAACGACAACTATTTTAGAAACACAGACATTTCCATTGAAGAACGCCAGCCAAATTCCCGATGCAAAAGGAATTAAAAGTCTGACAAACGGATATTTAAACCAACATATCATCTTACAGCACATATCTATTCATAGTGCTGCAAGATAATAATATTATTCATAAGTAAAACTATGAATAACAATAATTTACGTTAAAAATTATTAAGAATTCTGTTTATTGCTTCTTCAAATCATTAATTATGATTAAGGCCGCATTATCAGATGCTCCAGCATTTCCCAACAAAAATCTCAACTCTTCATAATCTTCTAGCAAAGCACGTTGTCTTTTTGTATCCGACAAAATCTGCCTTAATTCCACCGAAATATTTTCAGCAGTTAAATCATTCTGTATCAATTCTTTAACAACAGCTTTATTCATTATAAGATTTACTAGAGATATGTATTTAACCTTAATAAGTTTTTTAGCAATGAAGTAAGATATTGGATTCCCTTTATAACACACCACCTCTGGCACATAAAACAATGCCGTTTCGAGAGTCGCAGTGCCAGATGTAACCACCGCCGCACTAGCAACTTGCAACAGCTGATATGTTTTATTAAACACCATGTGTACGTCTTCATCACCGACCAACTCCCTATAATACTCTTCAGGAAGCGAAGGAGCACATCCAATAACAAATTGATAATCAGGAAATATCTTAACAACTTTCAACATAACCTCCATCATTCTTGACACTTCCTGTTTACGACTTCCTGGCAAAAGAGCAATTATCTCTTTTTGTGGATTGAGGTCATTCTGCTTTGCAAAAAGTTTCTTATTTATACTCTTAACATTCGACAATTCATCGAGAAGAGGATGACCTACGAAATGTGATTCCACATCATATTCATCATAAAACTTCTTCTCGAAAGGCAAGATAACCAACATCTTATCCACCACTTTCTTCAAAGTATAGACGCGACGTTTTTTCCACGCCCATACCTGAGGTGAAATATAGTAATATACTTTTATTCCTAATTTATGAGCAAACTTAGCTACCTTAATATTAAAGCCAGGATAATCAATAAGAATGATTGCATCTGGCGCAAATTTCTTAATATCTTTTTTACAAAAACTAAAATTTTTCAAGATGGTTCTTAGATGTAACAGAACCTCCACGAAACCCATAAACGCAAGGTCACGATAATGTTTCACCAATGTAGCACCTTGCTTTTTCATCAAATCTCCGCCCCATGCTCTTATTTTTGCACGTGGATCTTTTTTCTTAATGGAAGCTATCAAATTTGCACCATGAAGGTCGCCAGATGCTTCACCTGCAATAATATAATATTTCATTTCAACACCCAATACATTACAAATAAAATTCCTAATAAAGAGAAGAACATCATTCCTCTACCTGTTTTTTCCACATTCCATTTTACAAGCATGAAACGTGACAATAGCAAACTTGGCATTATTGACAAAATATAAACCCATAGAGAATCACGATTCTGCGAAAAATATGAAAAATCCGTAAAAAGATTCAACAAGCTGTAAATGATAAAAAACATCACTATGGCAGCTATAAAACCTATATAAAAATTATCTTTTTTTAACATATCACAAATTCCAATCTTTTAATATTTCCATAGAAGAATAAGACGTCATGTCAAACATTGTCGGCACTACAGCTATATAATTATTCTTTATTGCATGAAGGTCAGTATCGACACCTTCATCCTCTTCTATGAAATAACCAGTAAGCCAATAATAATCACGGCCAAAAGGATCAACTCTATGTTCAAAAGTCTGACTCCATCGACCTTTTGCCTGACGGCATATTTTAACGCCATTAATAGCCTCTTCAGATTTCTTTGGCATATTTACGTTAAGGCAAACACCTTTAGGGAGACCTTCTGCCAAGACACGCCTTGCTATTGCATCAACATAACATTCAATATGATCAAATTCGGCATTAGACGAATAACTATCAACACTGAAACCTATTGCAGGGACACCGTCCATACAAGCTTCCAAAGCTGCACCCATTGTTCCAGAATATATTACATTTGACGACGCATTAGAGCCATGATTTATTCCAGAAACAACAAGATCAGGCATTCTGCCATCAGTAAACCTATACCCTATTTTGATACAATCGACGGGACGTCCACTGCATACATATAACTTATAATCAGCGTCTTGTTCTGCAAGATAAACCCTCAAAGGGTCATGATTAGTAATTGAATGACTTTGTCCCGACATAGGTTTTTCCGTTGAAATCGCAATAACCTCACCTATCTTTCTCATCAATTCGATGAGTTTATGAAATCCTTTTGCGCGATAACCATCGTCATTAGCAATTAGTATCAAAGGTTTTTTGTCCATCATATATATTTCAAAAATGTTTTAATATTTGATATAATTTCTGCGTTGGCAGACCCATAACATTGAAATAAGAACCTTCAACGCTATTAACCCCAACATAACCAATCCATTCCTGAATTCCGTAAGAACCAGCCTTATCAAAAGGCTTATATGTATCAACATAATAATTTATCTCCTCTTCATCAAGCACTTCAAACGAAACTTTAGACGCAACGGAAAATGTCTTGGTCTTTTCTTTGGTATGAACAGTCACGCCTGTCACCACCGAATGTTTTTTTCCTGAAATAAGACGCAACATATTGCAAGCATCTTCAAAATCCTTTGGTTTTCCTAAAATTTTATCACCGACAATAACGACAGTATCTGCCGTTATAACCATATAATTATCAGGAAGTTCATTCCCCTCAAAAGCTCTAGCTTTTTTATAACTCAAAAATGGCGCTACGTCAAAAACAGGCATTTCCGAAGAATACGACTCATCAACATCCTTTGTTAAAATTGAAAAAGGCAAACCTATCCCTTTCAAGAGCTTTTGCCTCCTAGGTGATTTTGAGGCAAGAATAATATTATATTTCTTTAAATTTTCTAACATTATATAAATACCATTGTTAACATTCCTACTACCATTATCATTTTAAACACAATAGAAAGTCTATGAAAATCAGCAAATTCTTTAATATTAAAAAGTATTGGCAGTATCATCATACCTAATGTTTCAGCAACAATCATTATATAGATGGCAGTGTCCGCTTGCAATCTAGCAAGAACCCAATGAAAATAAGCAAGGAAGACATACAACACAAAGGACAATACGCCAACAATTACCTTAGTCTTTAACATTCCGCACACAATAGGTATTGTACGACAATAGGTTACAAAATCTCCATCATAATCCTCAGCATCTTTCACTATCTCTCTAATCAATGTTGTCAAAAAAGCGAAAGCAGTGTATATCAATACAAAAGGAAGAATATTCATCATTGTATCTTTACACACCGAAAGAATCAAGGCATTGTTTGAAAGATGAAAGGCCTCAAACAGCCATGGCAAAAAAACAGCCAAAGACACTGAAATAGAAACAATTATATTCCCTATTAAGAATTTTTTCTTATAAATAGACGAATAAGAATAAAGCATACAAACCAGCAAGAGCAATATTGCAAACAAAGTAATGAATCTTGCGCCCATCAAAATAATGCTTGAAACAAGACCTGCCGACAAGCCAATAAATGTCAACGATTTGTAAAAGAATTTTATCTCTTTATCAGTAAAGACCTTTTCTGCAACAAGCTTATCAGGCTTGTTAATCCTATCTGTTTCAACATCGAAATAATCATTGATGGCATAGCCGCCAGCCACGATGAAAACCAATGATATAACAAGCATTAGAAAGGCTGGTGACGAAGGTAATACGCCGACTATTTCAGACACATGAAAAGACGACATCAAGCAATAATTGACCAAACACATCATTATTACTATGATTAACAAATTAGTCCATCGAACCAATTTAAAAAACGCCTTTATCTTATTCATTATATTTTATTTACCAAACATAAAAAGTAAAATCTTTCATCCATTTATCCTGAGCTTTGATAACTTGCTCTATAATATCTCTAACAGCTCCTTTCCCTCCTCCGCAATGACTTATATACAAGCTGATATCTTTAATTTCCGGAACAGCATCAGCTGGACAAACAGGAAGTCCAACCATTTTCATTACTGGATAATCTGGAAGATCATCACCCATATATATAATCTGCTCAGGTTTCAAGTTTTTGGTCTCCATATATTTCTGAAGGACTTCCACCTTACTTGCAGAACGAACGAAAACATCTTTAATACCAAGCATTTCCATTCTTTTTTCTATTGAAATAGAATATCCACCAGTGATAATTGCTATATTGTAACCAAGACGAGCTGCGAGCTGAAGTGCATATCCATCTTTAACATTTGTGCTACGCAATGGAACTCCGTTGGCATCAACCAAAACGTCACCATTTGTCATAACACCATCATAATCAAATATAAAAGTTGTAATATCCTTTAATTGTTCTTTATAATTCTTCATATTATCTACATTTATTTATTATATAATTTGTTAATAATTCGTAAATTTCTTTCTCTTCCGGATTATTTTCCAGTAATTCTTTATGACGTTCAATTGTTTCAACATCACCCCTTTTTGCAGGACCCGTCAAAGCATTTTCAGGTCCTAATACAAAAGCTTTGTCAACTGTTTCTTTTACTAAAGGTTCGAATATTGAGACATCCAGCCCTTTATTTTCTAGAAGCCTATTACCGACCTGCAACATTACATTAACGAAATTGCAAACATAAACCGCACTCAGATGGATCAATTTTCTATCTTCGTCATTACATTCAACAACAACGTCAGACATAATACTAGCCAGATTCTTTAGCTTTTCCAAACATATTGATGATGAAGCATTTATCAAAAGAGGTACTTTTTTAAAATCGACATCAAAATCTTTTGTCAATGTCTGCAATGGATAAAGTACGCCATAATTTTCAATATGATTCAAAACCGAAGAAGGCTGCGTACCTGAAGTGTGAACTAATAATCCTTTATAATTTTTAAGATTCAAAGACACTTCTTTGATTACATCATCCTTAACAGCTATTATAATCAAATCACAATCAAGCAAATCATCAAAACAAGATGTTGCCTTTACTTCTAATGAATTCTCTATCTCTGAAATTTTATCCAAAGAACGCGTATAAATATACGTAGGATGTATTCCATTATTTTTCAATGCTTTTGAATAAGCATAAGCCACATTTCCCGAACCAATCAAAGCAATTTTATCAAATGAAATCATCATCAAATAATTTTCTACGAAAGTACAAAAAAAATTGCAATTAATAATGAATTCGCGGAGATTTATGTCGGGATTTTAAAAATATGGTGCAAAATGTGATATTTTGGTCAAAAAAGGCCTTAAAACCGCTCTATTTTTGCCCGTTTACTTATGTTAATTTCCGTTAACTTATGTTAAAATCCGTTAACTTTTTGTATTTTTCCGTTTACTTTTAAAATTTAACATTTATTTAACATTTCATAACTATCAATAAATCAACCACATATACGCCTACCTATCGAAAGGCCGTTCCAAGGGTATTGACAAAAGAAAATTGTATATTATTTTTGCAGCACAACAACACAACAACAACAACAACAAACAATCAATTTTTAAAACACAAAAACAACATTAGTTATGACAACAATCGAGTTCAACAGCAACCTAACAGCTCTTCAGAAAAATCTTGAAGCATTTGCAAGACAATTGACAGGAAATGAAGATGACGCAAAAGACTTAATGCAAGAAACATTCCTCAAAGCGTTGATATACAAAGAGAAGTATGTCAGCCACAACAATTTCAAAGCATGGGTTTACACCATTATGAAAAACATTTTCATCAACAATTATCGTAGAACTAAAAAAGCAAACACAATCATAGACCAAAGTGAAGATCTTTATTATTTGAACATTAGCAACATAAATACAGACACAGACCCTCAGTCAATAATCAATTCGAAGGAATTAGAAAGAGGCATAAAAATGTTAGACGAGGATTTCCGCCGCGCATTCGATATGTACAATGACGGATACAAATACAAGGAAATTGCAGATTGCTTACATTTAACAATAGGAACTGTAAAAAGCCGAATTTTTTACAGTCGTAAAAAACTAATGCATCAATTAAGTGAATTTTGTCCAAACTAATTATATTTGATAATCAAGGCAAATCCACAGTGATTTGTCTTGATTTTTCAAAAATGTTAGCAAGCATGCAATAAATTTGATAAATTCTTGTTAATTTTGCACATATTAATATAACAAAAAAAGACATTATGTTTGAGACAGATATTCGTGAATTAAACGAAAGAATCCAGAGAGAGAGTCAATTCATTGACCTCATCAATCTTGAAATGAGCAAAGTCATTGTTGGTCAAAAACACATGACAGAAAGATTATTAATTGGTTTATTATCAAACGGACATATACTTCTTGAAGGTGTTCCTGGTTTAGCAAAAACTCTCGCCATCAAGACATTATCAAGCATTATCGACGCTGATTTCAGCCGTATTCAGTTCACACCAGATCTTTTGCCAGCCGACTTAATCGGTACAATGATATATAGCCAAAAGAACGAAGAGTTCATAGTTCGCAAAGGTCCTGTTTTCGCCAACTTCGTATTAGCCGACGAAATCAACCGTTCACCTGCAAAAGTGCAAAGTGCATTGCTTGAAGCTATGCAAGAGCATCAGGTTACAATTGGAGAAAGCACATTCGCATTGCCAGACCCATTCCTAGTAATGGCAACACAAAACCCTATTGAACAAGAAGGTACATATCCTCTCCCAGAAGCTCAAGTTGACCGTTTCATGCTTAAGGTCATAATTGACTATCCTAAAAAAGAAGAAGAAAAGATTATCCTTCGTCAGAACATAAACAAGGATTATCCAGAAATAAAACCTGTTACATCAACAAAAGAAATCTTGAATGCAAGAAAGGTCTGCCGTGAAGTATATCTTGACGAAAAAATTGAGAACTACATCACCGACATCGTTTTTGCATCGCGCTATCCAAACGATTACAAATTAAAGAAATTTGCCAACCTTATCAGTTATGGCGGTTCACCACGTGCAACTATCAACCTTGCAATGGCTGCTAAAGCATACGCATTTATAAAACGTCGTGGTTATGTTATTCCAGAAGACGTCCGCGCCGTTGCACCTGATGTAATGAGACATCGTATTGGATTGACATACGAAGCTGAAGCTGAAAACATTACAACAGAAGAAATTATCAATGAGATTTTAAACATGGTAGAAGTGCCGTGATTTATTGAGATATGGAAACTAACGAACTATTTAAAAAGGTTAGAAAAATCGAGATTAAGACACGTGGCTTGACCAATAATATTTTTTCTGGTCAATACCACAGTGCCTTCAAGGGTCGTGGCATGACCTTCAGTGAAGTTCGTGAATATCAATATGGCGACGACATACGCAACATTGATTGGAATGTAACGGCTCGATTCAACCGTCCTTTCGTCAAGATATTTGAAGAAGAACGCGAGATGACTGTAATGCTGCTCATTGACGTTTCAGGCTCCAACGACTTTGGCTCGGTAAACATCTCAAAAAGAGACCTCACTGCTGAATTGGCAGCCGTCTTGGCTTTCTCGGCAATTCAGAACAACGATAAGGTAGGCGTGATTTTCTTCAGCGATCAAGTTGAAAAATTCATTCCTCCTAAGAAAGGTTCAAGTCATATTCTTCGCATCATCAGAGAGATAGTAACATTCACCCCACAGCACAAAGGTACTGACATAGGTGAAGGATTACGTTTTTTGACTAGCGCAATCAAGAAAAGAACAACCTCTTTCTTAATATCTGACTTCATCTCAAAAAAACCTTTCGAACAACAAATAAGAATTGCTGCCAATAAACACGACCTCGTTTGTTTGAGAATTACCGATAAAAGAGAGCTCGTAATACCTAAAGTGGGTCTCGTGAAATTCAGAGACTCTGAGACCAACAAAGACGTATGGGTCGATACTTCAATGAGTTCATGGAACGAAGCATATCAAAAATATATTCAATCTGAATCCATTAAACTCAATAAGATATTTGCAAATAACGGTATCGACAATACCTTGATTTATACAGACATCGATTACGTCAAACCTTTGATGCAGTTATTTAAGAAAAGAGAATCAAGAAGATGAGAATAAAATTGCATATCATAAAATTATTCTTTGCCATTACAATGCTATTGATAGCAAATAGACATTGTTTTGCACAAAACATATACGCCAACGGAAGCATTGACAAAGACAGCATTTTCGCAGGTCAGACATTTAATTACAAATTAGACGTGAGAATGCCAAGCGATTATATTGTCCAATGGAGTGAATTAAAAGACACTCTCAGCAAAAGCATTGAGGTGATAAAAAGAAGCGACGTATCTAAAACCCCTATTAATAATAGTAACGACGTTATTATGTCGCAACTTTTGACAATGACAACCTTCGATACTGGTTATGTTGAGATTCCTAAAATAGGCTTGAAATATTCAAAATCTATCAACGACACAACAACACACACCTGCTATACCGAATGGATGGACATTTATGTACAAGCTGTTTCAATAGACACAACAATAGCATACAGACCTATCAAAGCGCCTATCAAACAGAACATTACATTTGAAGAAACCATACCATACGCAGGAGGTGCCATTGTTTTGGCAGGTCTTATTTTATTGGCAATCTATCTCATCAAACGTTTTAGCAAAAAAGAAAAGATTGAAGAGGAAGAAGTCAAACCACAAATTCCTGCTATCGTAACAGCAAGAGAAAGATTGACACAACTCAAGGAGTCAAACCTTTGGCAATCTGGAAAATCAAAAGAATATTATACAGATTTGACTGACATAGCAAGAGAATATCTCGAAGGTCAATTTAATATTGATGCCATCGAAATGACTTCCGATGAAATTCTTCAGGAAGTAAGAAAATTACAGTTAGACAACTCTATTTTCGAGAAATTACAAAACACTCTCATAACTTCTGATTTGGTAAAATTTGCAAAGGCCAATCCTAGTCCATCACAAAATGAAACAGCTTTTGGTGATATAAACTCATTTGTTGAAGACAGTTACACATTCTATCAAGAAATGGAGCAAAAAAAAGCAGAAGAAGCCAAAGCAAAGAAATATGATTTTGAAAAAGAAACAACTGAAAATCAAGAAATGGAGGAAACAAAATGAGTTCATTAGAATTTGCATCTCCGCATTTCCTTTTTGGATTGATTATCATACCTATTTTAATTGTATGGTACATTTTCAATTGTAACAAGCAACAAGCATATATACGTTTTTCAGACACTGGATTTTTTGACAAACTTCCAAAATCTTGGAAATCGTATCTTAGACATATTGTCTTCGTATTAGAAATGGCCGCACTATCATTGTTTATCATAGCCTTAGCTCGTCCTCAAAGCAGTACTAAAAAACAGAATGTCAATATTGAAGGCATTGACATAGTTCTAGCGATGGACATTTCCAGCAGCATGTTGGCTGCCGACCTAAAACCAGACAGATTAGAAGCTTCCAAAGCTGTAGCCTCCGACTTCGTTATCGGCCGTCCTGGCGACAGAATGGGATTGATAGTATTCAGCGGTGAAACATTCACACAAGTGCCACTTACTACCGACCACGGCATGATGCTTAATATGTTGAAAGACATGAAATGTGGAATGCTTGAAGACGGAACTGCAATAGGCGACGGTTTGGCATCAGCAGTAAGCAGATTAAAAGACAGTGAAGCAATATCAAAAGTCGTAATCTTATTAACTGATGGTGATAACAATGCTGGTTCAATCGACCCTTCAACAGCAGCAGAGATGGCCAAATTGTTCGGCATTAGGGTTTATACAATTGGCGCCGGCACTAGAGGAACAGCACCATATCCAGTACAAACACCATTTGGAGGCATTAAATACCAACAAGTTGAGGTTAATATTAACGAACCATTACTACAACAGATCGCCAACGAAACTGGCGGCAAATATTTCCGTGCAGAATCAAAAGAAAAATTACAACAGATATACGACGAAATTGACAAAATGGAGCGTTCTAAAATTGAAGTAAGTGAATATAAGAGACTTCACGAAGAATTTCATCCTTTCGTAATCTGGGGACTCATTATGCTTGGATTATCATTTTTATTGAAAAACACGATTTTCAAATCAATAACAGATTAAATATAAAAAGATGGAAACTCACATTTTAAGATTTGAACATCCTGAATATTTATATTGGCTTTTGGCAATACCAGTTCTCATTGCCATATATATATTAATCCGTATCTGGAACAAAAGACAATTCAAAAAATTTGCTGATTCAAAATTTGCAAGTTTTCTGGTGCCTTTAGCATCAAGTTCAAGAAGCAACACCAAATTCATCATCTTCCTGCTTGTCATAATATTAGGTATATTTGCAGCAGCTAACCTTCAGACTGGCTCTAAGATGGAAGAGGTAAAAAGAGAAGGTATTGATTTATATTTCTGTATTGATATTTCAAACTCAATGAATGCAGAAGACATTGCTCCAAACCGTTTAGAACGTTCAAAACAAGCAATCAACAATCTGATTAACAAACTGAACGGCGACAGAATCGGTGTTATCATCTTTGCAGGTAATGCATACGTACAATTGCCAATAACGACAGACTATGCTGCAGCCAAAATGTTCTTGTCAACTGTCAATACAAATCTGATTCCTTCACAAGGAACAGAAATAGGCGCTGCCATCAATTTGGCCGTCAAATCGTTTGGAACAAGCGAACACAGCAAAGCAATAGTAATAATATCCGATGGTGAAGACCATGTCAATGGCGACGCCATCAAAGCAGCACAAGAAGCCGCCAAATTAGGCATTAAGATTTACACAATTGGAATGGGACTAGAAGAAGGCGCTCCTATCCCACTATATAACCAATATGGAAAAAGAACCGGATATAAGAAAGATAGAGATGGAAACATCGTCATCACCAAATTGGATGACAATCTGTTACGCCAAATTGCTGAAATAGGCGATGGAATTTACAGAAGAGCTAGCAATTCAAATGTCGGCCTCGATGAAATATTCAACGAAATTAACAAATCTGAAAAATCCGAAATTGAATCTAAAGTGTTTACAGATTATGAAGACCAATTTCAATGGTTTATCGGTGCGGCAATAATTCTTTTAATAATAGAAATCCTAATCTCTTCAGGAAAGAAAGACTGGGAAACAAAATTCAACTTTTTCGAGCCTAAAGATGAAAACAATTAATATTAAAATAGGTATATGCATTTTATTTGCATCAATATGTCTGTCATCTAATGCACAGACCGACAAAGGTCTTATCAGACATGGAAATAAAGAATATAAAAATGGAAACTATTCAGAAGCTGAAGTAAATTACAGAAAATCTTTAGACAAAGAATATAGTCCAAAAGCTCAGTTTAATTTGGGCGACGCATTATATGAACAAAAAAACTACGAAGATGCTGCTAAAGCATTCTCTGGTGTTACTGAAAGAAATACTTCAAAAGAAATCGAAGCCGATGCGTATTACAATCTAGGAAATACACTCATGGCACAAGAAAAATATGGAGAAGCTTTTGAGTCATATAAAAAAGCTCTTAAAATAAATCCTGATGATGAAGATTCCAGATATAATTTGGAATATGCTCGCTGGAAAATGATTCAACAAGAACAGCAACAAAACCAGCAGCAACAACAAAATCAACAAAACCAGGAACAAGATCAAGAACAGCAAGATCAGCAGCAACAAGATCAACAACAACAAGAACAGCAACAGCAAGATCAACAACAAGAACAGCAACAGCAGCAGCAGCAACAGCAGCAGCAACAAATGTCAAAAGAAGATGCTGAAAGAATGTTAAAGGCTCTTGAAAATCAAGAGAAAGAAACCATGGAAGAAATGAATGAGAAAAAAGCATCTCAGATGCAAAAAAGAAAATCAGAAAAAGATTGGTAATATTAAATAAGGTTTTATTTTTGCAATTAAATTAAAAAAAATGAAAAGGAAACTCTTATATATAATAGCACTTTTATTTGCAGTCACCTACTCACTTGAAGCTCAGACTGATGTCACATTTAAAACAATATGCAAGAAACACGTCTCTGTAGGAGAACAATTCCAAGTTTCTTACGAATTAAATTCTGATGGCAAAGATTTCAAAGCACCAAACTTCAACAATTTTGAAGTTATTGGTGGTCCTTTCAAATCTACCAGCTCAAGTGTTCAAATAATCAACGGCTCTGTATCAAAGACCAATATCCAAACATACTCCTTTCACTTACGCGCTATTAAAGAAGGTAATTTCATCATTCCTCAAGCATCGATAATAGTTGACAAGAAGAAAATAACCAGCGAGCCATGTGAGATAATAGTATCAGCATCACAAAATGGCTCAAACAATTCTGGCAGAAGCCTCAACAATTCCAACACACAAACAAAAGACATTAGCAGAGAAGTTTTCCTAGAAGCTGTTCCAAGTAAGAAAAAAGCATATTTGGGTGAACAGATAATGCTCACATACAAAATATATTACAATATCCCTATATCACAATTAGCCGTTTCAAAAGCACCATCATATTCCGGATTCTGGACTAAAGACGTTACAGACAATAATGGCACATTGCAGCAATCATCAGTCATACGTGATGGCCAGACATACAATGTAGCAACAATTCAAGAGATAGTCTTGTTCCCACAAAAAGCCGGACAGCTAACAATTGACCCATTAGATATCAATTGCATAGCTCAAATAAGACAACAAAGAAATCGTTCGCAAGGATATGATCCTTTTGAAGATTTCTTTGGAGACGTATTAGGAACATCTTATACCAATGTAAGAAAAGACATTAAGTCACAACCTATTACAATTGAAGTAGAGCCATTGCCAACAGCCAACAAACCTGAAAGTTTTAAAGGTGCTGTCGGACAATTCACTTTCACATCAAAGATAGACAAAAACGAACTTAAAGTTAATGAAGCATTTACATTAACATTAACAGTATCAGGCAAAGGCAATATCGAATTATTGGAATTACCTAGACCGGTTTTCCCTCCTGATTTTGAAGTATATGATCCAAAAATCACATCATCAATAAAAGACAATGCACTTGGAATTACAGGAAGCAAGAAAGCTGAATATATTATAATTCCAAGAGTGTCGGGTGACTTTGATTTAAAAGAAACTATGTTCTCATATTTTAATCCTTCATTAAACAAATATGAAACATTAAGTTCAGGAGAATACAAGATTCGAGTTGAGAAAGGAGATGCTATATCCGGCAATAGCGGAATATACACTCCAGGACAAGCTGACATCAAATATCTAGGCAAAGACATTCAACACATCAACACAAACGACAAAAAGTTGAGCATCACAGGAGTAATGTTTTTCATGTCACCAACATACATTATTATATTAGTCTTAATGGTGATAATATTTGCAGCTGCCATTATTATAAACAACAGAATGAATAAACTGAATAAAAATCAGGTTTTAGTAAGAAACAAACAAGCCACCAAAGTTGCAAAGAAACGACTTTCAAATGCATATACCCATTTGAAAGACAACAACCAAAATGGTTTTTACGAAGGACTATCACAAGCATTATGGGGATACATTTCCGACAAATTGAATATTGTTCGTTCACAATTATCAATGGAAACTGTTAAAGAAATGATGTTAAACAAAAATGTAAGTGAAGATATAGTAAACGAATTTATTGACTTATTGAACAATTGCGAATTTGCAAGATTTGCTCCAGGCGATCCAAGTAAAAAAATGGACGAATTATATCAGAAAGGAATAGATTTGATAACAAAAGCCGAGAAACTTTTAAAATAAAAGACATGAAAAACAGAACTCACATAATAGGAATGATATTACTTGTCGTCACTTGCATAATGGCAAATGATGCAAAAGCACAAAAACCTGAGGAATTATTAATAAAAGCGAACACCTTATATAATGAGAGCGCCTACGATTCAGCAGCCGCTGTTTATGAAAGCATTATTAATAAGGGATATTCTTCTTCGACATTATTTTACAACTTGGGCAACACCTATTATAAAATAGGAAAGTATCCATTAGCTATCTATTACTATGAAAAATCATTAAAACTTGATCCAAAGAATGAAGACACAAAACATAATATAGAGATTGCGCAAGCATTTATCAGCGATAAAATAGAAAGCGTTCCAGAATTCTTTGTCAAGACTTGGTGGAAAAATATCAGCAATAGTTTCTCTATAAATACATGGTCAGTTATCACTTTAGTGTTTTTTGGAATAATGCTGATATGCCTGTTTTTCTATTTCACAGCTAAAACTAGAATATTAAAGAAAAGTATGTTCTTTGTAGGTATAGCATTAATAGCAATTACAATATGCAGTTTTAGCATCACTATTAAGAAATCCAACTATATTAAAAGCCAAAACGAAGGTATTATAGTAACACCTACTATCACAGTAAAAAGTTCGCCATCATCATCAAGTGTCGATTTGTTCGTACTGCATGAAGGTTCAAAAGTGAAAATATTAGACCATACCGACAATTGGGACAAGATAAAAATAGCGAACGGAAGTATTGGCTGGCTTCCTTCATCTACTATTATTAAATATTAAGCAACAGAAAATAAGTGTTTGATATTTCGGACATTATAATCACCGCATGCTATATTTTTATTTTTTAAGAAAAAAAATATTTTTTTTATAAAAAATAGTTTGCGTGTATTCAAAAAATATAGTAATTTAGCACCCTTAAAAGGTGAATTATATATTAGTAATAAATATCTAAATTAGGTGATATGAAAAAAAGATTTTTACCAATTAGTTTGCTTTTGACAATCATTATCTTAGCGCAAACAAGTTTTGTAGTTAATGCAAACGGCGATTCTGGAAAATACAATCCAAGAACTGCTATGCAACCAACTGCACAATCATTTATGAAGAGCATTCGCGCCAACCAAGAAACTGGCTTAATTGACCCAGCATGGTTGCTTGAAGCGGCAAAAGGTTCACAATCAAGAGACGGTGAATTAAACTGGACATCATTAGGACCAGACAATTATGGTTCATTAACAAGAGGCGTTATTTATGACAACCAAGATGCTACAAACAAAACACTTTACATTGGTACAATGGGTGGTGGTATCTTCAAATCAGTCAACGGTGGTATCACATGGAAAACTATCGGCACAAACTTAATGGTTAGCTGTATAGCTCAAACAGAAAACGGTACTATCTACGTTGGTACAGGCGATGGCCGTGGCGCACACAACCAAAATGGTCTTTCAGACCTTAACTATGAAAATAGTTTCATGGGCAATGGTATCTACAAATTAGAAGGTGAAACATTAACACAAATCGAAAGCGAATCAACATTCGTTAACGACTTGGCTGTTTATGGCAACAAACTTTATGCTGCTACAAACACAGGTCTCAAGTGCTACGACAACGGAGCATGGACAACATTGATTGAAGGTGAAGCTTACAATGTAGAAACATGCACAGATGGCGAACTCGTAGCAGTTGTTGGTTATGACGTTTATATGTCAAAAGAAAACGGTTTTGAAATCATTACAAATGGTGAACAAGACAAGTTGCCATCAAGCGAAACATACAAAATGGTTGCTGTTTCTCCATCAGACCACAACTATATTTATGTAGCTTACCTTACATCATCAAATGGTACAGGTAATATATACATCACAAGCGACCATGGTGAAACATGGCAAGTAGCATATACAGCAACTAACATGTACGACATCTTCGGAACACGTGGTTTATTAGACAATGCAATCGCTGTATATCCAAACAACCCAAGAAAAGTCTTAATCGGTGGTACAAACCTCTGGGTTATGAGAGACGATTTAGGTGAAGGTATTTTCAGAATGGAATGCTTATCAAACGGCAACGCTTTCCAAATCGCACAATCAAGCGGTGTATTCTATTACAACTACACATACATCCACACAGGTATCCAAAGCATCGTTTTCAATCCTAACAACGTAAACGAATTCTTCGTTGGTAGTGAAGGCGGTATATTCAAAGGTACATGTAGCGAAGCATACGGCTATCAATTTGAAGGCATGAACCGCTATATGATAGACGCAGAAAACCACACATCTGTTACAAGAATGTTCAGCGTTGGTTTCTCTGGCAATGACAAAAACCAAGCATTAGGCGGCAGCCTTGATCATGGCTCAATCTACATCGTAGGTGACCAAACTGTAAATAATGAAGACCAAGCTGGTAGCGCTATCTTCCCTAACGACATTGCAACAACAAATGCTGCTGAAACATACGGTCCATTTGATTTAACAAAAGCAGCTGGTCCTTGCGCAATTTCAACAGTTAACCCTAGCGTTATGTTCGTTACAGTAACAGGCGGTTACAGCATCGGAACACCAATCTTCAGAACAGAAACAGCAGGTGTTGACTATGACAAAGAAAACTTCTCATATTCAGCAACAGAAAGTTCAGCTTACATTTCAAACAGCAATGCTTTCAGAACTCCAATAGCTTTGTTTGAAAACTACAACGATACAAAATCAAACGAAGTAGTTAAATACTTAAATAGAGGAGAAGAAGCTTTACCTAAAGGCAGCATCATAACTATTAAGAGTAACAACTGCGAATATCCATTCGAATACGAACTCACAGAAGCATTAGCAGCTGGCGACTCAATCGAAGTTCAAGACATTATCTCATCAACATTCATCACTGCTGTTGAAGGCTCAGTATATATGACAAGAGATGCTTTGAAGTTTAACAAAGTTGCTGCATGGTGGAAACTCAGTTCAATTTCTGGTATTCCAAACGCACTCTCTATCTCAGCTGACGGTGATGTAGCTTACGTTGGTACAGTTGATGGCAAAATGTACAGATACGCTGGCATTACAGACGCTGTAACAGAAGATGCAGCTTTAGGCATTGATGCTATCCAAGGCGTTGACGGTACAGACTCAATCCCAGCAGTTCCAAGCGTTGTAACATTTGAAGAAATCGATGGTACAGTATTCAATGGTCAAGCAATCACAAGCATCGCTATCGACCCTGAAAACTCAAACAACATCATCGTTACATTAGGTAACTATGGCAATACTGACTATGTATTCTACTCAACAAACGGTGGCGCTTCATTCACATCAAAACAAGGTAACTTACCAGCTATGCCAGTTTACTCAAGCATTATTGAAAAAACAACAGGTAAAGTTATCCTCGGTACAGAAAATGGTATCTACACTTCAGACAATATGTCAACATGGGCACAAGATGCAGCTATCGTTAACATCCCTGTAATGGATATCAAACAACAATTGCAAGCAAATCACGACAACAAATACATCTACCTCATCGATGAAATTGGTGATACAGTTGTAACTGAATATCCAGGTGTATTCAACGAAGGTATGATTTACGTTGCTACATACGGTAGAGGTTTATACAAATGTGATACATACAAAGCAAACAACAGCGAAATCAATGTTGAAGAAAATACAGTTGCTAACACAACTGAAATGAGCATCTATCCTAACCCAATCGTTAACGATGCAACTATCAGCTTCAGCATCGAAAAATCAGCACAAGTTTCATATCAAATCTTCGACTTGTCTGGCCGCATGATGATGAACCAAGTATTAGGCAACTATGGCCAAGGTTCACACAAAGCCAACTTCAACGTTGAAAACCTCACATCAGGTACATACATTATCAGAGTACAAGCTGGTGAAAAAGTTGAAACAGCTAAGATTTTGGTTTACTAATCAAAACAACACATAACGAAAAAGAGGCCGTCTAACAAGTTTAGGCGGTCTCTTTTGTTATTGTGTATCCCAATCACCTTTATTTATAATTGAGACTTCATAGGTTGAGACTGGTTTTGTTCAGGTTTTATATATAAAAAAATAAGGCTTTTCCATTGA
>JAZUCH010000041.1:0-1947 GCA_045639025.1 Bacteroidales bacterium
CTTTTTGTAATCAGTTAATGCAGATTGATAATCACTTAAATCATTGTAACAACTTCCTCGAACAGTATATAATTGACTTAACTCTCTTGGTTCGCTGATATATGGCTCATAAACGAATAAGCTATCAAGACTTCTTAAACAATTCTCTCGCTCACCCTTTTTAGCGTATATATTGGCAATAGGAATATAAGATAGACGAAAACTCTTATCTTCAGCCTTACAGAGTTTCTTAGATTCAGCTAAAGTAAAGTATGCATATCGCAAAGCATTATCATATTGTTTCGATGCAATGTACAAATCTCGCAAATCGGAATAAACAAGATATTTATTCGCGCTCTCAATTGTCTCTTCTTGATTTTCAGCAATAGATTTACTCTTTAAGTACCATTGTTCCGCCAAGTTAAATTTACCTTGATTTTGAGCTTCTGCACCCTTTTGACAATAGTACTCAAATTGGATCTGTCTATCGGTTGAGTTAGCAATGAGGGAATCCATTAAGTTTGTGTATTTGGCAATACCCTCCATATCACCAACAATACCACTTAAGCGATGTAACTCCTTTGCTATATCCATTTGAGAAGAGGCATCTTCTATTGCTTGGGACATTAACAAAGCCTGCTCATAATTCTTGATTGCATCCTCAATATGGTCTTTATGGTAATTGACTGCCGCTACTTGCTTTAACGCAGAAATAGCATTCGAAGTTAGCCCTAATTCTTGGAAACCATTAAAGGCATTATCAAAGCAAGCCAACGCTTCTTCAAACATTTGTTTCGCAAAATGAGAAGCACCTTCGAAGTACCACGTCAAAGCAATTCTAAATAATAAAAGTTCCCTCCTTGGTTCATTGGCATATGGTGTGAGTTCCTCTAACAATGCTCGAACTTGCTTATAATCGGCAGATTCTTTCTCTTTTTGTATCGCAAGCTGATAACCATTATCTACATATTTACTATGCACCCATCTCTGTTCTTCATCGCTGAGACTACTGTTAAGCATATTTTTCGCCACCTGATATCCTTCACTATATTGTTCATTATCATAGTAACACGAACTTATCAAGATTTGGCATATAACATAGACCTGACGTTCTTTTTCAGTCGATGATTTCTCGGTGTATTTGACCACCTCAGAAAAAATATCAATTGCTTCTGAATATTTTCCAGCTTGTTGTAAAGCCGTTGCATGATTCAACATCTCATCTAACCTAATATCAGATAGATCTTGTGCAGAAGCTGGGATGATAACGATCAATAAAGCTATTATAGATATAATTAATCTATTCATTTGTTACCTCAACTTTCTCTTTTATTACTATCACAGTATCTCGAGATGGGATAGTGTCGTTTTTGATTGAGTCATTCAGTATGGGTGCTTCAATATCGAAAACATCATTTTCTTCTCCTCGTATCATTTCATTTGGATTACCTTTGAAAGATGGTGAGAATCCTGACGGAGTTTGCAATGTATCTGATCCAAATGGATTAACGACAAATAATCCTATGACAAGCACGGCAGCAATACCCGAAGCCCACCACCAAATTCGTCTCGAAGGTCTCTTCTCTTCGACATATTGAGGAGCAGGAGTGTACTGACAATCATCAGTGCCGGTTGCTCGCATCGATGCGGCTACCTGTTGATGTTCCCGGTCATACATCCTCTGCATCATCTTCAACTTTGCCATTTTATCCGCACGAGAACTAATTGCACCCTTTACATTTCTTGTGAAGTCGAGTTGTTCTCTTTTCGACTCATCGTGACTAACTTCCGCCTCAAATTGAGCCTTCTCCTCGTCAGACATTCTGTCGAGGATATATTCGTCTATTCTATCTTGAAAATCCTTTTTCATACGCTCAATTTTAATTATACTTCAAGTATCGTCTATATGTTTCATTGGCCACCTCTCGAAGATTCTCCATACACTTATGTTTCTTCGTTTTCAGGGCA
>JAZUCH010000042.1:0-2848 GCA_045639025.1 Bacteroidales bacterium
CATAAAGGGTATCTTGTTCGACGGACAGATGTAATTTTAAAGATGAGCTTTCCTCAATTTTTGTTGAAGGTAGCAATGTATACTCTTGCATGTCGAGTCTTATTTTTGAAATCTGACCGCTGGCAATCATACTTGCAAGCAAAAGGAATATCAATGTTATCTTTTTCATAAGAAGTCATTGTTCTATGATAATATAATCTTTAAAAATTCCAACATTGTCATTACGTTCAAGGTTTCTTATAATAGTTTCCATTTTTATACATTCATATAACTCTTCCATATAACATCCTGAACCTGAAAGTATCTGATTCGGACATGTTATTTTTTCGTAGAAATAATTTCTCATGGTCTCCATGTTGAAAATTTTTGAACCAATTGATGTCTGAAATATCGGATAAATCTTCCTTTCGTCAATATTAACTCCCCAATATAAATTAAAAGGCAAGCCAATAATGCCAAATATCAAATCCATATTTTTAGCATCAAGAAGTCTTTTCATTTCCGAATTGTGCTGATAGATATTGTTATCTCTGACACTTCTATGTAACGGGCTCAAGGACAATGGTGAAAGTTGTGCTATAAGACAGTTATAGTTGTCATAAACGGAACTGCTTGTTGACAAGATTTCAGTCTTTTTCTTTTCTGGATGAAGATATGTCGGTTTCAGACTATCAATGAAAGAATAATTCATTATATTTTCACAAAATATTGTATCTGAAACAAGGCTGAAATAATAAATCGAATATATCTTTGAAATGTTGGATGTATCAAATTTACTGTTATCTCGTATTTGTGTTCTGATAAAATTCGATGTCGTCAGTGTGTCCAATTGGTATTTTTGTATAATGTCTAACGTTTTGTCATAATTGCTGTCGGCATTATTCCTCAATCTTTGACGCTGATAGACTTCTTCTTTTAACTTAGGCAAGCCAATAATGAAATCGTCCCAATCGTCATTTATTATAGTTTCAAAATCAAAACATTCCAATCCGTACAATGTAACTATGATAATGTACATCTTATTAGTCGTTTTGTTAACTCCATAATAAATATCCGATAGTCCATGATATTCATAATCAATATCGTTTTTGTTGCCTGTTGTGAAGATAAAATCTACGGTTCCATCTTTATAAAAATTTATCAACTCTTTTTCAGGATGATTTAAGATATTGTCATATTCATCTTTGAACGGGAAGATATGATAATTATATCCATAACCTTTTGCTATAATATTTTCTGAAGAATCAGATAAGAAAAAAGAATGTACATAAATATTGCTTGAATCTGAAGTCTGAGGGATAATACATCTAACTACTTTCATTGAATCGATAAATGTATAATTCAGATAGTCGTCTTGTGTATGATGGCAAGAATCAAACAGATGATAAATCGTGTAATGATGCAAATATGAATGAGACGACAAAGTCGCATTTGTTTCTATACTTTTTCTGATACCGTCATTTATTTGCGTTGTATCTATTGCAAGCCTGTCAATAATATCTAAGTTTTGAGCTTTAGTATATATTGACAGAAGTGATAATAATATTGTTAAAACTATGTGTTTCATTTTATAAAGAAAGCATTTATTATTTTTTCATATAATCTTCTAGAAAAACCTGTCATTGGGTCAATAACCCATGTTTTGTAGTTCATAGATGGCTGGTATTGTTTTCCCCATGGATAACATTGCCACATTTCCATTCTATTTATCAAAACCGTGTGATAATCATCTTCAACTTTTATACTCAAAGGAACATGTTTGCCCCCAGAAAATCTGTTATAAATAACGTTCATATCTATACCATTAATGTTAGAACTTGACATCTCATATTTATTGTCATAATTCTTCCAATAATGAATATCTTCAACATTATCCATAGAAGTAGTCCCAGGAGCATAAAGATCTCTAATTTGCTTAACACTTATGTCGTTGCCTTTATATTTTTCAATAATTTTTGTAACACTTGGTGCGCAATCATGACTATCTGCTTCTTGTGCAAATTCATATCCTGTTGGATATTGTATTAAATATTTATCTACAAGTTTATTCCCTGTAAAAAAGTTTCTACCATCTTTAACAGCATCAAAACCGCTTATTATTCCACCTATCATGGCTCCACCAACGCCACTTAGCAGTCCTGTTCTCATCCCATCAATTAATCCATTCCCCAAAGATGATCCTCCCATCCATGAATTACCTGTACCTAAAATAAATCCTGATGACAAACCTGACGCTCCTCCAATCGCCGCACCAGAATAAAAGCCTGAGACTGCAATACCAGCCGCCTGTGAACCTGTAAACCCTGCGACGAATCCTCCACCAGCAATCGCAGAACTCACTCCTGCACCAACACCTGCGCTCAAACCACCTGCAACCGCACCTATCGCAAAATAAGAGGCGTAGTCATACCATTGCTCACATTTGTTCCAATTCATTATGAGATTCATAGAGCCTCCCAAAGCTGCCCCTGCAATAATATGCCAGAACTCTCCACTTGGGTCGGTGTATTTCAAAGGATTGTTAAGGCAATATGCGTATCTGTTGAAACTCTGCGAGTTGTCGGGTGCTTGTATGTAGTTGTCTGGAGAAAGGAACATGGAAGTGTAAGGGTCATACATTCTGCCGTTCATGTTTATGAGACCGAAATCGTAATGATGCTCATGTCCGGTGAAGCCTCGGTCAAACATAGGCTTATTTACTGAGATGCCATCGCCGTCAACTATCTTTGCATCTCCCCATGCATCGAAATAGTACTGATGAACGATTCTTCTGTACTGGTCAGTAACAACGTTCCAGCTTCCGAGATGGTCGGTATGGACGTAGTAGAGAGTTTCATTGTCACCAACC
>JAZUCH010000043.1:0-1557 GCA_045639025.1 Bacteroidales bacterium
CCTACAAAAAGAGCCGTCCGAGAAGGACAGCTCCCTATTGTTTTCCTTAAAATAAAAAGATGATTATCTATCAGTGATTAATAATTCATAGTAACTTTGCAAAAAATACTAAGTTATTATGGTCAATTGTAGATTTATTGATAAATTAGGTGTTACAGAGCAAGAGTTCTTACAAGAAACTAGAGGCGAATACAATACATCGTTTTTTCATATTTATACCAAAGGTGATTTTGATACTGATTTATCCCAAATAAGTCAGACAGACAGAGGCACATTCATACATGAATACATCCATTATTGGCAAAATATAGCCACATTATGGGGACTATCAACAAGTATGTTTTGTTATGATTGTATGCAAAAATTGGTAGAAGAGTTTAAGACGTTCGATGAAATAAAGTTGCCATATTCCATAACTTATTCTGAAAGTATGAAACGTAGAAGCGATATCTTCAACATAGGGTATGGAGAGACTAATGATAATCTATTTGTGAATAAAAAAATAGATCCTGCACATAGAATACAAATCAAATTTGGGATTTATGCCGTTGGTGAAAGAACTATTCCTACTGTAAGCCTAAAAATTGCATTTAATGATGGTATCACTTACGATATAGCATTGGGAGCCCATATCATCAAAGAAAGTATGGCTGCTCTATATCAAAGTCTTGTCGACCCTACAGCAGAACATGATGATATGCCTTATAACATTGTTAGAATGCTGTGTATGCATAATTATCCATCATTATATAATAATAAGAAATTGTTAATTTGTTGTTGTTATGCATCTCTTTTCAGTATGACC
Organism: Bacteroidales bacterium; assembly: GCA_045639025.1. Taxonomy (GTDB): domain Bacteria; phylum Bacteroidota; class Bacteroidia; order Bacteroidales; family F082; genus Limimorpha. The sequence continues at coordinate 806 of JAZUCH010000043.1, forward strand.
CCAGGAGACACACTAATTGATCTTTTAGCAAAAGCTGAAAAAGAAAAAATTAGTGATGGTATGCAACTATTTGACGACTATATCAATGAATCAAGCATCCGTGCAGGAGGTGAAGACAATATCTCAATACTTGATTTTTTTGATGGAATGGCAAACAGTTTTTTAATGAAATTGGATAAGAATCTGCGTTCTGAATTAGATTATATAAAAACCGTTCTGAGCCGCGTGCGTCTATCAAATAAAATGTTACCATTGCTCACAGTATTATACGAAGAGCCTTCTGATACTATATCAATTGATAACTTAAATAGTATCATTGGATGGTTGGGGATTCCATTTGTTCATTCATTGACTCAAGGCCATTATTTCCCAAGCACAACAAAGAAAGTGGATGATCCTCATACGGAAGTATCAGAAGATGCATCTATGGATGTATTAGAACTTATCGCATTGGAGGCTGTGTTCAAATTCCTAACAAAAGAATGTCCTTTTAGATGTTGTCCTCTTTATGGAATGATGTGTCGTGATTCATCATACTCAAAACCGGAATGTTTTGAAACTCCATGGTTTGGAGATAATTGTGTTTTCACCATTGTGAGTGAATCACTAAACTTGAAAGACAAAAATATTCATTGGTAACTATATATGGAATCCAATAAAGCTATCACTTAGAATACCAAGAAACTGAGTATGGCAAACAGTATCAGTGCCGCCATTACGATACAGGCAATCTTGTATATGAATCGGAAGAA
>JAZUCH010000044.1:0-1512 GCA_045639025.1 Bacteroidales bacterium
CGTCAGTTATGTATTCATACGTCATATAATTCCCATTAAGGTCTGTTACCTTATTGACGAGCCATATACAAACAGTATCGCTATTGTTTTTAAGTTTTATTTTGGAATTTGTCGTGTTGCCGTATTCTATTTTCAGTCCGCTTTTGGTCCATACATCAAAATTAGATGTTACATCATTTTGTGCTTCAGAAACAATTTTGGATATGTTGTCAATCTCCGTTCTGTATTCGCATTGGTTTCCTCCATATTCAATATTGCTAACCCTTAGAAGTCTCTGACCGTCAAGCAAGAACCTATCATCTTTAAAATCTACAGGATAGGCGAATTCCGTTTTATCGTGATATATCGTTTTTCCTGTCCTTGTAATCGCCGAGATTCCGCTCAGATTCCAGCCCCAACCAAGCAGTCCGTTTCCAGCCTGACTGTTATACGTTATGGCAAGTTGTGGCTGCATACCGTTAATGCCTGCCGGCACTTCAATAGGAATGGTATAGACCGCTGCACCTAACGCTCCGACACTGACACTGCCGCCTATCGTTCCAACAACTCCGTCATCACCTGCAAAAGGACCTCCAGTCATTCCTTCAAGAGGTGGAAATATCATAAGTTTGTTTATTCTCATATCAAGATGTTTGCCGTTTTCAGATCCAAAGGAAAATCCCGGCAATAATATTATACTGTCGGATGCAGTGTAACTGTGACTCTTGTATGTGTTCAGACCGGCTTCAAGGATGAAGTGTCTGTCCTCGTTTACATAATCATAATTGTAGTTATCCTCTTGCGCGCTCGCAAATACGCTTGTAACGAGCAGGACAAGACCCGTCATTATATGTCTTTTCATTTTATGTTATTCTTTGATTATCTTCCATGTTCTTCTCTCATTACCATCACTGAATTCAATAATATAAGTGCCGGATGACTGATTGCCAAGGTTGAACTCCGTCAGGAATGAACTTACATTTTTCTTCTCTAAGCATACGCCTGATATAGAATAGAGACTTGCTACAATTTCTCTGCCCTCTTCATACGAATCAATCTTTAAAGAAATCCTTTCAGTAGCCGGATTAGGATATATGCTGATGTCGCAGCCATTGATATTATCAAACAGGCATTCAACATCAGTCGTGTCTGACACATCACTTCTATAATCATTGGTGAACGTTATAACTCGGCTAATGCGATTGCCATTGGTGTCGTATGCATATGTAACGCTGTAGGTCTGGGAATAGACGTTTGTAGAAATGCCAACGACAAACATGATCATGGCAAATGTCCTTAATATAAAGAATTTCATGTCATTTAGTTTTTAGCTCATTTATCTCGACCTGCTGCTTCTCTATCTGCTTCTGCAGTTCAATAACATAAAGCGTAAGTTCCTCTATCTTTTCCAACAATACTGCATTCATCTCGGCCACGTCAATGCCATTCTCTAAAACCTCATCCCTTGATGGGACCGAAGGAAGATGGGAGTTGTTTTCAATATATTCTTCAAGTTCTTCCAAGCTCATCAGT
>JAZUCH010000045.1:0-65602 GCA_045639025.1 Bacteroidales bacterium
TTTCCAACAGACTAGCAACTACTTTTTCTACATCGTCACATGGAGGATCGCTCGTTGGATTTAATTCCCATGAAGGTTCTATTAAGTTTTCTATAATTTGGGAATTGGCAGATAATGCTATAAAAACAAATAAAAACAAAACGAAAAATGATTTTCTTGTCATAAGTTATGATTGTTAATTATGACGCAAAACTATATACATCAAATTGAATTAACAAGAGTTATTTTGTTACTTTTTGTGGTATTGTTGTGTTTATGTTTTTTAGAATCAATGTTTTAATTAGTGTAAATATAAATCAATTGATAAAATTTTTCATAATAAAGATTAAAATATTATCACCATTTTCCAAGCCAAACTTAATTTTGATTTTACATAGTCTAGACCAAACTGTTTTACGGTTTTTGTCTAATAAATATTGCAAATTGCTTTCCTCTATATTGAGTAGAATCAAGCATATATAATACAAGTCATCTTTGTTTATCTTAGGATATTTTTCCTTAATTCTTACCGTGATATTGTTCAGATGTTTGTCGGCTGCTTGCATCAACAAAGCAAAATCTTCGTTGGTTAGGGCTGAGAAGTCGGTGACTTTTCTGTTGAGTATTTTCTGGCATATATCGGATTTATAATAAGATTCGATATTAGGAGCATTTTCCATTCTCTCCATTCTTTGCTTTATTTCATCAAGTTCCAAATCCTTTGCTTTAATGATTTCCTCTTTCTTGCGAAGTTCCACATTCATCTTCTTAATCTTGCCATCTACCAACGAATGTTTGAATTTATTGTCTGCTATTATATTGTTGAAATATTCATTCTGCTTGTTGAATTTCATCTTGTTTTTTCTGAAGATGAAAAACAGAACTGATGCAGATACCACAACCGCTATTAATATTATCGACATTCTTTTTCGTTTCTCTTTATGCTTTCGTAAATCCGCAAGTTTGGCATCACGTTTCTCTGCATAATCATCATATAATTCGAAAAAATTATTTGTGGTCAACACTCTATTTATTTCTGCCTGAGCATAAGGCTTGTAATATTTTTGACAAAAAGCTACGCTATCTAAATTGTTCTCTTTTTCATATATTTTCTCTAATAGCATCATCACCATACCAATCGTAACATCATCATCTTCATATTCAAGTACTTTCAATAAATATGGTTTTGCCTGAAGCATATAAGGCGAATGAAACATCTGTATTCCTAATGTCATGGAGTCTCTTTTGGCTTCCAATCCCCGTCTGCATTTGAATGCAATCATATTACGTTTCACTTGAAAACATGAATCATATTTTTCTTGATAATAATATACTGTCGATAGTAAGTGCAAAGACAAAAGATATAATGAACCGTTGTTATAAGTGCTATCAATGTAAGGTTCGGCCATATTGAGATAATATAATGTAGAGTCTGTTGCTGTTACAGACTGAAACGAACCTGCCATTTTCAAACATATATTAGAAAATACATTCGTATCAATTTCCTTAGAAATATTCTGATAATAGAGAGCTCTTTGTATTGTAATCTTCTCAATATTATTTTCTAACTTTGATAGACAAATACGTGAAATATTAGAATATGTTTTAGAAGCCAAATGTTTTTCTTCTTCTGTCATATCTTCAGGCAATGTTTCTATCAAACTAAGAACGTCAATGAATTTAGATAAAGATTGCTCTAAACTGTCGTTTTTATACAAGTTAACAGCCTCGTTATGATATGATTGAGCTTTATCTAATCTTTCTATAGAATCTTGATTTGCGTTCCTATGACATGAAATAGAAAACAACATAAAGAAAAAGATGATTGATATTATGCCGAAATGTCTTTTCATAAAAGAAGAATTATTTGTTTACAAAGATACATAAAAAGACTACAAGACCACAAGACTACAAGACAACAAGTTTTTTTTTTAGTGATGAAGTAATGTAGTAATGTAGTAATGAAGTCCTTAATTCCTTAATTCCTCAATTCCTTAATTCCTTAATTCCTTAATTCCTAATTTATTCTTCCACCAAAAAAAGTGCTACTTGTTTGCATCCGAAGGCTCCTATGACGAGTTGGTTCTCAATGTCGGTGCTGCGGCTGGCTCCGCTTATTATCGTCACGCCAGCTGGTTGGTCGTCACAGTATTTCTCCTTCATAAGCCAGAAAGCGTCTTTCATCTTGGCTACAATCTGTGAAGGATGTCCGACGATGAGTAAGATGTCGGCGAAAGAGTATGCCGCTCTTGAACCTGCTGTGCTGTCCGATACCATGATGCTGCCTGTCTGCGCTATCATACATTCGCAGTCGATGATGCTGACGTTTTTCTTGCGCTCAGGGTTCCTGTAGTCGTCGGATATTTCTATGTCGGTATCAGAAAATATCTCTTTGATTTTTGGACTTGTGGTAAGCAATGGAATCCAGTTGTTTTCTTCAGTGAATTGCTTCATTGCTTCCTTGAATTGTTCCATGTCTTCGAAGTACATAAAGATGCCGCCGTTTTCTTTGAAACGTTCGATGAATGTGAATTCTTCGCCGTCTTCTTCCTTGAAAGGTTTCCAAGTGTCATCTTGAAGATTTATTGTAGAGAAATGTTTCTCGTCTTTCTCCAAGATGGCACTTCTTACCTTAGCAAGAATTTGCTCTTTACTGGTACAATCTTTATATCCGCCGAAAGGAAAATTCATTGCTGTTAAAATTTATTAATTGTTATTGTCAGAATTATTGTCTTCTGCAGTTGTTTCCTCTGACACATTGTCATTGTTTTTAACATCGCTGTCAGACGACTGTTGTCCGTTGTCTGTTGTCTGTTGACTTTTCTTAGGGAAGTCAATCTCTTCTTTCACCCAAGGACGTTTGCCGAAAATCATCTCGAGGTCATCGCCGAAAACTACTTCCTTGTCGATGAGTTTGTTGGCGAGTTGTTTCAATCCGTCAACATTTTCGCTCAATATTCTGAGAGCTTCTTGATAAGCGCTTTCGATGAGTTTGCTTACTTGCTCGTCGATTATCTCTGCTGTCTTCTCGCTGAATGGCTTTGTCAATGAATAGTCTTGCTGACCTGTTGAGTCGTAATAGCTTCTGTTTCCAATCTTTTCATCGAGGCCGTAGTAAGCAACCATTGCCATCGCTTGTTTTGTGACTTTTTCCAAGTCGCTGAGAGCGCCTGTTGAGATGCGACCGAATATGATTTGTTCTGCTGCACGACCGCCGAGTGTAGCTATCATTTCGTGATACATCTGCTCTTTAGTTGTTATCTGTCTTTCGTTAGGAAGATACCATGCAGCGCCTAATGCCTTGCCACGAGGAACAATTGTCACTTTTACGAGTGGATGAGCGAATTCGAGGAGCCAGCTAGTTGTAGCGTGACCTGCTTCGTGGAATGCTATCACTTTCTTTTCAGAGTCGGTGATGACTTTATTTTTCTTTTCCAATCCGCCTACGATACGGTCGATGGCATCGAGGAAGTCTTGTTTTTCAATAGATTCCTTGTTACGACGTGCTGCGATGAGTGCTGCTTCGTTACATACGTTGGCGATGTCGGCTCCTGAGAATCCAGGTGTCTGTTTTGCCATGAATTCGATGTTGACGTCGTCAGCTAACTTAAGCTTACGCATGTGTACTTCAAATATTTCCTTACGTCCGATGAGGTCTGGAAGTTCTACGTAAATCTGACGGTCGAAACGTCCGGCACGCATAAGAGCTTTGTCGAGTATGTCAGCGCGGTTGGTAGCTGCTATGACGATGACGCCTGAGTTTGTTCCGAAACCATCCATTTCTGTAAGGAGTTGGTTAAGAGTGCTTTCTCTTTCATCGTTGCCTCCACTCATTGGACTCTTGCCACGGGCGCGACCGATAGCGTCAATCTCATCGATAAATATAATACTTGGTGATTTTTCTTTAGCTTGTTTGAACAAGTCTCTAACACGTGAAGCACCGACACCGACGAACATCTCTACGAAGTCGGAACCTGAGATGCTGAAGAAAGGAACGTTAGCTTCGCCTGCTACTGACTTGGCTAATAATGTTTTACCTGTACCAGGAGGGCCTACTAACAAAACGCCTTTTGGTATTTTACCACCTAATCTTGTGTAACGTTTAGGATTCTTCAAGAAGTCAACAACTTCCATAACTTCTTCTTTTGCCTCTTCGAGACCTGCTACGTCTTTGAAAGTCACTTTAACGTCGGTAGCGTTGTCGTATAATTTGGCTTGTGACTTGCCTATATTGAATACGTTGCCTCCGCCTCCAGGACCGCCGTTGCGACCCATCAGCCTGATTATCACGAACCAAAAACCTAATATCAATACTATTGGCAGAACCCATGAAACTATTTCTGCTCCCCAGTTGTGGCGCTTGACCACTGTGGGATAGATTGGATTTTCAAAACCTTCCTGTGCATTTTCAAGGTCTTGCTCAAAACGTTCCACAGATGCGATACGGAGACTGTAGTTTGGTGTTATTCCGAATCCGTTTGACTTATGGTCTGGAAAATATTTGTTGAGACCGTTTCTGTTAAGATAGATTTCTGCAAGTTCACCATTGACGAGATCTATTTTCTCTATGTCTCTGTCTTTAAGTAAAGTGATTAACTTACCCTTGTCAATTTCTTCAGTAGATTTGGGTCCGCTGAAAATAGTAGAGCCAATAAAGATAATAGCTAAGATTCCATAAATCCAGAGAAAGTTAAATCTCTTCTTGGGTTGGTTGTTTTTGTTGTTGTTTGAAAAGTTTTGAGATGAATTGTTATTCTCCATTTAATTAGTTGTTTTATACGTTAAACTTAGTCTTCGTAAGAAGTCCGTTCAGCGTCAGCCCATAATGACTCTAAATTGAAAAATTCGCGTTTGGAATCTAAGAAGACATGAACTACTACGTCGATGTAGTCTATCAAAATCCATTCCGCATTTTCGAAACCTTCATAGTGGTATGGCTTTACTTTGTGGTTGTCGCGAAGGTCATCGAGAATCTTATCAGCGATAGCTGAAACCTGTGTCTTTGACTGTGCGTGGCAGATGACGAAATAATCTGTTACAGCTGAATGAATATCTCTTAAGTCTAATGAAACAACGTCTTTTGCTTTAAGTTCTTGCATAGCTTCAACAACGGCTGAAACTACAAATTCAGGATTATCTGACTCGTGTCTAACTCTCATGATTTTAATAAATTTTAATTTGTGCAAAGATAATAAAAAAGTCAACAAGACAACAAGTCAACAAGACAACAAGTTTTTTTTAAAATAATGAATGAAAAATTAAGAACAAGAAATTACAATCATTCCTAATTCCTAACTCCTCATTCCTAATTAAAAAGTGTATCTTTGCATTATGAAAATCATTCGTTTTAAAAAAATAGATTCAACAAATAAATATCTTCAGAATCTTCTTGAAGAAGGAAAAGATATTGCCGATAATGTTGTTGTGACTGAGTTCCAGACTTCTGGTAAAGGACAGGGAAAGAATGTATGGGAGAGTGAAGTTGGAAAGAATCTTCTTTTTAGTGTCGCTCTCGACATGAGCTATCTCAAAGCGGAAAATCAGTTTCTCCTAACTCAGATAGTCTCCGTTGCTATGATAAATGTCTTGAAAAATTATCTTCCTGAAGAACATCTTTACATAAAATGGCCTAACGATATTTATTTCAAAAATAAGAAAATAGCAGGCATCTTAATCAAAAACGAGATAAAAGGAATGATGATGGGAACTTCCATCATCGGCATCGGACTCAATGTCAACCAAGAAGATTTCGATGAAAATCTTCCGAATCCGATTTCAATGAAGATGATAACAGGGAAGGATTATGATTTGGAATTTATATTGAATGATATTTGCTTTGAGCTAAGAGCACTGAGCCTTGAGCTTAAAGTAAATGCTCATAGCTCACGGCTCACATCTCACAGCTATATCAACAAATTATATCGATACAGACAATGGTCATTTTACCAACACGAAGGTTCTGTTAAAGAAATGATGATTGTGGGTTACGACCAGTTTGGACGCCTCATCTTAAAAGAAAAAGACGACCGTGAAGTCGTTTGTGATTTGAAAGAAATTTCTTTTGTTTGAAACTCAAAACCTCAAAACTTCAAAACCTCAAAAAGGATTAAAAATATTCTGAGTTTCTGAGTTTCTGAGATTCTGAATTTCTATATTAAACTGTTTCCGCTTTCTCAGCCATCATATTCACTAGATTCTGCAGTGGTCGTGAAGCCATCATCTGCATCAGTGGATTGAGTTGCGCGTCTATCTCAAAGTAGCATCTTGAAGCGGAATTAGACTCGTTGTTTTCAATATATATGTTTAATGAGAATTGAAAAGGCACTTTTCCTTCTGGAACTAACTGTATGAATTTGTTCGCTTCTCTTTTGCTTACGCGAAGCGCTACTTTTCCCATTCCTTGTATTGTGAAAGCCAGATTGTCGTAGTCGGCAGTGATGTCAACGACTTGTTCTGGCAAGACAGCTGGAACGTTGTTCATGTCGCCTATAAATTCGAACAGTTCTTTTTCAGAACGTTTGTTATTAGCCCAATTGCTTTTGAAAATCATAGTTTGTTTTTTTGATGTTAAAAAAATACGTCTGATTTAAAAAAGAGACGCCACAGGGGTGACGTCTCTACATGTAGTCTTGTAGTCTTGTTGACTTGTAGTCTTAAAAATTACATTCTAGCATCGCTCCAAGCTTGTGGATTGTTTTTCCACTCTAATAAAGAAGCTAAATCGTCTTCTCTGATGTAGCTTTCTTCAGCTGCTTTTTGAATCAATGCGTTGTAGTTTGTCAATGTGAATAACTCACATTTGTTGTTTTTGAAGTTCTCTGTTGCAACTTCCATTCCGTAAGTGAAGATAGCGAGCATACCTTTGATGACGGCGCCTTTTTCGCGTAATGCTTCAACAGCATTCAAACTTGATTTTCCTGTTGATACCAAGTCTTCGATGATGACGACTGATTGTCCGCTGTTGATGACACCTTCAATTTGGTTGTTCATGCCGTGTGACTTTTTCTCGGAACGTACATATACGAAAGGTAATCCTAACTCTTGTGCTACCAAAGCTCCTTGAGGAATACCACCTGTAGCTACGCCGGCTATTACATCCGGTTTGCCGAATTTGTCTAAACACATCTTCACAAAACCCTCACGGATGAATGTCCTAACTTGTGGATATGACAATGTTACGCGATTGTCGCAGTAGATAGGACTTTTTAATCCTGATGCCCATGTAAAAGGATTTGCAGGATTCAATTTAATTGCTTTAATTTGCAAAAGAAAACTGGCAAGAGCCATTGATGTTTCTTGTTCGTTCATAAAATTAACCTTTAAATTTTTGGCAAATGTATAGACTTTTTTGCAATAATAAGACGCTAGTGTGCAGAAATTTTTTTGAACAATCATTAGATGCTGATATAAATGATGACGTATATTCAACTCAAGTGTTTGAGAATACGTTCAATAGACTGAAAAAATGGCTCGATGAGGGTGATGAAAATCTCGAGATAAATGATGTTGATAATGATATATTAGCTGCTGTTATTAAAAAAATATTTCGTTTTGCTCCGGCGGCTGGCGGATTAGTCCTTATTAATAATTGCATCGCAGCGATAGAAAGGAACGGAATTCCAGATTTGCCGAAAGGTCATATAGAAAAAAACGAGTCGCCAGATGAGGCTGCTCTGCGCGAAGTGCGTGAAGAAACGGCTCTATCTAATCTCTCCATAATAAAACAACTTCCTTCAACGTTCCATTGTTATCTTCTTAATAACCAATGGATTCTTAAAAAGACATCCTGGTTCCTGATGAAGTCAGACGATGAATTCCGACCAAAACCTCAGGAAGAAGAAGGAATTTCAAAAGTGTATTTGTTAAATAAAGATAACGTTAACGAATTTCTGGAAAAAACATATTCCTCTATTCGATTGTCTTTGGAAAATGAAATATTGTCGATTTTGATGTCTAAAGACTAAAGGCTAAAGACTAATGATGGAATGTTTAATAGAATTATAAACAATAACTGTTGTCTGTTGACCGTTGTCTGTTGACTTTAAAAAATAAAAGAAATGAAAAAAGCTGTTTTCTCGGGTTCATTCGACCCTATTACAAAAGGTCATGAAAATATTGTATTAAAAGCGATGCCTATTTTTGACGAGATAATCGTTGCGATAGGTTATAACATAATGAAGAAAAATGCATACACTTTGGAACAGAGAATGCAATGGATAAAAGATGTATTTGCTGATTGTCCGAAAGTTAAGGTTGCATGTTACGAAGGCTTAACTGTAGATTTCTGCAAGGAAGTAGGAGCGAATTATATAATAAGAGGGCTTCGTGGTTCCATCGATTTGGAGTACGAAACAACGATAGCTGAGGCTAACAAGAAAATAAACCCTGAGATTGAGACGGTGTTTTTCCTTACTGAACCTAATCTGCGCTGCGTATCGTCAACGGTTGTGCGTGATTTGTTGAAACACAACGCTTCAATAGTGGAGTTCGTCCCTCCAATAATATGCGATGATGTGACAAAAGTTTCTAAATAGAATATAAAAATGAATAAATCAATAATTACACTGATATTATTATTCCTTATATCTAATATCGCTGTTTCTCAAAATGTTAAAATTGATGGTAAGGTTAATGAGCCTAATGCTCTCGTTCGTTTGCTGATATATAACGATATGCTGACGTATGAGCAGACTCTTGTGTATGAAACAAAATCTGATAATGATGGCAATTTTTTGATTGAAGCAGATGTGGAAGATGTTGTCATGGCGCAAATTGCTGTTAATCTTGAACGTGTTGATTTACTTATAAAGCCAGATGCTTCCTATGAATTGGAAATCGTGATTCCAGAACAGAAAAATGATGTCTCATATTTTGAACGTGAAAGCCCGACTTTGAAGATTATAAACATCAATGACGATGAACTTTATACTCAGTATCACGTATCAAATATGATTATAGATGACTTCCTTTATGAGAATTTCAATCAGATTTATAGAAACCGCAGACTGTCACTGCTTGATTCCCTTGAGCTTGTGATTAAAAGGAATATTCCTCAAATAAAATCAGACTTCGTTAAAGATAATATACGTTATCGTAAGGCGGCGATTCAGATGGTCGTTAACAACGATAATGGCAAAAAAGTTATAAATCAGTATTTTAATAAACAGGATGTGCAATATTCCAATCCTGCTTATATGAATCTGTTTCATGAAATATTTGCAAATTATCTTGCTTCAAGACAATTCGGCGCTTCTGATTTACGATATATGCTTTATCAGGATTATGACAGATTCATGAGCTATCTTAAAGAAAAAGATGTCTTTTTGGCAGAAAATCAAAATCTAGCAGAATTGATTGTCGCATATAATCTTAAAAGGATGTTTTATGAGTTGCAGGATGACAGAAAAGTTATTCTTGAAAAATTGAAAAGTCTAGGTCAAAATACTAAGAATCAAAAAAATAAAGATATTGTAAACGATATTTTGAAACAGATTGACAGACTTTCCTTTAATTCAGAAGCTCCAGATTTTTCATTGAATGATAGAAACGGCAATTTAGTAAAACTTGCTGATTTTAAAGAAAATATGCTTCTTGTTCAGTTCGTCAACAAAGTGTCGGCAATGACAGATTATCAGTTTGAATTGTTAAAAGATTTTTCGAATCAGTGGCAGGATACGATACAAATTGTCACAATCGCGACAAAAGAAAGTTTTGATGATTTCGAGAAGTTGTTTGAAGAGAAAAATTATAAGTGGAAACTGTTAAATCTTGAAAATGAGATACTTCTTCTAGAAAAATATCGGATAAAGACATATCCTGATTATGTGATTATCGGCACAAATGGAAAGATAGGAATGTCGCCTGCGCCTTCTCCTGAACAATATCTTGATTTTCATGTCAGGAGATTATATAAATATTATAAAAAATAGTTATTTTTGCACGACATTTGATAAAATAGGAATCATAAGTTGGTAATTAGAAATTGAGAATTTTGAAAAATAATTAAAAATAAATATATGGGATTTTTTGCTAAATTGTTCGGTAACAAAGCAATGCGCGATAATAAAGCCTTGCAGCCGATTTTGGATAAAACATTAGAAGCTTACGAAAAGATTAAAAATTTAGATATTGATGCACTTCGTCATAAGACTGTTGAATTTAAAGAGTATATAAATAATTATATTGCAGAAGACGAAGCTCGTATCAAAGAACTTAAACTGAAAGCCGAAAATGACGACCTAGATCTCGAAAAGAAAAATGAGATTTTTGAACAGGTCGATAAACTTGAAAAACAGCAACTTGAGAAGATAGAAGAAGCTCTCAATAATATTATGCCTGAGGCATTCGCAGTCTTGAAGGAAACAGCTAAACGTTTCAAGGAAAATGAAGTAGTGGAAGCTACAGCCACTGAATTAGACCGCGAACTCGCAGCAAAATTCGATCATATCAACATAGAAGGTGATAAAGTATATTACAACAACAGCTGGATTGCTGGAGGTAATACCGTAACTTGGGATATGGTTCCTTATAACGTTCAGATTCTCGGCGGTACTGTTCTGCATCAAGGTAAGATTGCTGAGATGGCAACCGGTGAAGGTAAGACTTTGGTCGCTACTTTCCCTGTTTATCTCAACGCCCTCGCTGGCCGTGGCGTTCACGTCGTTACTGTTAACGACTACCTCGCAAAACGTGACTCCGAGTGGATGGGAACAATTTATGAGTTCCTCGGTTTGACAGTGGATTGCATTGACAAGCACGAACCTAACTCACAGGCACGTCGTAACGCTTATCTCGCTGATATCACATACGGTACTAACAACGAATTCGGTTTCGACTACTTGCGCGATAACATGACTGGTCATCCAGAAGAACTAGTACAACGCAAGCATCACTTCGCCATCGTTGACGAGGTTGACTCCGTTTTGATTGACGACGCTCGTACACCTTTAATTATATCAGGACCAACACCACGCGGCGACCATCAGGAATTCGATGTCTTGAAACCTGACGTAGTGAAACTTTATGAAGCACAGAAACGTCTTGTGACATTATGTCTCGCTGAAGCTAAAAAAATATTAACAGACCCTAACGCTACACAAGAACAGAAAAACCACGGCGCTAACCAATTGTTCCGCGCCTACAGAGGTCTTCCTAAAAATAATGCCTTAATCAAGTTCTTGAGCGAAGAAGGTATGAAAGCTCTCATGCAGAAGACAGAAGGATTCTACCTCCAAGAACAACAAAAGAATATGCATATCATCGACGATGAACTTTATTTCGTTATCGATGAAAAATTACATAGCGTTGACCTTACTGAAAAAGGTATAGACGAACTTACAAAAGCTTACAACGATTCTTCATTCTTCATCTTGCCTGACGTCGGTAGCGAAATAGCTGAACTCGAACGCAGCGGACTCTCCGATGATGAAAAAGTGATGAAGAAATCAGAATTGTTACGTAACTTCTCAGAGAAATCAGAGCGTTTACATACTGTACAACAACTTCTTAAGGCTTACACCTTGTTTGAAAAAGACGTTGATTATGTTATCATGGATAACAAGATTAAAATCGTTGATGAGCAAACAGGTCGTATCATGGAAGGACGTCGTTGGTCAGATGGCTTGCACCAAGCTGTTGAGGCTAAGGAAAACGTTCACGTTGAAGCAGCTACACAGACATACGCGACAATCACTTTGCAGAACTACTTCCGTATGTATCACAAACTCGCTGGTATGACTGGTACCGCTGAGACAGAAGCAGGCGAGTTCTGGGATATTTATAAATTGGATGTCGTTGTAATCCCAACAAACAAACCTATCGCTCGTATCGACGCTGAAGATTTGATTTACAAGACAAAACGTGAAAAATATAATGCTGTCATCGATAAGATTCAAGAGTTCGTCGAAGAAGGACGCCCTGTTCTTGTCGGTACAACATCTGTTGATGTTTCAGAACTTCTTTCTCGTATGCTTACACGTAAAGGTATCAAACATAATGTTTTGAATGCTAAGTTACACGCAAAAGAAGCACAGGTCGTTAAAGACGCAGGTCAACCTGGAACAGTAACTATCGCAACTAACATGGCTGGTCGTGGTACCGACATCAAGTTGGGACCTGGAGTCAAGGAGGCCGGCGGTCTCGCTATCATCGGTACAGAACGTCACGAGTCACGTCGTGTTGACCGTCAGTTGCGCGGTCGTTCCGGTCGTCAAGGCGACAACGGTAGTTCACAGTTCTTCGTATCACTCGAGGACGACCTCATGCGTATGTTCGGTTCAGACCGTATCGCTCCTCTCATGGACAGACTCGGTTTGCAGGAAGGCGAGGTTATTCAACATTCAATGATTACAAAACAAATTGAAAAGGCTCAGAAGAAAGTTGAAGAAAACCACTTCGGAACACGTAAACACCTCCTTGAATATGATGACGTTATGAACTCTCAGCGTGAGGCTATCTATGAAAAGAGACGCCACGCTTTGTTCGGAGAACGTCTTTCAATAGACATCAATAATATGATGTACGACTTAGGCGAATCATTGATTGAGAGATTCCATGAAAACAATGATTACTATGGACTTAAACTAGAAGTCCTTTCAACAATGGGTATGGATCTTCCTTTCGAAGAAGATGAGTTCAGACGCGCTAAGTTGGATGTCTTGGCAGATAAATTATTCGATAAGGCATTGGATGTTTATAATAACAAGACTCGTATCATTGGTGAAAAGACATTACCTGTAATTGAAAATGTTCATAAAAACACACAATACGAAAATATTCTCATCCCATTTACAGATGGCAGGAAGAGCATGAATGTCGTTGTTAATCTTAAGAAAGCCGTAGAAAACGGAGCTAAAGAGATTACATTGGCAGTTGAAAAATTTGTCACATTGGGTCTCATCGACGAATCATGGAAAGAACACCTCCGTGAATTGGATGAGTTGAAACATTCTGTACAAAACGCTCATTATGAACAAAAAGATCCTCTCTTGATATATAAGTTCGAGTCTTTCAATTTGTTCAAGCAAATGATTCAGAAAATCAATACTGATGTTATCTCATTCTTGATGCGTGCCGACGTCCCAATGCAAGACAACAATCAGGTAAGAGAACAAAGAGCTAGAGCTATCGACAGAAGCAAATTGCAAGAACAACGTACCGACTTGTTGTCACAGTCACACAGTAACACACAAGAACGTCAAGTTACACAGCCAATTCATGTTGAGAAGAAAGTCGGAAGAAACGACCCTTGTCCATGTGGCAGCGGCAAGAAATATAAAAACTGTCACGGAAAAGAAGAATAATTTAATTGACAAATAACAATGTAGAGACGTATCATACGACACTAATGAAAATCAACAATGTGTCGTTGATGCGTCTCTCTTTTTATTCATATTTTTCTATTCAAAAAAATATTTATGTCTCTCTTCAACAAAATTATAATATCTTTGTAAGGTAAAAAAGTTATGGTTTAAAGTTAAAGATTATGCTTAACGCTCAACGCTCAATGGTCAACAGAAGAAGTTCGAGGCTCAATGCTATAAGCCTATTGCTTCTCTTTTGTCTTTTGTCTTTTGTCTTTTGCCATAACGCAATGGCTCAGCAAAAATCTGATAGCCTGTCTCGACCTACAGTTGGGCTTGTGTTGAGTGGAGGAGGCGCTAAAGGCTTTGCTCATATCGGAGTTCTTAAAGTCATTGAAGAAGCAGGCTTGCCTATAGATTATATTGGAGGTACGAGTATGGGCAGTATAATCGGCGGACTTTATGCCATTGGCTATTCGCCTATGATGATGCAGCAGATTGTTGAAGAACAAAATTGGGATGCGATAATGTCGGATAACATTCCGCAGAAATATATTTCTATAGATGAAAAAATGCTTGACCGTCATTATCTGGCTACATTTCCTTTTAGAAACAAAAAGATTCAGATGAAATCCTCCATTTATGATGGAGAGATGATAAACCTTCTCTTGGCAAGACTTACGTCTCCTGTTTATAAAATAAGAAATTATGAAGAGTTGCCGATACCTTTTCTATGTGTGGCAGCCGACTTGGAGACTTCTGATGCTTATGAAATGACTAAGGGTAATTTACAACGTTCCATAAGAGCGTCAATGTCAATTCCTTTTTATTTCTCTCCAGTGGAAGTTGACGGACGATTGCTTATTGATGGCGGTCTCAGAAATAATTTCCCTGTGCCTAATGTGCGTCAGAAAGGCGTCGATATTATAATAGGTGTCGATGTGCAGCGTGACTTTCGTAAAAAAGAGGAACTTAATTCGATGTCAACGATAATGAATCAAATTATCTCAATGGCAGATATCGATGCTTATAAAAGAGCTAAGGAAGACATTGATGTTTATATCAAGCCAGAACTGGCTAAATATGGAATGATGGATTTCAACTATTACGACAGCATCATCGCTTTAGGTGAACGAGCTGCGCGTGAGAAACTGCCTCAGCTCAAACGTCTTGCCGATTCAATTAATAATATCAGCAATTATAAAAGAGAGCGTCCAGACATAAAGCCTCTCGATACAGTATATGTGGTGTCTCTTAAAATTGAAGGTGTAGGAGAAGAAAATACTAGCTTCATAAGAAAGTCTTTCGCAAAACATTATCCCACAACAATGTCACTGAGTGATATTGAGACTTCAATTATGCGAATCTGCGCGACAGGTTATTATAAAAATGTATGGTACGAATTCAGACCTGCTGCCAAAGGCGTTAACTTAGTGTTGCATTGTGAAGAAAAAGAAGAAGAGACTGTTTCAATAGCAGCTCATTATGACACTGATTATGGAATCGGAATATTGACAAACATCACTTTTAAAAACGTTTTGAATTTCCCCAAACGCTCTACTTTGTCGGCCGACATTAACATAGCTGAAGATCCATATTTTAAGATTAGACTTCATTCTAATATATCACAGAAGTTTAAGTATGGATCAGATTTGTCGGTGACAAGTCTTTTCATGAATCAGTATGATGATGATGTGATTAACAATTCATATAGCATTCAGGATAATAAATTGGATTTGTTTATGGAAATTATGCCTAATCTTGAACGTCAGCTCAGAGCAGGAATTGTGGCAAATTACGTTCATCTTAGAGATAATCTCATACATGTTGTAGATTCTGATAATTATGATTTCATCACTTATGCATATTTAAATTATCATATCGACAATGAAAATTCTCCTACTTTTGTGTCGCGCGGATGGAAATTGAATATCAATGGAAAATATATTTTGCCTGTTATTGAATTGGAAGACGGCTCGCGTATGCGTAACTCTTTGGTGGTAAGATGTGACCTCGATGGAGCAATCGCTATGGGTGAGAAGAATTCTTTAAAATTAGGAGCAACATTGGGAACAACAATAGGACAGAATGAACTGCCTCTCAGTTATCAGTTCTTTATTGGAGGACAGTCGCACATGAAATATTTCGATAATATAATATCATTCGACGGATTGAAATTCACACAGCTATATGGCAATCATATTGTACTTGGAAAAATATCATGGCAATACAATTTCTATAAGAATATCTATGCTATAGCCAAATTAAACGGAGGTTATATAGCAAATAGTTATGATACCTGGTTTACAGATGACAATTTTGTTTTAGGCTGTGGCTTGACATTGGGAATGGAAACAATGGCTGGTCCTATTGAATTCAGTCTGATGGGCTCTAACAGATGCTCTAATTTGATAGGATTTTTTAATGTTGGATATTGGTTTTAAAAATAATTAATAAATATATAACGATATGAAATACACAAGAGTACTTTTAAAATTAAGTGGCGAAGCATTGATGGGTAATCAACAATATGGCATCGACCCAGAACGTCTTAACGATTATGCAGAAGAAATAGCAGAAGCATCAAAACAAGCACAGATAGCAATAGTTATTGGTGGAGGTAACATTTTCCGCGGATTGCAAGGAGCAAGCAAAGGTATGGACAGAATCCAAGGCGATTACATGGGAATGCTCGCAACTGTTATCAATAGTATGGCATTACAGTCAACATTGCAGTCTAAAGGCGTGAAAACAGCTTTATTATCAGGCGTTTTCATCGACCGTATCGCAGATTCGATGAGCAGTGCTAAAGCAATAAAACTTTTGGAAGAAGGTAATGTGGTCATCATCGGAGGCGGTTCGGGCAATCCTTTCTTTACAACAGATACAGCATCAGCATTGAGAGCAGTTGAAGTTAGAGCTGATATTATTTTGAAAGGAACACGCGTCGATGGCATCTACACAGCTGACCCTGAAAAAGACCCAACAGCAACAAAATTCAATCATATCACATACGATGAGGCATACAGCAAAAACCTTAAAGTAATGGATTTGACAGCATTTACATTATGTAAAGAAAACAATATGCCGATGTATGTATTTGATATGAACACAAAAGGCAATTTGTTAAAAGTTCTTAACGGAGAAGAAATTGGAACTTTGGTAACAAAATAATATTGATATATAAGAAAAATTTTTATTTTTGTGCTGTAAAATGAATTTATTATGACAGACGAATCTCAATTTATTTTAGATGAAGCAACTGAAACTATGGAAAACACCATGAAACACATGGAAAACGAGTTTCAGAAAATCAGAGCAGGTAAGGCAAGCCCTGCAATGTTACAAGGTGTTAAGGTAGAATATTATGGAACAATCGTTCCTATTGAACAAACATCTAACATCGGTACACCAGACCCACGTCAAATCATTGTTCAACCTTTCGATAAAAGTTCAATTCAAGCTATTGAAAAAGCTATTATGGCAGCTAATTTAGGTTTCAATCCTAAAAATGAAGGCGATTTCTTGCGTATCCTCGTTCCTCCATTGACAGAAGAACGCCGTAAAGATCTCGCAAAACGCTCAAAGACTGTTGCCGAAGAAACAAAGGTTGGTATCCGTAACATCCGTCGTAACGCTAACGATGATGCCAAGAAACTTAAAGACGAAGGCGTTTCAGAAGACGAAGTTAAAATGGTTACAGAAAAAATACAAGAACTTACAGACAAATACGTTAAGAAAATCGATGAACTCTGTGAGTTGAAAGTTAAAGACATCTTGACAGTCTGATTTTTTAAGACTACAAGACTACAAGACAACAAGGGAAGACGCTGCTTTTACAAAGTGGCGTCTCTTTTTTGGGTGGACGAGAATCAGGATTTTGGAAACGGATTTTGGAAATTTTTGTGGAGACGTGTCAACAATACCTATTAAAATGAAATAGAATTGTTGATGCGTCTTTTTGAATTTTCTGAGATTTTGAATTTACTGTGTTTTAAAAAAATCTTTAGCCTTTAGCTTTTAGCCTTTAGCCTTTTTTATATCTTTGCATAAAATAAAAAAATCAACGATGAAAATGTCTTTCAAACCGGGTACTATGATTTATCCGCTGCCTGCTGTGATGGTAAGCTGCGGCGATAGCCCCGAAAATTATAATATCATGACGGCTGCATGGACAGGCACCATCTGCACCAACCCTCCAATGTGCTATGTGTCGATTCGTAAAGAACGTCACTCACATGAGATAATATCACGTACTAAAGAGTTCGTCATTAATGTTACAACAGAAGAACTTGCCAAAGCAACCGACTGGTGTGGCGTGCGTTCTGGTCGTGAACATAATAAATTCAAAGAGATGCATCTAACAGCGGAGCAGGGACAAGTCGTCAAGGCGCCTCTCATCGCTGAGTCGCCTCTTAATATAGAATGCCAGGTGGTGGAAGTGAAAGAACTCGGTTCTCATGATATGTTCATCGCCAATGTGGTTGCCGTAAACGGTGATACAAAATTTTTCGACCCAAGCACAGGTCAATTCCAACTCAATCAAGCCGACCTTATCACTTACTCTCATGGAAAATATTATTCAGTAGGAGAGAAAATAGGCGGATTCGGATTTTCAGTTGATAAGAGAAGAAACAAAACCAAGAAATGATTTATGGATTATATTAGGATAAAGACTACAAGACTACAAGACTACAAGACTACAAGTGGAGATGTTATTGAGCTCACAGCTAGAGAAGTCAAAGATTTATTAAAAGATTGGATTAAATTATATCCTAACTCTTTCGCTCCTGATGTGGAGTTTAAGATTTATCAGTTGTCAGATGGAGATATCATCATTGAACTTCACGAAGATTTGAGTTCGATGGCGGTATCGTTGTTGGTGCTTTATCTCGAAACTATAAGTCACAGAGACGCAGAGACGCAGAGACACAAAGAGTTGGTCGCTGAGTCAACAGTCAATAGTCAACAGTCAATAGCTTTTATCACTATTGATGATACAGAGGTGTTGTTGAAGCAGAATGAGGGTAAGAGGGCGATGATTTTCTGTAGTTGCAAAGACGCAGAGACACTGAGTCACAAAGAATCGGTCGCTGAGCCTGTCGAAGCGCCAACATCCGTAAGATTCATTCTCGAAGATAATTACGTCCTTGATTACAGCTTTGAAAAGAGACCTCAGCCTGTAAAGGATTCTAACATGACATTTGAGGAAACTGAGTTTTCTCTTCCAGAGGAATATGAAAGCGTCAGAGTTGGTGATGTCGTGAAAAAGAAAATAGATGAGATTCTAGAAGACGAAGGCCTCACTCCAAAGAAGATGTTGATGTATATTTTGTGTGGCGCCATCGGATTGAGCATCGGTTTTCTCATAGTTTATTTCATGGGTAAATAAAATATTATGTTAAAAGAATTTAAGAGTTTTGTCGAGAAACATAATCTCATCGAAAAAGATGACAGAGTTCTGCTTGCCATAAGTGGCGGAGTGGACTCTATGGTGCTTGCGAAACTTCTTTTATTAAGTCAACAGACAACAGACAACGGACAACAGACTTCGTCCACAATTCAGCAACTCAATTTGGTCACTGAGACTGTCGAAGTGTCAACAGTTCAGAGTTCAGAGTTCAGAGTTCAAAGTTCAATAGCTTTAGCTCATTGTAACTTCCATCTGCGCGGAGAGGATTCTAATCGTGATGAGAAGTTTGTGACTGATTTTGCAAAAGAAAATGATATACCTATATATATAAAGCATTTCGATACGGAATCATACGCTAAAGAGAATTCTCTTTCCATCGAGATGGCTGCCCGAGAACTGCGTTACTCTTGGTTCAAAGAGTTAAAGGAAACTCACAATTTCAATAAGGTCGCTCTTGCTCATCATGGCGACGACCAGATTGAGACATTCTTCATCAACTTCCTTCGCGGTTCGGGAATAAAAGGTCTCAAAGGCATGAAACCGCAAAACGATTTCTACATAAGACCTTTGCTTTGGTCTAACAGAAACGAAATAGAAAACTTTGCAAAAGAAAACGGTATTCAATGGGTTGAGGATTATACTAACCAGGAAACTGTTTATCTCAGAAACAAAATACGTCATAATATAATCCCTGTTTTTGACGAGATGAAGAACAACGCTCGTCAAAGTCTTAACTTCTCTATCAATTGTCTCTCTTCTGAAAACGATTTGTACAGAAGTCTCATCGATGAGAAACTTTCAAATATAGAGTCGGTGCCAGAGCCTGTCGAAGGCACAATACTCGGCGCTTCGACAAGCTCAGCGACCGCTTTCCCACGGTCTGTCGAAAATAAATATTTCCTTCAAGACGCCAGCGGCAAGCAGCTTCTATTCGAATGGGTGAGAAAATATGGCTTTAATTTCTATCAGGCAGAGTCGATGTTTGAAGCGATGAAAAACGGGAAGTCTGGAGTGATGTTTTATAACGACAACGGACAACAGACAACGGACAACAGACTTTGTCCACGATTAATGGCATCTGTGCAAAAAGATAAGATAGAGATTTTTGAAGAAAAGGAAAATGATGAAATTATAGTTATAAAGACGCAAAGACGCAAAGACTCAAAGACGCAAAGTGACGACGACTCTACGACTCTGCGACTCTGCGACTCTGCGACTCTGTGTCTCTGCGACTCTGTGTCTCTGCGACTAAATTCTTATAACAAAGATGAGAATTTTCAACTGATAAAAGATTCTTCTGTTGCGGCTCAGTTTGATATGGATAAGATTGCGTTTCCTTTGAAGCTGCGTCATTGGAGAAATGGTGATAAGTTTCGTCCTTTAGGCATGAAAGGCTCCAAATTGCTGAGTGATTTTTTCAACGACTTAGGTTTCTCAGCATATCAAAAGCAGAATGTTTGGATTATGGAAGATGCTAAAGGATTGATTTTATGGGTTGTTGGTTATAGGATTAACGATAAAGTTAAAATTCTTGACTCAACCAAAGTTATTTTTCAGTGTGATTTAGAACATTAAATATTTTTCTTAAATTTGCACACTTTTTTATTGAGGAGAAAAAATCAATTAAATTATAATAAATCAACAAACTAATCATGAAAAAGTTTTTAAGACTCATTACTTTCTTAGTCATGTTGGTTCCTTTTGTTGCTAAAGCACAAATCCTTGAACCAGTACAATGGACTGTAGAAACAGAGAAATTAAACAAGAATGAATACAACATCGTATTCAAAGCAGAAATTGAAGATGGTTGGCATCTTTATTCACAAAACACTCCATTCGGCGGACCAATGCCTCTCTATTTCGAGTTTATCGACACTCTCGGCATTGAACGCATCGGTGGCGTGCAAGAACCAAAAGCTATAGTTCATTACAGCGACATTTTTGAAATCGATGAACATTTCTTTGAACATGAAGCTGTTTTCACACAAAGAGTTAAATTAGTTGAGGATGCTGCAACAGTATCTGGTATCATCACAGGTCAGACTTGCAAAGAAAGCTGTATTCAACTTGAATATGAATTTGAAGTTCAACTCGGTGAACCAGCTGTAATTGAAAACGCTGACAAAGCATCAGCAGGCGGTGAAAGCCTTCTCGCTTTGATTATCGAAGCTATCATCTGGGGCTTTGCAGCTCTTATGACTCCTTGCGTTTTCCCAATGATTCCTATGACAGTGTCATTCTTCTTGCACGGTGACGAAAGCAAGGCCGTAGGTCGTTTCAAAGCTATCATGTACTACGTTTTCATCGTAGCTCTTTATACACTCCCAATCGCAGCTATCATCATGATTACTTGGATTTTCGGTGGTGACAGCGTTACAGCTGACATCTTCAACTGGATTTCAACATCATGGGTAACAAATATCTTGTTCTTCGTTGTATTCATGGTATTCGCTGCTTCATTCTTCGGAGCATTCGAACTCACATTGCCTAACTCATGGGTTAACAAAACAGACAGCAAGACAAGCAACAGCAAAGGTCTCGGCGGCGTGTTCTTCATGGCTTTGACACTCGTTCTCGTATCATTCGCTTGTACAGGCCCTATCGTTGGTACAGTTCTCATCAAATCAACATCAGGTGAAGTATGGACTCCTATCATCACTATGATGGTATTCGCTATGGCATTCGGTCTTCCATTTGCATTATGCGCATTGTTCCCATCATTATTACAAAATATGCCAAAGAGCGGCGGCTGGCTCAACTCAGTTAAAGTTGTTCTCGGTTTCGTTGAAATCGCTCTCGGTTTCAAATTCTTAAGTGTTGCTGACCAAACATACCACTGGGGTCTCCTCGACCGCGAAGTTTACCTCGCTATCTGGATTGTATGTTTCTCATTGTTAGGTCTCTACCTCTTAGGAAAAATCAAATTCTCTCACGACTCAGACGTACATCACTTATCAGTATTCCGTCTCATCCTCTGTATCATCGTTTTCACATTCGTAGTTTATATGATTCCAGGTATGTGGGGTGCTCCTCTTAAAGCTTTATCAGGTTACTTGCCACCACAACAAACTATGGACTTCGACCTTAACAGAATCAACCAAGAAAACGCTACAAAGGTCATAGACTATGTTGACGCTAAGATGTCTAACATCTCAGTTCAAGCAGGTCAAGGTGAGAAGAAAGCTACATCAACAGTTTTATGTGAAGAACCTAAATACGCTGACATCTTCCACTTGCCTCACGGTCTTAAAGGTTACTACGATTACGAACAAGCATTAGCTTGCGCAAAGGCACAAAACAAACCTATCTACATCGACTTCACAGGCCACGGCTGTGTTAACTGCCGCGAAATGGAAGCTAACGTATGGAGCGACCCACGCGTTCTCGAGATGTTGCGCAACGACTATATTATAGTAGCTCTCTACGTTGATGATAAGACAAAACTTCCTAAAGAAGAATGGATTATCGGCGCTGACGGTAAAGAAAAGAAATCTATCGGCCGCGTTAACGCTGACTTCCAAATCTCTAAGTTCAACACTAACGCTCAACCATACTACTGCCTCATGGGCCACAATGGCGAGCTTTTAGTTGACCCACGTGCTTACGATTTGGATAAAGACGCTTTCGTTAACTTCTTGAAACAAGGTATCGAAAACTTCAACAACGGTGTTTCAATCAGAAACATTTATGAATAATAATGACGAAAGACTAAAGTCTAAAGTCTAAAGTTATAGGAGCTGCTTTTAATGAAAGGCAGCTCTTTTTTTTGAACTTTGAACTCAGAACTCAGGACTTTGAGCTTTGAACTTTGAACCAAGAACTTTAGCCATTAGCCATTAGTCAATTAATTTCCGCCTCCGCCTCCGTCTCCAATATCCGTCTCCAACCTCCGCCTCCAACCTCCGTCTCCGTCTCGCAAAGGATGCCGCTCCAATCCCTAACGCAATGGGATGGAAGTGGTGAGTTTTAACACTTGGATTTTTCGTAATCCCATAGGGTATTGCCTTATGCTAAATCTGTTTCGCCCTTTCAGGGCTCAAAGTCCGTTAGGAGCGACAGACAACAGGCGGGTATGGAGCACGCAGTGCGGAATGCCTGCAAAGAAATGTTTTAAAATAAATCATAGTGCCGAAGGTACGACAGAAAATTTGGGCTATTTCTCGCAAAGCCGTAAAGGAACCCAAAGTCTGTTGACTGTAGTCTTTTTTTGATATTTTTTGAAGAAACGATACTATAAAACTCTCTTTCTTAGTTGTTTGTTTGATATAACAGATTGACAACTATGATTTTACCCACCGTTTTTTTTTTTTTTTTTTTTTTTTTTTTTTTTTTTTTTTTTTTTTTTTTTTTTCAATACGCTGTGTTTTAGAAATAGTTTATATTTGTAGACTCAGACACTGAACACTGACTCATAGACTTGGAAAACCTCTTACAGCAAAATATTAACCAATAATAAATAAACCATGAAAAAACTATCATTATTCTTGATTGCGCTTGCGATGATATTATTCTCCTGTAAGCCAGAAGTAGAAAAGCCAACGGTTGTGACAAAATCTGTTGGAGATGTTACAAAAACAAGTGCGAAGGTTGTGGGACAGGTTGCTGCAGACGGCGGCGCTGAAGTTACCGAACGTGGTGTCTGCTGGAGCACAGATGGAATACCTACAATTTTAGATTTCCGGGTAAAGGACACAGAAGGCGGACTTGGAAGCTATGAGATTGCTTTCACAGACCTCGTGCCAAATACGCAATATTATGTAAGAGCATACGCCACCAACGAAGCTGGTACGGGCTATGGCGATGAAAAGACATTTGTGACAGAGGAACCAGAGGGACCTGAAAACCCAGAGGAGCCTGAAGAACCTGAGAATCCTGAGGAACCTGAGAATCCTGAGGAAGGTCACGCTTGGGTTGATCTTGGACTTCCATCTGGCAAGAAATGGGCAACATGCAATGTTGGCGCAAATGCACCTGAAGACTACGGAGACTACTTCGCATGGGGAGAGACAAGCCCTAAAGCGAAATATGACTGGGATACATATCTGCACTGGAATGACATAGATGGAGATGGTTGGTGTGATAATGGGGAAGCTACAATTAATTCTGACATCTCTGGCAATGCTCAATACGATGCAGCCACTGCCAACTGGGGCGGAAGCTGGAGGATGCCAACAAAAGACGAGATGCAGGAATTGGTAGTCCACTGTGAATGGGAATATACACAGGTTAACGGAGTAAACGGTGCAAAGGTTATAGGTCCTAACGGAAGCTGTATCTTCCTTCCTGCTGCGGGCGGCCGTGACGGGTCATCGCTCATCGACGCCGGTGACTACGGCTACTATTGGTGTTCTACTCCGTACGGCATCGGCAACGACGACCGCGCGTGGGGCCTCGACTTCGACAATGGGTCCGGGTACGTGGATTGGGGCTACTATCGTGGCAATGGCTTGCCTGTACGCCCTATCACAGAATAAAAGTAGAGACGCATCACAATTCGACGTAAGGAGAATTTTGATACGTCTCACGCATTCAATTTATTTGATTCATTTGATTTATTTCCGTCGGGCATTTAAAGAGCCCGACGGTCGTATAGTAAAAAAAATAATTACCGGCTTAAGCCGGTTTTTTTATTTTGTCATAAAAAACATAATAACTCCAACTGCTAATCCAGAAATAATACTTGACAAAATACTGATTCCCCATATTTTTAGTTTTTCTTTTTTCTTCTTTTTTCATATTCACATTGCTTGGTGTTGTTGCAAACATTGATAGCTTTAAATAACGTGAGTTCGATATAAGAATTATTATATAATCAAGTGGTTATTATTTAATTGAGAAAATAACCCTGAAAGGGTGACAGAGCATAGGCAGGTGATGGAGCGCAGCGGAATCCCTGCAAAATATGAATACCAATGCAATCAAAGTGCCGTAGGTACGACAGAAAAAAATCATCCATATTCTGTCGCACCTACGGCGCTTCGATTTTTATACGTACATGTCATGCAGGGGTTTCGTGCTTCGCACTTCACCGCCTGCCTATAAACTGTCGTCCCTACGGGACTATCTACAACCAATTAAAACAAAACCAATTGGTTATCACAATAACACTCAACATGTATTGATGGTTTCTTCGGAAAGAAGCAATATGCCGCTAATGCAGCGATAGTGTTACTTCCCAAAGAAACCTTCTATCTCTATAGAACATTATCACGACAAACAATTGGTTTTGTTTTAGTTGCTTATATCGAACTCACGTTAAAAAATATTAACGTTTTTTGTGTTACCGTAGTCCCAAAGCGTTAGGGATTGAAGCGGCATCCTTTGCGAGCGGAGACGGATGTTGGAGACGGATGTTGGAGTCGGAGGTTGGAGACGGATATTGGAGGCGGAGACGGAGGCGGAGTGAGCAAAGATATAGCGGAAAGCCCGACGGCGATAGCCGGAACGCCCAAAGAAAGGAATTAAGGAACTAAGGAATTGAGGATATGAGGAGTTAAGATTTTTTGTAGAGACGTCACATTGTGGCGTTTAAAAATGAGAAACGTT
The DNA here is from genome assembly GCA_045639025.1 of Bacteroidales bacterium. Taxonomy (GTDB): domain Bacteria; phylum Bacteroidota; class Bacteroidia; order Bacteroidales; family F082; genus Limimorpha. The sequence continues at coordinate 25,240 of JAZUCH010000045.1, forward strand.
GTATAAACTTTGCGCTCTTTTGCGTTTTGCGAGAGTGGAAAATGTTTCGTAGATAAAAAAGTAGGGATGTCACACCGTGGCATCCCTTGTTTATCAGTGGACTTTATTTTGAGTCGCATCAATGTGTGTTTGTTTTAAAGGAAACATTGATACGACTCTACATTGTCTTATTTTATCTTTGCAAAATGTTGATAGAAAGCGATGATTGTCTCGATTCCTTTGAAGAAGTGGTCAACTCTGTAGTTTTCGTTAGGTGAGTGGATTGCGTCTGAGCCTAAGCCGAAGCCCATCAAGATTGACTTGAGACCGAGAACTTTTTCGAAAGCAGAGATGATTGGAATACTGCCGCCGCTCTTCATTGGGATAGGACGTTTGCCGTATGTGTCCATATATGCTGCTTCTGCTGCTTTGTATGCTGGCAAGTCGATAGGACATCCGTAAGCTTGACCGCCGTGCATTGGTGTAACTTTAACAGTGACGTATTCTGGAGCTACGCTTTCGAAATATTCTTTGAATAATACAGAAATCTTTTCATGGTCTTGGTTAGGGACGAGACGGCATGAAATTTTTGCGTATGCCTTTGAAGGGAGAACTGTCTTTGAGCCTTCGCCTGTGTAGCCGCCCCAGATGCCGCAGAGGTCGAATGTTGGACGGATACCGACTCTTTCGATTGTGGTGTAGCCTTTTTCGCCGCGTAATGCTGTTACGCCAACGCCTGCTTTGTATTCTTCTTCGCTATATGGAGCCATGTTGAGCAATTCGCGTTCTTCTGCTGTTGCTTCGATGACGTCATCGTAGAATCCAGGGATTGTGATGTGGTTGTTTTCGTCCATTACTTTAGCAACCATCTCGCATAATGTGTTGATTGGGTTTGCCACAGCGCCGCCGAACAATCCTGAGTGAAGGTCAGCGTTAGGACCTGTTACTTCAACTTCCCAATATGCCAAGCCACGTAAACCTGTTGTGATAGAAGGTGTGTCGTGGTCTATCATGCTGGTGTCTGAAACCAAGATGATGTCAGCCTTGACTAAATCCTTGTTTGTGACAATCCATTTTGAGAGGCTGCCTGAACCTATTTCTTCTTCGCCTTCAAGCATAAATTTTACGTTGCATGGCAATGTGTTTGTCTTCACCATTGTCTCGAATGCCTTGGCGTGCATAAATGCCTGACCTTTGTCGTCGTTAGCGCCACGAGCCCAGATTTTACCGTCTTTGATGACTGGTTCAAATGGGTCGGTGTTCCATAATTCGATTGGGTCAACTGGCATGACATCGTAGTGTCCATAAACTAAAACTGTAGGAAGTTTTGGGTCGATGATTTTTTCGCCGTAAACAACAGGGTGACCTTCTGTTGGCATGACTTCAGCCTTGTCGGCGCCAGCTGCCAAGATGCTGTCTCTCCAGTATTCAGCGCATTTTACCATGTCTTCTTTATGTTCGCTTTGTGAGCTGATTGAAGGGATACGAATCAATCCGAATAACTCTTCTAAAAAACGATTTTCGTTTTCTTTGATGTAAGAATTTGTGATTTCCATTTTTTATATTTTTAATTTATGTTCTTTATTAAAAGACAACAGACTACAGACAACTGTCAACAGTCTTTGTCCATTATTTTTAACGTTGTTTGTTTATCTTTATTATAATTCCTAATTTATTAGACGCATCAACGACATATTGTTTATTGTTTTTGAGTCGTATGATACGTCTCTACCATTCCTAATTTAATATCATTTCCATCAAATACGGCATAGGTGAAATCTCTAATCCAGTTGCCAACGACAGTCACTGTCGCTCCATTATCGACTTTATATTGCATCGGTTTGTGCTGATGTCCGAACACGAAATAATCGATGTCGGGATTTTCTTTAGCGCATTCTTGGGCGTATTTGTACAGGCGTGTTTCCTCAACTACTGAGTAATAATTGCTTTCGGCTTCTTTCTTGAGTTTCTTGACTCTATGGTTGTGCGACCATTTCAATGCGAGTCCAATTCCTAAGTCGGGATGAATGAATTTGAATAGAAACTGGTTTATCTTGCATTCGAAAGCTTTCTTTAAAAATTTGTATCCGTTGTCGCCGGGACCTCTGCCATCGCCATGGACGAGTAGGAATTTCTTGTTTTTCAATGTCATTGTCATTGGTTCACGATGCACTTGTATTCCTATTTCTTTTTGAAGATAGTCGAAAGTCCACAAATCGTGATTTCCTGCGAAAAGATGAACCGGTATTCCTTCATCTACGAATTGTGCTAATTTGCCGAGGAGACGGACGTAGCCGCGAGGCACAACGGTCTTGTATTCGAACCAGAAGTCGAAGAGGTCGCCCATGAGGAATAATGTTTCAGTATTATCTTTTATTGAGTCCAGAAAACTGACCAGCATCAATTCTCTTCTGTGGCTGTCTTCAAGAGTTGGGACGCCCAAATGCAAATCTGTGATGAAATAAATTTTTTTATCTCCCTGCATACCTATAAACTTAATTCATCAATAGAATTTTTTGACATAATTTAAAATTTCTTCGTCGAAGCTTCCATTTTCTTCACTATGGAATTTGACTTTAATTGGAATTGTGAAAACTGGAATTTCATCAAATCTATTGATATATGATGAATTTATCAGTCTCATAGCGTCTTTTTCCGTCGTTACAATAACTTTGTTTTTGCCGATAAGGCCGTTATACTTTTCTATGACCAAATCGATGTCTTTTTCTGTAAAATCGTGATGGTCGTTGAATTGTAACTTTGATACTGTATTGTATTTTCTTTTTAAATAATCTTCTAGAGAATATGTATTTGCGATGCCGCAGAAAAGGAGTACAGTTTTAGCTTCTTTTATATCAAAATCATAACTTATTTTGCTGAATGGTTTGAAATCTTGATAATCAATATAAGAATAAAATATTTTTTGGTGAGGAAGAAGCTTTAAAGAATTCTCTGCATCTATTTTGTTATATGGAGATATGACCTTAGGCGATTTTGTAATCACAATAATATCAGCTCTTTTAGCTGCCATTTTTATATCTCTCAATATTCCTGTAGGGAAGAGGTTGTTTTTGCTATAAAGATTGTAATAATCTGTTAACAGAATATTCAGACCTGCTTTTATCTTTCTATGTTGATATGCATCGTCAAGAAGTATAATTTGAGGAGAATTTTTTTCTTGAAGAAGTCTTTCAACACCCTCGCATCTGTTTTCATCAACGGCAACGGTAATGTTGTCGAATTTTTTGTGATATAGCATAGGCTCATCGCCTATGTCGTTGTGATTATGAGAGTCGTTTGCAATGATATAGCCTTTTGTCTTTCTTCCATAGCCTCGACTTAAAACGGCTATTTTGAATTCTTCTGACAAAAGCCTTATTAGATATTCGATGTGAGGCGTTTTGCCGGTTCCTCCTAAATTAAGATTGCCGACGCATATATTGGGTATGTTGAAACTTTTAGATTTCAAGATGCCCCAATCATATAGCTTATGTCTCAAAAATAAGACAAATGCGTAGATGAATGATATGGGTAATAATAATTTCCTCATAGTTTTAATAAGCAACAAATGTACAAATTATTTTATGAAAACAAACCAACAGACGATAAAAAAATCGTATCTTAGCGAAAAATTTTCAAAATGAATAAGGTTTCAGATATTTTGAGTTATATAACGGATATTGCGCCTTTGCATTGGCAGGAGAATTATGATAATTCAGGACTTTTGCTTGGTGATGCTAATGCTTTGGTTGATAAAGTTTTATTGACTCTTGATGTTACGGAAAAAGTTATTGATGAAGCTATAGAAAACTCATTTCATCTTATTATAAGTCATCATCCCTTGATTTTTAAAGGATTGAAAAATATTTTGAACGACAATACAATCGGGAGAATAATTACTAAAGCGATAAAGAATGACATTTCTATAGCTGCTATGCATACTAATTTGGATAACAGTTATTTAGGTGTTAATAGAGCTTTGGCTGAAAAACTTGGACTTAAAGATTTGCAGATACTTCGTCAGAATTATTCGGAAGAAGGCATGCAGATTGGAAGTGGAATGATTGGTGTTTTGGATGATGAAATGTCTGAAAAAGATTTCATGAGTTTTGTGAAAGATAAATTGAATGTGCCAGCAATTCGTCATTCGGAATTGTTGAACAGGCCTATTAAGAAAGTGGCTCTCTGCGGAGGTTCCGGTTCTTTCTTGATAAATGACGCAAAACGTTGCAAAGCAGATGCTTATCTTACAGCAGATGTAAAATATCACGATTTTTTTGATGCTGATAATGAGATACTTATCGTGGATGCTGGACATTTTGAGACAGAACAATTTACAAAACAATTATTTGCTGATATTATTCTCAAAAAAAATCCTAACTTTGCAGTCCAAATCTCGAGCGTAAAAACTAACTCGGTTCATTATTTTGTTTAATAATTAATTTAAAAGATATATGGAAAATAAATTCAGAAACGAAACAGAAGAACAAGTAGAAATCACTGTTGAAAGAAAACTTATCGAATTGTATAGCTTGCAACAAGTTGATTCTAAGATAGACAAAATCCGTATCATTCGTGGTGAGTTGCCTCTTGAAGTTCAAGACCTTGAAGACGAAATCGCAGGTATGGAGACTCGTATCGAAAAATATAATGAAGAGTTGGAAAAATTCGCTAAAGACATCGTTGATTATAAAACCAAAATCAAAGAAGCTACCTCTCTCATTAAGAAATATGAAGAACAACAAAATAATGTTCGTAACAACCGTGAATACGAATCATTGACAAAAGAAATAGAATATCAATCATTGGATATCCAACTTTGTGAAAAACGTATCAACGATTGCACAAAGAAATCAGAATTGATAAAAATTTCTTTGGGTGAAACAAATGCTCGTCTCGAAGAACGCAGAAGTGATTTGGAACTCAAGAAAAACGAGTTGTCATCTATCGTTGAAGAAACAGAGAAAGAAGAAGCTGAACTCATGCAACGTTCAAAAGAAAGTGAACAACTTATTGAAGAACGTCTTCTTACTGCATACAAACGTATCAGAAAGAATGCTCGTAACGGTTTAGCAGTTGTTCAAATTGAACGTGACGCTTGCGGCGGTTGTTTCAACAAGATTCCTCCACAACATCAACTCGACATCTGTATGCACAAGAAAATCATCGTTTGCGAATACTGCGGTCGTATCTTAATCGACAAAGGTATCGTTGAAATGTACAACAATGATTGATACAAATGATTAGATATAAAAGAGGCTCGCAATCGCGAGCCTTTCTTTTTATCAATATAATCTTAATTTCAATGTCGCAACCAAACTGTGTGCGTTGAAGTTTTCATATACCACATTTGGTGACAATGCGTCGTAATAATTAGTGTATTGCGAATATAAATTATATTCTTGCTTTTGGAATGTATAAACGTATGCGAGGTCTATAGTGAAAGGATGCTGAGTATATCCGAAACCGCAAGAGATAGAGTTTCTGTTATGATAGTTGTAATAACCATCAAGAGGCTTAATTCCGTATGGGCTTCCGTAGAATGAGTAACCGCCTCTGAAGCACATGTTCAAGTAACGCCATTCTGTTCCTAGTCTTACATTCATGCTAGGCTTGAATGTGCTTTTAATCATATCATTGTAAGAACCATAATCGTAGTCGACGGAAGACAATCTTATTGAGCTGTAGTCAATGTATTCGTAATCGACAGACAACATGCCGAAATTGCCGAATATGAATGCGGCGCTACCGCCTAATTTCCATGGTGTTAACATTGAATAGTAGAAGTGTGATGTTGGTGTTGTGAACAGCGCTTCCCATGATTCTGTTTCTGTTCTCCAGCTGTCGGTTAAATCGTATATTGTACGTGAGTGGAACGATGCGCCCAATCTTATCCAGCTTGCAGGGAATACAATGAATCCTACTTTGTAATTGATGCCGCCGCCTGTTGTTGACAACTCTTCCTTTTGCATCCATGACAGCTTTTCTCTTTCTATTTGAAACTCTTCTTTATACTCGGTTAATTTTCTGTTGTTTACATTGCAAATATTTATAGACATGCCGAGATAAATCTTGTCGTTGAAATTGATGCTAGAACTAGCTGTCCATTCGTTGGTTCCGCCCCATGAGTTGACGCCTTTGAGCTGGCGTAAATTGCCTTCAGGAACTAATGTTGAAAAACCGTCATTGTTGAAATCGAAGAGCCATGTTGACCAAATAGGGAAGATGTAGCTTGGTGAATATTGCTCCAATAGGTTGTCGTTGTAAATGTTGTTTTCGCGCATTTCAACGAAAAAAGCATCAAGCAATGAATTGTTGGGGTTTAAGCCGTCAACATAAATGCGATTGTTGAAATTGTTGGTTCTATTCATGCCTATGGCCCAGTTTACTTGAGCACCGTAAGAACGGTTTGTTCCAACCAAGCCGACATTGTTAACAGACAATCTGACTTTTGAGTCGCTGGCTATGTCTCCGTAATATTTTGACTTGGTATATGACGTTAATAAAGAAGGTGTGAAAACGAATGTTGTTTTTCTGAACAATCCTAATCCGGCAGGGTTGATGCTGATGGAGGAGAAGTCGTCGCCTACTGCTCCCATCGCGTTACCCATAGCCGCGCTTTTTGCAGTGCCTTGGTAATATGTTGCGGATATGTTGAATACATCATTGATGTTTTGCCCGCAGACATAGAAAGGTACTATTGCCAATAATATCAATAATAACTTTTTCATAATAAATGGTTTTTATCGTCTTGCTCCGCTGCTTCTTGTGCCGCTGCCACTGCTTCTAGCGCCACCGCTATTGAAGCTGCCGCTGCTTCTTGAAGAGCTGTTGTTTGGTCTGCTGATGCTTGAACTGCTTCTTGAAGAGCTGTTGCTGTTGCTAGGTCTGCTGATACTAGAGCTGTTGCTTCTTGGTGTAGAACTTGAGCTTCTGTTTGGCCTGTTGATGTTAGAACTGTTTGTTGTGGTTCTTATATTGTTGCTGTTGCTTCTTACATTAACAGAAGATGAGCTGTTTCTGCTGTTAGAAGAGCTTGAGTTAGGTCTTACATATTCAGAACTTGAGCGAACCTGACGATTGCTGTTTGCAGGTGTATAAGACTTGCGTCCTGAAGAAGATGATGGTCTGTTGTTGTATCTATTTTGAGCGCTTGATGTTCTATCGTTAGCAGAAACTCTTGGCATTGTTGTTCCCATGCCGCTGCCTGATGGACGTGCAGAACTTGTTGGTCTTAAGTTTTTGCCATTTGTTGAAATGCCGGCAGATGATGGTCTGATGTTGTTGTTGCCAGCTATTTGCAATCCGCCTCCTCCAGGGTGTGGGTTGATGCCGCCTCCATGACCAGGGTGATGCCCGCCACCATGTCCATGATGGTGGTGATGTGGAAATACTGGATAATATGGATAATAATGATAAGGTATGTAGTAATGGCTGTAATAGAATGGGTCCCACCACCAGTTGTAATACCAGTTGTAATAGTATGATGAATAATAAGGATAACCCCAACCTAAGCCCACATAGCTTCCGTAAGGGTATCCGATTCCGAAATATACACTGGTATTCCAGTTGCTGTCTTCTTCGTCATCGTCATAATAATAATCGTAATCGTCTTGGAGATAACCGCCGCCTGATTGTGCGAGGTAACTGTCGTCATAATAGGTTTCTGTTGTTGTGTAAACAACGCCGTTTGTATCGGTCACTGTTTCTATCTTTTCGTAAACAGGTTCGGCTTTTGGACTTTGTGTTGCGTCTTCGCTATAATATGACTGATAATCATATTGTGAGCTGCTGCTTATCTTTGAGGTGTTGAATGTTCCATCGTATGAAACCACTAATTCTTTGCCAGATTTGCTATCATTGTTATATGGAGAATAATAAGCATCGTCTTTAATGACGTTGTTGTTTGTTGCACAAGATGTTAGCAATGCTGCTGCTGCGATGGCTAAAAATTTTAAATGCTTCATTTTTATAGTCTTTAAAATTATAAATAATGCGATTTTTTTCTTATTTTTGCACACGGAAAAATATACAAATACTATACCAAAATAACGATGGCAAAAGAATTAACATCTCGTAAAGAAAATTATTCCCAATGGTATAATGATCTTGTTAGTAAAGCTGATTTGGCAGAAAATTCTGCGGTCAGAGGTTGTATGGTTATCAAGCCTTACGGATATGCAATCTGGGAGTTCATGCAAGACGCTCTCGATAAAATGTTTAAAGACACAGGTCATGTCAATGCGTATTTCCCATTGTTCATCCCTAAGAGCTTCTTCAGCAAGGAAGCAAGCCACGTTGAAGGCTTCGCTAAAGAATGCGCTGTTGTAACTCACTATCGTCTTAAAAATGATCCTAATGGTGCTGGTGTTGTCGTTGACCCAGACGCACGCTTGGAAGAAGAACTCATAGTTCGTCCAACATCAGAGACTATCATTTGGGATACATATCGCAATTGGATTAAGAGTTATCGCGACCTTCCAATATTGTGCAACCAATGGGCTAACGTAGTCCGCTGGGAAATGCGTACCCGTTCTTTCCTCCGCACTGCTGAGTTCTTGTGGCAAGAAGGTCACACCGCTCACGCTACTCGTGAAGAAGCTTTGGCAGAAGCACGTAAGATGCTCGACGTATATTCAGAATTCGCTGAAAAATACATGGCTCTTCCTGTCATCCGTGGTATCAAATCTGCTAACGAACGTTTCGCCGGCGCAGAAGAAACATTCTGTATCGAGGCTATGATGCAAGACGGCAAGGCACTCCAGGCTGGTACATCTCACTTCCTCGCACAGAACTTCGCTAAGGCTTTCGATGTTAAATATCTGAATAAAGAAAATAAATTGGAATATGTATGGGCTACTTCATGGGGCGTTTCAACTCGTCTCATCGGAGCTCTCATCATGGCTCACTCTGATGACAATGGCCTCGTACTTCCTCCAAAAATCGCTCCTATTGAAGTGGTTATCGTTCCTATCTACAAGACAGACGAACAAAAAGAAGCAGTTCTCAACTATTGCTCCGACTTGAAAAAACGTCTCGAAAGCAGAAGAATGCGCGTTAAATTCGACGACCGCGACACTCAAAAACCTGGATTCAAATTCGCTGAATGGGAACTTAAAGGCGTGCCTGTACGTATCGCTGCTGGTCCTCGTGACGTGGAGAACAACTCAGTTGAAATCGCTCGCCGCGACACTCTCGAAAAATGCAACGCAACAATCGATAATATCGAAGATTATATCACAAATCTTCTCGAAGAAATTCAAAACAATATATTCCAAAAAGCTCTCGACTTCCGTCAATCAAGAACTGTTAAAGTAGACACCTGGGAAGACTTCAAAAATCAAATCGAAAACAGCATGTTCGTCTATGCTCATTGGGACGGCACTCCTGAGACAGAACAAAAAATTAAAGAAGAAACAAAAGCTACTATCCGCTGCATTCCTTTGGACGAAGATTTCGAAGAAGGCAACTGCATCTACTCTGGTCAGCCTTCAAAACGCCGCGTGATATTCGCAAGAGCATATTAATTGAAAAATACTGAAGATATATAAAGATATCTGGTATTTTGAAGTGACCCTGAAAGTTTGAGTAAAAACTTTTGGGGTCACTTCTCATTGTAAAACAACGTTCTTACTTGCCTCAAAAATCTTATCTTTGCAAAAAAAATATTATGAATAACAATATGGATACAAATAACCAAAAGCCTAAAGTCAAAAGCCAAAGTTCAACCGAAGCATTCCAAAGATTATTGGATATTATGGACAGACTTAGAGTGGAATGTCCATGGGATAGGAAGCAAACTATAGAGAGCCTTCGTCATCTGACTATAGAAGAAGTTTTTGAATTAAGCCAGGCTATTGTTGATGAAGATTATCAGGATGTCAGAAAAGAACTTGGCGATATAATAATGCATATTGTGTTTTATTCAAGAATAGCAGAAGACCGTAATCTATTTACCATCGATGATGTTATTAATGGTATATGCGAAAAATTGATTGTCCGTCATCCTCATGTTTTCGGCGATACTTCTGTGAATAATGCTGAAGAGGTTGCTGAAAATTGGGAAAAAATAAAGCTCACCAAAGAACAGAATAGAAGCGTGTTGGGCGGAGTCCCTAATGCATTGCCAGAACTCGTGAAGGCTTATCGCATGCAGGAAAAGGCTGCCGGTGTTGGCTTCGACTGGGAAAACAAAGAGCAGGTTTGGGAAAAAGTAGAGGAGGAGATAAGAGAGCTGAAAGAAGAAGTTGAGTGCGAAGAAAAAAACAAGGAGCGTATAACAGAAGAGTTCGGAGATTTGATGTTTGCTCTCGTCAACTATTCACGTTTCATAAAAGTCAATCCTATGGATGCTCTGGAAGTCGCTAACAAAAAGTTCAGAAGCCGTTTCAATTATGTTGAAGAAAAAGCGAGAGAAAATGGCAAGTCGCTCGTCGATATGAGTCTCGATGAGATGAACGAACTTTGGGATGAGGCGAAATTAATGAGGAATTAGGAATTGAAAAGGGTACTTTTCATATTATTAGCTGTCAGTTGTCAGTTGTCAGCTGTCAGCCAGCAGTGCGAGTCTCTCTTAAGCAAGAGGTATTTTAAGTCGTATTGGGATTCTGGTTTGACGGTGCTGGAGCAGCCTTTGCATTACGATTGGAAAGACTGGACGGTCTTTGGCGGAGTCGCTGCTGCCACAACATTAGCATTCGTTTATGATGATGAAATATATAACTTCATAAATGATAATTTTTATGATAAAAATGTGAATTCTATTACCAAATTCACAAATATCATTGGGAAAGAAATTTTTATACTTCCTTGTATTGCTGGTACTTATGTCGTTAGTGCAATAAATAAGGACTGTCGTTTGAGGAATATGTCGCTCGCAGTATTGCAGAGTTTTGTCTATGCTGAGGTGGCATCTGCCGGACTGAAAGTCCTTACATGCCGAGTACGACCTTCGGATGTCAACGGACAACAGACAACGGACAACGGGCAGTCATGGTTAGGACCATTCGCTGCATTCGAAAGCACTTCTTTTCCATCAGGTCACGCGATGCGTTCTTTTGCAGTGGCTGCTACGGTGGCAGGATTCTATCCTGAAAAGACATGGGTTGGGCTTGCTTCATATTCAATGGCGACATTATGCTCTTTGGGGCGCATTGCGAGTAAAGAGCATTGGACATCCGATGTTGTCGTAGGTGCTGCATTAGGCTATTTCATCGGAAAAGGTGTCGTTAAATTCAATAATAAAATAGGTAATATTTCATCTGTTGATATACAAGCAATAGCAACAAATCACGGCTTGGGATTTATAATAAATTTTTAAGAAAAAAAACTTCAATATTTCGGATAATAATATTAACTTTGCACAATCTAAATTATTGATAAATCGTTAAGTAAAAATGGGTGAATTCTGGAAGAGAACAATATTTGGTGTTATGTTTGCCATTGTTGTTTTAGGATGTTTATATTTAGGTGGAATGTTCGCTGCTATTATGCTGGCATCTGTTGTGATGATAGGCTCTACAGAAATCGCAAATCTTTACTCTAAGCAAGATGGCGTTGCGATAAAGAATACATTGCAGATAATGTCGATAATGCTGTTCGTTTTCCTTGCAGCTTTCGCTGAAAGTCCTGATACAATGGAAGGAAACATTTTTATCGCACCAATATTTTTTAATATACCATTGTTGATAGCATTATTTTCAAAGAAACATGATTATACAAAACTCGTAGGAGCCTGCTGGCTCTCAATGATTTTTGTGGCATTGCCATGCGGAATAATGATGATGTTTTATAACGATTATTTTATTAAGACTGACAATGGCTCGTTGCTTTTGATTTTCTCCATTATCCTTATTTGGGTCAATGATATATTTGCATATCTTACAGGCGTTTCAATAGGACGTCATAAACTTTTTGAAAGAATATCTCCAAAGAAAACAATAGAAGGCAGCATAGGCGGCGCTGTGTTTACAATGTTGTTCGCATATCTTCTCAACAGATTTGTTCTTAACGTTTATTTCTTTGATAATTATCTAAATGACATGCAAGTCGTTTTCCTCGCTTTGGGCATCGTCGTTTTTGGAACACTCGGCGATTTGACAGAGTCGATGATGAAAAGATATGCAGGAGTAAAGGATTCGGGTAATCTCATTCCAGGTCATGGAGGAATCTTGGACAGATTCGACGCAACATTCATGGCGATGCCTTTTGTCTTTATTTACTTAACATTAATAAATTGATATGTATATTCATAAAAAAGGATACGGTGTCATTGCGACAGTCGTTATAATAGCAGCAATAATAGTTGTTTCGTTTTATCTTTTTGTTCCAATCAAATTGTTGCAAATTGCTATAACTGTAGTTTGCTCTATGTTGGCTTTCTGGAGTTTGACATTCTTCAGAGTTCCTACAAAGAGAGTGGTGACAATAGAAAAAGATGCAGTAGTCTCTGCCGCTGACGGTGAAGTCGTAGTAATTGAAGAAGTGGAAGAAAAAGAATATTTCCACGACAAGAGAATACAGATTTCAATATTCATGTCGGCATACAACGTTCACGTCAATTGGTTTCCAATCAATGGCGTGGTGAGTTATTATAAATATCATCCAGGAAAGAAATTATTTGCTATAAATCCAAAATCGTCAGAACTTAACGAACGTAACACTTTGGTTGTTAAAGATGAGCAGGGAAGAGAAGTCTTGTTTCGTCAGATAGCAGGTGTTATGGCACGACGTATTATCTGTAACGTTGATAAAGGCGCTCCTGCTAAAGTAGGCGAAGAGTTCGGAATCATTCGCTTCGGTTCAAGAGTGGATTTCTTCCTCCCAATAGATTCAGAAATCAATGTAAAAATAGGCGATAAGGTTAAAGGTAAAATCAGCGTTTTGGCTTATTTAAGACAACAAGACGACAAGATTGAAAGATAAAGGTGACTTAAATAATGTTTTGAGGTTTTGAGATTCTGAATTTCTTCAAAGAATTTCCTTAATTTCAATCAAATCATATATCTCATAATCGAGTTTTTCGTTATGGGATATTTTTTTTCTATTGAAATAAATGTGTGTCATTCCTATTTCTTTGGCAGGAATAATATCAACGGATAAGTCATCTCCAATCATTACGCTGTTTTCTATATTTCCTCCTACTTGCTTCATTGCGTGATGGAAAATCCTATGGTCGGGTTTCTTGAATCCTACAACTTCTGAGACAAAAGAAGAGTCTATCATTTTGTCTAATCCCGATGCCTGCATCTTGATGGATTGAACTTCCAGAAAACCATTAGTGATAAGATGAATCTTGTAATTCTTTTCCTTAAGATAATTAAGCACTTCCATAGTATTAGGCACCAATGCCACCAGACGGGCGGCATAGTCGGTGTAGCTCTCACCCAAATCGGTCGCTAGTTTTTCATCCGCGATGCCATAGTCATTTAAAGGAAGACGAAAACGTTCTATTTTAAGAAAATCCTTGTCGATTATACCTTTTCTATATAAGTCCCAAAGTCGGTTGTTATGGTCAAAATATGTCTTGTGAAAATCCTTTGCGCTAGGAATGCCGTAATTAATAAGGGTGAATATTTCGAAGATTTTGTCAAAAGCAAGAATTGAGCTTCTGTCGAAATCCCAAAGTGTGTTGTCTAGGTCGAAGAAAATATGTTGATATTTAGTCATTTATAATATATCGTTTTTTGATGTGTTGTAAATAAAATGCAAAAATAAATAATGTTTAAATAAATAAATTTTTTTTGAAAAAAATATACCATTTTTCTTTAAAAAGAATTAAATTTGCGAAATTAAAATTAGACTATTTATAATAATGTTTTATTAAAATTTTTTAATCATGAAAAAAGTATCTTTACTTATGTTAGTTGCCATGTTCTTATTCATGGGCAACGTAAAAGCTCAAGATGTTTTCGTTTTGTTAGAAGACGACTTCTCAGCTTACACAGTTGGTAACAAACTTGCTTCAGAATCAAATGCAGCAGGTCACGATTGGTGGACAACATGGTCAAGCGCTCCAGGTAGTGCAGAAGACGGTATTATCGCAGAGTATCAAGGCAACAAATGTGCTTACTTAGAATCAGGTAACGACCAAGTTCTCAGACTCGCTGGTTCACAATCAGGTGTTTATGACCTCGAATTTGACATCTTAGTTCCAGAAGGAAAATCAGGTTACTTCAACATCCTCCACAAATTTGCTGGCGCTAACTCAAAATGGGCTATGCAAGCTTACTTACACATCACAAGCGACGGTGGTAACACAGACTACTACAACCCAGGTCACGGTACAGTTCACGCTGGTAGCAACGGTACAGCTGACGTAGCTTGCGTTTTCGATCAATGGATGCACTTCCGTCTCCACGTTGACACAGACGCTGACAAAGCTCAATACTACTACACAGTTGAAGGTGGCGAAGAACAATTAGTTTGCGAATGGCAATGGAGTTTGGACAGTTTCGGTGATGCAGTTGTTGACCGCGTTCTCGATGCTATGAACTTCTTCCCTCCAATGGCAGAATCAGCATACTACCTCGATAACTTCAAATGTACAAGAATCGGTGGTGAAACAGCTCCAGAATTAGTTTTCAACCCAGGTGAAATCAATGAAGAAGTAGCAGCTGACGATATGTCATCAGTTACAATCAGCATTGAAAACGAAGGTACTTCAATCGGTGACTACTCAGCATGGGTAGACTACGGTGTAGGCCAAACAAGCAGCGATTACGAAATCATTTCTTACGCTATCGATCCAGTTGAAAATCCTTCAGGTTTATCATGGACAGCAGAAGAACCAGTTAAATTCGAAGTAGCAGCTTTATATCCAGCAACAAGCTATGGTAACTCAGTTATGGGTACATACATCACAAGCGCAGCTTACGCTTTCTTTGAATGGGTTGATGCTAACAATAACCCATCACCAGCTTTAGAAGCAGGTACAGATGTTATCTTCCGTATCTATGGTCAAGGTACAAATGGCAACCCAGGTGAAGTTTTAGCTGAAAAAGTTCTCCCACAAAACCAAATCGTTTGGAATCAATACACAATGGTTGACTTTGACGAACCAGTTGCTTTAACAGGTTTCGATGTTTACGTAGCAGTTGAAATGACAGCAGCAGTTAACGGTACAACAATGAGCTTAGACGGTTCAGGCCAAGCAGTTCAAGGCTTCGGTGACTTATATCGTCAAAATGGTGGCGCTTACAGATCAATCACAGAAAACGCTGGTACAAACTATGGTAACTGGTGCCTCTTCATGGTTTGCGAAGGTACTCCAGTTGTTGGCGGTTACGCATCATTGAGCAAAACAAGCGGTTCATTAGCAATCGGTGCTTCTGATGAAGTTACAGTTAACCTCAGCACAATCGGTCTCACACCAGGTGAATCATACGAAGCAGCTGTTAAATTCGTTACAAACGACCCAGTTCAACCAGTTGTTGAAATCCCTCTCACACTTACAGTTAAAGGTGAAAGCATCGCTGAAAGCGTAGTTGAAAAATACAACGTTTATCCAAACCCAACAGCAGCTCAAGTTGTAGTAGAAGGTGAAAACATCGACTACATCGCTGTTTACAACTCAGTTGGTCAATTATTAAACGTTGTTAAAAACGCTAACAACACAGTTGATATGAGCGCTTACGAAAACGGCGTTTACTTCTTCAACATCGTTGACAATGCAGGTCAAAGCGCATTACAACGTGTTGTTGTTGCTAAATAATGACAAAAGGCTAAAGACGAAAGTCTAAAGTTTATAAAAAGCGATCTTTATAAGGTCGCTTTTTTTTTGTTTTTATACAATGCGTATGTCTATAAAAATATTAAATTTGCGGACTTAAAATTAGACTATTTATAATAATGTTTTATTTAAATTTTTTATCATGAAAAAAGTATCTTTACTTATGTTGGTTGCTATGTTCTTATTAGTAGGCAACCTCAGAGCTCAAGACGTAGAAATCTTGATTGAAGACAATTTCGAAGCTTACACTGTTGGTAACAAGATCGCAGTGGAAGGCGCAGCAGCAGGCAACAATTGGTGGACAACATGGGGACAAGTCCCAGGTGGTTCAGAAGACGGTGTTGTAGCTGAATACGGTGGCAGCAAATGTGGTTATTTGACATACGGCAATGACCAAGTTCTTAAACTCGGCGGAACATCATCAGGTGTTTATGACCTCGAATTCGACATTTTAATCCCTTCAGGAAAAAATGGTTACTTCAACATCCTTCACGAATTTGACGGAATGGGTTCAACATGGGCATTGGAATCACACCTCCACATGTCAAGCGCAACTGTAGAAGCTCCAGGTGCTGGTGCTGTTGAAGCAGGTGGCGAAAATGCAACAATCGTTTGTATCTATGACGACTGGATGCACTTCCGTCTTCACGTTGACACAGACGCTGACGTAGCTCAATACTATTACACATTACCAGGTCAAGATGAAGAATTAGTTCTCGAATGGCAATGGAGCTTAGACGCACAAGGTCAACCAGCTAGCCGTAAACTCGATGCTATGGACTTCTTCCCTCCATTAAACGCAGCTAAATCAGAATATTATTTAGATAACTTCAAATGTACAAGAATCGGTGGTGAAACAGCAGCTGAATTGCATTTCAACCCAGAATCAATCAATGAAGAAGTAGCAGCTGACGATATGTCATCAGTTACAATCAGCATTGAAAACGAAGGTACATCAATCGGTGAATATTCAGCTTGGGTTGACTATGGCGTAGGTCAAGGCGGTTCAAACCAAGAAGTTATTTCTTATGCTCTCGATCCAGTTGAAAATCCTTCAGGCTTGACATGGCAATCAGAAGCACCTGTCAACTTCGAAGTAGCAGCTTTATTCCCAGCTACAGCATACGGCAACTCAGTTATGGGTACTTACATCACAGGCGCAGCTTACGCTTTCTTTGAATGGGTTGACCAACAAGGTAATCCTTCTCCAGGTTTGGAAGCTGGTACAGATGTTATCTTCCGTATCTATGGTCCTGGAACTAATGGCAAACCAGGTGAAGTATTAGCAGAAAAAGTTCTCCCACAAAACCAAATCGTTTGGAATCAATACACAATGGTAGAATTCGATGAACCAGTTGCTTTAACAGGTTTCGATGTTTACGTAGCAGTTGAAATGACAGCAGCAGTTAACGGTACAACAATGAGTTTAGACTCAGGTCAAGCAGTTGTTGGCTTCGGTGACTTATATCGTCAAGGTAAAGGCGCTTACCTTTCAATCACAGAAAACGGTGGCGGTCAAAACTATGGTAACTGGTGTCTCTTCATGCTTTGCGAAGGTGCTCCTGTAGTTGGCGGCTACGCAACATTGAACAAAACAAATGGTTCTATTGCAATCGACGGCACTGACGAAGTTACAGTTAACCTCAGCACAATCGGTCTTACACCAGAGCAAACATACGAAGCAGCTGTTAAATTCGTTACAAACGACCCAAATCAAGCAGTTGTTGAAATTCCTCTTTCACTCACAGTTAAAGGTGAAAGCATTGCTGAAAACGTAGTTGAAAAATACAATGTTTATCCAAACCCAACAGCAGCTCAAGTTGTAGTTGAAGGTGAAAACATCGACTATATCGCAGTTTACAACTCAGTTGGTCAATTATTAAACGTTGTTAAAAACGCTAACAACACAGTTGATATGAGCGCTTACGAAAACGGCGTTTACTTCTTCAACATCGTTGACAATGCAGGTCAAAGCGCATTACAACGCGTTGTTGTTGCTAAATAATGACAAAAGGCTAAAGACGAAAGTCTAAAGTCTAAATAAGAAAGGGCAGCTTAACAGGCTGCCCTTTCTTATTTTGTATAAAACATAAATCATGCTTGTAGTCTTGTGGTCTTGTAGTCTTGTAGTCTTCCCAAGACTTGTCTCTGCCATTCAAAAAGTGCTACTGCTGCGGCATGACTGACGTTTAATGAACGAGTTGGTCCAGGAACTGGGATATAGACAATCATGTCGCATTGCGATAAAATCTCTTCTCTGATACCGCGACTCTCGTTTCCAACGATGAAGGCGATGTCGCTAGGCAACTCACAGTCATAAATACATTCTGCGTTGTCGGATGTCTCGATTGCGACAATTTTTTTATCGCCGACAATCTTGCGAATATCGTCATCTTCAGTATAATACCATTTTATATTATCCTTGCTGCTTGCCGCAGCCTTCTTGACTTTGGAGAGACTATGTGTAGGAGCGACGCCAAGGAAACACATCTCCGACGCGCCGATATTATCTGCAAGTCGAATCATCGAACCCATATTGTCTGGAGTCAGGAGATGATCGGCGATTATGATAGGTTTCTGTATCTTTTCATAAATCCTCTCAGGATGCGTCTCTTTGAATAAGTCGTTGGATTTTATATACATCTTTATTAAATTGAAAATTGAAAATTGAAAATTGAAAGTGATGTAGTAATTTATAATATTGTCTATTACTTGTAGTCTTGTAGTCTTGTGGTCTTGTAGTCTCTCCCTTGGAAGGTGTCGCGTTCTTCCATTCTTTTTTCTATGAGATTAAGTACTTCGTCGTAGCGTAGATTCATCCAAGGTTTTGAGATGAGATAACGAGGTGGCACTTCGCCGGCAAAACGTTCTATGACAAGGTCAGGGTGGAGCCTTTCGGTGAAGTCTATCACGAAATCGATATAATCTTCCAAAGTGAAGAGATGGAATGCCTCAGGATTGTTGAGATATTCCTCTGCCATAAGAGTGTCTTTGAATATTTGTAGCTGATGGAACTTCACTGTTGTCAAAGGCAGCTCTGAGATAATGTCGGCTGCATTTATCATCATCTCGCGTGACTCTCCTGGGAGTCCGAAGATGAAATGGCCGCCGCATGGAAGTCCGTAGTCGTGAGTGAGACAGATTGCCTTTTTCGCTGTCTCGAAATCGTGACCTCTGTTGATGCGTCTCAAAGTCTCGTCATAAACCGATTCCACGCCGTATTCAATCATGACGTAATGTGTCTTGTTAATTTCTCTTAACAAAGCAAGTTTCTCTTCGTCGATACAGTCGGGGCGTGTTCCGACGACGATGCCGATTACGCCTTCAACTTCAAGAGCCTGCTTGTAGATTTTCTCAAGTTCATCAACATTTTTATATGTGTTGCTGTAAGGCTGGAAGTAGGCGAGATAATTCTTTGCTCTGCGGTAACGTCTTTGGTGGAACTCGATGCCTTCTTCAATCTGCTGGCGTATGCTTTTCTCAGGACGGCAGTAAGAAGGGTTGAAGGCGTCGTTGCGGCAGAACGAGCATCCTCCTGTGCTGATTTTTCCGTCTCGGTTAGGACAGCTGAAGCCTGCGTCTATGCTTATCTTCTGTACGCGACCGCCGAAGATACGGGTGAAATATGCGTTGTAACTGTTGAAACGTCTTTCCATTTTTATCTTTTTGCAAAGATAAAAAAAGTCAACAGACAACAGACAACGGACAACAGACTTTTTCCAATTATGAGTTAGGAATTTTTTTGTTGCGACAATCTTTCATGTATTTGATAAAATCGGTAAATTTGCAAATGAAAAATTTGACTAAATTAAAAATAACATAAAATGGAAAAGTTTCAAGTAGGTGATAAAGTGAATTTCCTCAACGCTACAGGTGGCGGAACAGTGAAGAGGGTTATTGATACAAGAATGGTGGAAGTGACTATTGAAGACGGTTTTGATATTCCTGTTTTGATGAGCGACCTTGTATTGGATTATCGCTCGCAGCCTGACAGACGTCAGCAGGTTGTTGACAATGCGCAGAAGGAGATTCAGCAGAAACAGATTATCGAAGAGAAAGAGATGGAAGCTGCTCGCAAGAGTGCCTTGCGTCGCTTCGGTCGTAATGCAGAGGAGGAAGGTCTTTACCTCGCTTTCGTACCTCAGGACCAGCAGTGGCTGCTCACAGGCCTGCTCGACGTTGTTCTCGTAAACAATACTCCAGCCGATGCTTTGTACAGTTTTAATATCAAAGAAGAAAATAAATATATCAGCGTCGATTACGGCAGCATCGCACCTCATTCTAAAGTGGTGATAGAGTCGATATCTCGCGACGATATCGAATATTGGTGTGAAGGTTACATCCAAGTCATTCTCTCTCAGGAAGAGGCCGACTTCGTCTATCATCCTCTTCATGCTCCTTTCTCATTCAGAAGCAGCCGTTTCTTCAAAGACGGCAGCTATGTAGAGTCGGGCGTGCTCGGAGAAAAGGCTGTCATGATAAACCTATCTAGTCTCATCGCTCTTAAAGGAACAGAGACCGACTTCACCAAGATGATGAAAGAAGGTGAAAGAAAGGCTGTCGCTCCTAGTCAGAAACTCGTCAAGGAAAAAGCGGCAATCGACCGTCATCAGACTGCTCCAGGTGAGGCAATAGTAGATTTGCATATAGGCGAACTGGTCGATAATATATTAGGTATGTCGAGCAACGATATCTTCAGAATACAAATCAATTATTTCAAGAAGATGCTGGAAAGCGCGATAACAAACGAATACGACAAGGTGACTTTCATACACGGCGTCGGTAACGGTGTCTTGAAAAATGCCATCATCGAAGAACTGAAAAACTACGAGAACACCAGCAACAGAATGGCTTCTATAATGAAGTTCGGCGTTGGTGCCATCGATGTTATGATAAAAGAAAAAGGAGCTTGACGCTCCTTTTTTTCAATTCACATATTTATTAAACCTTACATATTATTTCTTAGCGAATCCTCTTTCGAGGTCTTGTGAGATGTTAATCATGAAGTCACCCATACGCTCGTATTCGTTGATGATGTCCATGTAATAGACGCTGGTCTGGTAGTTCTTGTCGCCGTTGTCGATGTCTTCAATAACGACTTCTCTGAAATTATTTCTAAGATTGTTAAGTCGCTCTTCTGCATTGTATGCGTTTGAGATATTGACGAGCTCTCCTTTATGAGCAGCTGTCATGTTGGTAATCATCACGTCGTATGCTGCGATAACGGCATCGGCCATAGTGTTGAGGTTCTTGATAGACTCACTGTCGAATTTTTTCTTGTGTATGTTCTTTCTTGACAAGATACGGCTGATTGTCTCTCCTGAATCACCTAACGACTCGAGCTCTCCGATAATCTTATACATCGACTTAATTTTTAATGATGTGTTCTCACTGATTTCGGCAGCAGATACTGCGTTGAGGAATGTCGCGATTTCATATTCTATACGGTCTGAAATCTCTTCGTATTTCACGAGTTTCTCTCTTAATGTCTCGAACTTAGTTGGGTCGTTTTCCTCAACTGCAGACTTGGCATATTCTGCTCCATTCTTTGAAATCTGAGCGAAGTGTATTATCTCGTCGAAGGCCTGTTCTACCGACAACTCTGGTGTCTCGAGCGGACCAGCTGTGATGTATTTAAGTCTGAATACATCTTTCTCTTGGTTTGCCGGTGCGGATATGATGAAGCTAACGGCCTTGGCAATCAATGGGGTGAACCATACCAATATCAAGGTGTTTGTCAAGTTGAACAAGGTGTGTAACATCGAAAGTCCGTATAATGCTGCTGTTCCTTCTGCTGATGTTGATTCTGTTACTACGAAGTCTGCATCTGCCGGATTAGGCAATCCGAATAAATTTTCTGTGATTAAGCCAACTAATCTGAGGAATGGCTTGAATAATATCAACGCCCATATTACACCGAACACGTTGAAGATTGTGTGCGACATCGCTGCTCGTTTTGCCTGAGTGTTGCCTATTGCCGCAGCAATGTTAGCAGTGATAGTTGTGCCGATATTCTCACCAAGCACCATAGCACACGCCATTGGGAATGGAATCCATCCCATACTTAACATGATGAGTGTGATAGCCATAGTCGCTGATGACGATTGTAAAACAAGTGTCAACACTGTACCGAAAGCGAGGAATAATAATACTGAGCTAAAACCGTATGCTGACCATGTCGTTACGAATTCCAGTACTTCAGGAGTCTGTCTTAAGTCTGGCACCGATTCTTTCATGAAGGAAAGTCCGAGGAACAAGAGGCAGAAACCTACTATCAGTTCGCCAATGTTCTTGCGTTGGTCTTTCTTTGAGTTAGAGAAAAGGAAACCGAATATCATCAAAGGGATGGCAAGGATAGAGATGTCGGCTTTGAAGCCCAGCCATGAAACCATCCATGCTGTTACCGTCGTTCCGATGTTGGCACCCATGATGACGCCTATCGCCTGTGTCAAAGTTAGAAGTCCTGCATTGACGAAGCTGACGACCATAACGGTAGTGGCTGATGACGACTGTATGATAGAAGTGATTCCCAGACCTGTCATGACGCCTTTGAAAGGATTTGATGTCATGGCGCTGAGGAAACCTCTTAACTTTTCACCGGCAGCTTTTTGTAATCCCGAACTCATCAAGTTCATTCCGTAGAGGAACATTCCCAATGCTCCTAATAATGTAAATAATTGTAATATACTCATTGTCTTCTATGTTATGATGCTGCAAAATAACATAGAAAATGTTTCAAAAATGTTACAAAACAATGAGAGTTTGGTTAAAGAATGGGAGTGTTATCCCATCTTGCCTGTAAGATAAGCCTTGGTGCGTTCGTCTGTAGGATTGGTGAACATTGTGGCAGTGTCGTCATATTCAACGAGTTCACCTAAATACATAAACATTGATTTTGATGATATTCGCTTTGCTTGTCCCATATTATGAGTTACAATTAATATTGTGACTTCTTTCTGTAACTCTAGCAGCAACTCTTCAATATGTTTTGTTGCGATAGGGTCGAGGGCGGAAGTCGGTTCGTCCATCAGAAGTATGTCTGGCTTCATGGCCAAGGCGCGTGCAATACATAATCGCTGCTGCTGACCTCCAGAGAGAAATGTACCTTTCTTATTCAAAACATCTTTCACTTCGTCCCAAAGTGCTACGCTTTTCAGGCAGCGTTCCACAGTGGCGTCTTTCTCCGCTTTTGAAAGACGTATCCCGTTCAAGGCAAATCCAGACAATACATTGTCATATATGCTCATAGTTGGGAAAGGAGCAGGACGTTGGAATACCATGCCGACCCTTCGACGAACTTCGATAGGCTCCATGGAAAGAATGTTTTCTCCGTTTAGCAATATTTCTCCATCAACACGTATGTTCTGATAAAGATTATGCATAAGATTCACGGCGCGTAACAATGTTGACTTTCCGCATCCGGAAGGCCCCATGATAGCGGTGATGGTGTTTTTTTCGATAGCGGCAGATACATATTTCACAGCCATAGTCTGCTTGGTATAAGAAACGCAAGTCTTCTTGAATTCAAGTATTGGTGTTTTTATTGATTCCATTTCTTTGCTAGATATTTTGCTAATATATTTAATGATAGTACGAATAATAAAAGGAATAGTGATGCGCCCCAGATGAGGTCCTGAAGATTAGGGTCGTTGAAGAACTCCCATATCAATAGTGGTACTGCAGATATAGGCTTGTCGATGGACCAACGAATGAGTGAGCAGCCTAATGCTGTGAACATCAATGGAGCAGTCTCGCCTATAACGCGTGAGATGGCGAGCAGCACTCCGGTGAAGATGCCTCCGAAAGCCGCAGGCAGTTGTACTTTCATCATCACTCTTGCTTTGTTGCCACCTAATGCCAGACCGGCTTCTTTTAATGATGCAGGGAGTATTTTTAATGTCTCCTCTGTGGAACGAATTATAAGCGGAAGCATCATGATGAAAAGCGCGACGCTGCCTGCGATGGCTGAGTATCCTTTCATCGGAACGACAACCCATATATATGTTATGATGCCAATGATGACCGACGGCGTGCCCTGCAGTAAGTCGGTGAGATAACTGACTAACATGGCGAACTTGTTTTTAGAGTTTTCTGCCAGGAATGCTCCGCATAATATTCCGATAGGGACGGCGAAGATGACTGCCATGCCGAGCATTATCATTGTTCCGATGATGCCGTTGGCGATGCCTCCCGGGATGGGTTCGCCTGCCTCGATGGCTTTCATTGCTTTATATGCCGTAGGTGTCGGCTCGGTGAAAAATGACCATGTCAGCTGATTGAAACCTCGGAAGAACACTTCGCCTAAGATGGCAAGCAAAGGCACGGCGGTGAGTGCTGCAAGCAGACATATTGTCCATAGCATGAATTTGTCTTGCGCTAATCTTTTCTTTGTCATAGAATGTGTCATAATTAAGATATTCTTGCATGTTTGATAATCATTTTTCCAATCATATTTATCACTGCTGTTATCAGGAAGAGAATGAGTCCTATCGCAATGAGTGATGATAGCCTGAGTCCGTCGGCCTCGCCGAATTGGTTTGCGATGATAGACGCCATGGAGTTGCCTGTAGATGTTATTGATTCTGGAATATTATTGGTGTTGCCAATGAGCATCGTTACCGTCATTGTCTCGCCTAATGCTCGTCCTATTGCTAAAATATATGAAGAGAATATTCCTGAACCAGCGACGGGGAATATGATTTTACGCACAACTTCAGCGCGTGTCGCTCCCAGACTGTAAGCTCCTTCCTTAAGGTCGTTGGGAACCATCTTGATGAATTCAGCGCTGAGTGATGCTGCGTACGGAACAATCATGATTGCCAGGACCAAAGATGCAGTGAGGATGCCTGAACCTTGTGGCGATATGTTGAGCGCCATGATGATTGGGCGTAAGGTGTAGAATCCCCAGAGTCCGTATATTATGGAAGGTATGCCGGCTAGAAGGTCTGTGACGGTACTCAATATCTCTGCGACTCTTGTTCCTTTGAAATACTCGCCGACGAATAATGCGACAGGCAACGAGAACGGAATGCAGAATATAAGTGCCAGCAGTGTCGTCATCAAAGTTCCTGTAATGAAAGGCAATGCTCCGTATCGTTCATCACCTTCGGTATAACTCCATTCTGATGAAGTGAGAAAATTGAAGAAACCGAAGTGCTCGAAGGCATCGTATGCGTCGGTGACAAGGGCGTAGACGATGCCCCCGCACACTATCGGCACAATCAATGCTGTTATAAACAATATCGCTTTATATATCTTGTCGTTCATGATATATTATTGTAAGATTGCTTCTCCGTTGTAAGTGACAGTCTTTAAGTTAGCAAGGCTTATCTCTTTTGCCTTTGTTGGAAGCGGTGCGTAGTGGACATAAGCTGTGATTTTCTGTGCCTCGTCAGAGAGAATGTACTGAATCAAATCGAGTGTTGCTGATGCTTGTTCTTTGCTGCGGTTTGAATAGTTTTGTTCTTTGTAGATAATCATCCAGGTGAATGTTGAGATTGGATAAGCGCCTCTTGCATCGGAGTCGGTTATGGAAGTACGAGTGTCATTAGGGATTTCGCCTGATGCAGCAGCGGATATGCTTGCTGATGATGGCGCAACGAATTCTCCTTGTCGGTTTTGAATTTTAGCATAAGCAATCTTTTGTGCGAAAGCGTATTCGGAACCAACATAACCGATAGAGTTCTTTGTCTGTTTGATGACACCTGCTACGCCAGGATTGCCTTTGGCTGCTTGACCGACAGGGAAGTTGACTGACTTTCCAGCTCCGAATCTTGATGCCCACATCTGGCTGACTTTAGTGAGATAATCTGTGAACACGAATGTAGTGCCAGAACCGTCTGAGCGGAAGACAGGTATGATGGCTTCGTTAGGGAGCAATGCCTGTGGGTTGAGTTTCTTGATACGTTCGTCGTTCCACATTTTAATATTTCCTGCGAAAATATCAGCTATTACTTCGCCTGTGAGTCTGAGTTCTTCAACGCCTTCGAGGTTGTATGCTAATACTACGGCGCCCATACATGTTGGGATGTGAATGACAGGATTCATATCAGCCATTTCTTTTTCGGAGAGGAAAGCGTCGCTGCCTGCGAAATCGACTATCTTGTCACGAAGGTTACGTACGCCTCCGCCAGAACCGATGCCGCCGTATGCTACAGCGTCGCCGTTTACTTCAGCAAATTGTTCGAAAACCACGTTGTAGAAAGGAAGTGGGAATGTCGCTCCAGCTCCGGAGAGCTCTTGTGATTTACGAGCGCTGTTGTTTGTGTTGCCTCCACATGATGTCATCGCTATGGCGAATGTCAATGCTACGATTGATAATAAGATTTTTTTCATAATTTAAATTTTAAATAATTTTTGGTTAATAATTTTTATGTTGATATTCTTTATAATCCGAAGTAGAAGTTGATATATGCTGCGTATGTGTTGTCGGAACCTTCAGCTTTAGGCATCGCCATTCTGAAGTTTGGAGCGAGTTTTACATATTCCCCTAATTTGAATTGAGCGCCGAGAATTGCTGCTTGTTCGTCTTTAGCGATATTCCATCCGTCGTTAGAATATAAGTCGTCGAAACGTGCATAAACTTCAGTGTTATTCGCTACTTTCATCGAGGCAAATACAGAATATCCGTATTGGTCGTTGCCTTTTTTATATGAAGCGTTCATCATGTGATTGTATTCTGCACCAATAGTGAATCTGTCGTTTTTATAACCTGCGAATGCTGCCATATTGATGATGTCTTCATTGCCTTCTTCTGCACTTGCGTTCAATCCGCCGTACAAACGAATCTGGAAACCTTTGGATGGAGTAAGCGTTATGCCTAAGCCGTAGTTTAATCCGTTGTCTTTCTGTATTTTCTTGTAACCTTCACCGTTGACTACTATAGCGTCTGCTGAAATCCAGTCGGCGAATTTGTAAGCTACAGACAAACCCAAATCAGCGCTGCTGCCGAACTTATATTGGTCTTGGAACGATTTCATGATGTAACGATATCCCCAGAATTTTTCCTGAAAGTTGAACTGCGTTGTCGAGATGAGACCTCCGTTCAATGTCATGTTTCCTTTCTTCCAAGATAACATGGCGTTCTTGATGTATGCGATACGCTGCAAGTCGGACACATCACCAGACTTGCCGATGTCCATTACGCTTTTTACGGAAAGTCCATTACCTAATTTATATTCGTATCCTAGGTATGTACGTTCCAAATCGAAACCTCTGCCATTGTCGGCGCCGAAGTTTACATTGAAATTGCCGAATGTCTGTACGATAGCCTTCCCTTTAGGCTCTTCAATTTTAACGTCTTGTGCGTTTGCGCTGATACCGATGCAAGCTAAAACTGCTGCTGCGATTAAATTCTTTTTTTTCATTTTGATAAATTTTAGTTGTTTAATGTTAGTTTTTTTGTCTTAATTCTGCCGCAAAAGTATCTGTAAGATGTTTCAAAGTTGTTACGAAAAAATGAGAGTTTGGTTAAAGAAATATTTAAGAAAAATTAATTGTTACATTTTTATTAAATCTTGTTTTACCTTATTTTTTGTTTTGATATTTCGTGTAAATTTGCCTTCAATTATATATTAAGGTATGACAACAGAACGTATTTTAATAGTCGATGATGAAGAGACTTTATGCGAAGTCTTGAAACTCAATCTCGAAAATGAAGGCTATGACGTCGATATCGCTTTCAGCGCGGAACAGGCATTGACGCTTGATTTGAAACAGTATTCGCTTATCCTTCTCGATATTATGATGGGCGAGATAAGCGGAATCAAGATGGCTAAGATGCTCAAGGCCGACGTCACGACTGCCGATATTCCTATTATATTCTGTACCGCCCGCGACACAGAGGACGATATGATAATGGGTTTGAACATAGGCGCCGACGATTATATAATGAAACCTTATACCGTGCGTAATGTCATCGCCAGAGTGAAGAGCGTGCTGCGTCGTACATCCGCACACAAAGGGAATAATGTCGTTCATGCCGACAAACCTAATATATTAAAGGTTGACGGTCTGCATCTTGACCTGGAGTTCAAGCGTTGCACCGTCGATGGAGTAGAGGTGAAACTCGCAAGAAAAGAGTTTGAACTCCTGGCATATCTCATCTCGCATCGTGGCAAGATTTGTTCTCGCGAACAGATACTTAACAGAGTGTGGAGCGATGAAGTCGTCGTCCTCGACCGCACCATCGACGTCAATATCACACGTCTGCGTTCTAAGATTGGAAACTATGGTTCTTATATTGTGACACGTTCAGGTTTTGGCTATGGATTCAGCGATTAAGTTGTCATATCACAAGCGATTGTTTATAATGCTGCTCGCTTTCTCATGGACTATAATATTATGTTTCGTGAGCTTTCAATATATGCGCGAGAAACAATACAGGTCGGAATCTGTTGACGCTCAGTTGCAGCTTTATAACGTGCATCTGATTTCAGCAATAGAAGAAGGCGTGCCTTGCGAAGATTATGTCGCTGCAAAAGAATTGCCATACGACGACCTGCGCGTGACGGTTATCTCTCTCTCCGGCGAAGTGATATATGATAATATGATCTCCATCGATTCCCTCGACAACCACAGCATGCGTCCTGAAGTTAGTTCTGCCATGAAGAAAGGCTCCGGCTATCTCATCGGGCGACAGTCTGCCAGCGACGGACGTGAATACTTCTATTCCGCGACAAAAGGCGATAATGTCATCGTTCGTACTGCTATACCTTATTCTGCATCGTTGCAAGAATTGCTGCGTGCCGACTGGACTTTCCTAAGCATCATGATAGCGATGAGTTTCATTATGGGAGTGCTGGCGTATTATGCCACTAAAAGACTTGGCGGTAACATAGAACGTCTCAACCGATTCGCTGCAAAGGCTGAAAAAGGCGAGGCCTTCGATGAGGCAGAGTCGTTCCCTAACGATGAACTCGGTTCCATCTCTAACCATATAGTGAAACTTTACGCACAGCTGCAGCAGACCGTCAAAGACAGAGACGTCGCTCATGAGGCGAGACTGCGTGAAGAACAGGAGAAGATACGTATCAAACAACAACTTACCAATAACATTAACCACGAACTGAAGACGCCTGTAGCATCGATACAAGTGTGTCTTGAGACATTGTTGTCAGGCATAAACCTGAGTGAAGAGAAAAAACAGGAACTGATAGAACGATGCTATGCTAACAACGAGCGTCTGCGTCGTCTCCTGGAAGACGTGTCGCTCATCACCAGAATGGAAAGCGGAAGTCAGCTGATTGGAAAGGAGTTTTTTACCCTTAATAATATCATTGATGAGATTGCTGATGAACTGAATATCATGCCAGAAGAAGAACGTATGTATTTACATTCTAATTTTAACGAACAAGTTGTGATGAATGGAAATGTTTCTTTGATTGGTTCTATATTCAGAAACCTTACGGAAAACGCCATCGCATATTCAGGAGGCAGGAATATTTTTATCACATTGATGGAAAATAATGATGAGCAATGCGTCATAAGATTTGAAGATGACGGCAAGGGAGTGGAAGAAGACCAGCTGTCGCGTCTGTTCGAGAGATTCTATCGCGTGGATAAAGGACGCTCACGTCGTATGGGCGGCACCGGACTTGGACTCGCCATAGTGAAACACGCCGTTCAGTTCCATGGCGGTACCATTGCTGTGAGCAACAGAGAAGAAGGCGGACTGAGGTTTGAATTCTCGTTGAAAAAGTAGGAAGTAACCCCGCTGGGAATCGAACCCAGATCGAAGGAACCGGAATCCTTAATTCTATCCGTTGAACTACGGGGCCTTATATGGAATTCGGGAATTCAGCAACTTTTGCAAAGATAGATATTTTTCTTTTATACTATGATTAGGGAGTATCTGTTTTTTTAAGACGCCACATTTTAGAACTCTAGAACTTTAGAATTTTAGAATTTTAGAGTTCTAGAGTTCTAAAATTCTAGAGTTCTAGAATTCTCCCCCGCGTTAGGGATTGGAGCGGCATCCTTTTGGAGCGGAGCGGAAAAAGATATAGCGGAAAGCCCGACGGCGGAGCGAAGCGGAGCCGGAACGCCCAAAGAAAGAAGACTACAAGTCAACAAGACTACATGACTACAAGTTGTTGGGGTGATGTGGTTTTCACAGAAAAAAACTTTCGTGAAGATTCGTGTGATTTCGTGGATAAAAAAGAAAGAGACGAGTCAACGTGTGTTTAATTTAAGGTAACGTTGACTCGTCTCTACTTGTTGTCTTGTTGTCTTGTAGTCTTATCTCTTCACCGAAACTTGTTTTACTATGATTCCGTTTTCTGTAGTGACGCGAATGAGATAAATACCGTTGTTATATTGTGTCATATCAACGACTTCCTTGTCGTTGCAGATTTCCTTGTCATAAACGACCTGACCCAAAGTGTTGACTATTGAGATGTGACTCATATTCTCAACTTCGATATTTAAGTAAGCATTTGCTGGGTTAGGGTAAATGCAGATGTCATTGATTTCGTTTTCTTCAACAGCGACATTGTTGATAGTTGCAGACTGAGGGCAAGTCATGAAATAGTGAAGTTCGTCTTTCATTCCGCTGTAAACTACTCTGATGGTGTATTCGTCGCCGTTTTTTGCTGCTGGGTCGATATAATGTTCTTCAGTCACGAGTGGAGAGAGGAGTTCGCCGTTACGGTATAATATTGCGCCGATAACTTCGTTGATGACAGGTTCTTCGACCTCTTCTATGTAAGCGCGAATCATCCAAGTGTATGCAGGGGCGGAGACATACATAAGGTCGAGCCATCCATAGCCTTCGTGATAAATGAAGCGACCATTAGGGTTGCCTTGGTCGGCGCAGCCTGCTGCAGGCTGAGCGCCGTTGAGATTGCAGAATACGAGCCATACGTTTTTGTTGCCACTGATTTCCACTGCGGAATTCAATTCTATTTCTTTGAAGTCGTTGCTGCCGCTGCCGGAAAATTCCTGGCTATATAATAATGTGCCAGGTTCTGTTGAGCCGCCTTCGTAGATTTCCACTTTGCCGTCGAAAGCCTCGACGTCATAAAAAGATACTTTAGTCATTGTTTGTCCAGCGTATTGAGCCATATCGGAAGCAGGCAACATGATAGCCCATTTGAAAGGTTCGAAAGTCGTTCCGTCGAAGGTGAGACCGATACGTTCGGCGTATGTGCCGTTGTCGTATTTAACCCATGAGCCATTTTTGGAGTTTTTGTCACCTTTATATATAGCAGGCAATGTCCAGCTTATGAAACCGACATTATTGATGAGACCAGCGGTGAGGTTAGATGCGCCTAGATAGTTGTCACAGTTTTGTTTTGTCCAGCTGTATTCAGCAGCTTCGCCGTTGCCATTAGAATAGACAGGAACCACTTTAGTTGTATATTCTTGTTCATCGACGAGGTTCTCATGTTGATAGAACGAGTCTGTTATGTTGTCGGCTTCCAATTCTCCGTTTAGGTAAATCTGGTAAGAAGAGACGTTGTCCGATTTGTCCCACATAGCCCATCCGGTTGGAGAGACGTATAAGTTATCGACTTGAGCGTTAGCTGAGAAAAAAGCGAGTAAGCACAAGAGTGTAAGAGTGAATGATTTTTTCATAATGATATTTTAAATTAAATGAATAGTTAAATTGTTTGCAAATATAATAAAGAAGATGCTTTTTAGTATATGTACTACGATGTTTTTTTTAAAATTAAAATTGTTAATTTTTTTAAACTTTTTTTACTACATTTGCCACATAGAAAAAACAGGAATAAAAATGAGATAAAAATTTAAAATAGACATATTAAAGTAAGTGTTTACTTATTGCTAGTGATATTCTGAAAATCGCCAAAAAGAAGAACAACCACTGCTGCAATTAGGTAAAGCTTCGTGCGTATGTGCGGACTTTCTTATTTGTGTGGTTGTAGGTGTTTGGCGATACCTCAGAATAAACAAATAAGAAGAGTTCGCACTTTTTTTTATTAATAAACCTGAAAACTACAAATAAATAATAATTCATTAACACATACCGATGCGCCGATGGGATATAACCGGCAAAACAAACAATGAAAAAATCTTTATTATTAGCTTTTATGCTTATGATTGCAGCAAACCTCTTTGCTCAACAACAAATTGCAACGCTTAACCACAACGACTCCATTAGCATGTTCTATGGATCCAACGCATTCGTTGACGCTCATAATGCTGCCGTGGCAGGTGATATTGTAACATTGTCATCAGGTTCTTTTAATTCTTGCAATATTACCAAGGCTATTACCATACGTGGTGCAGGTTTCTATATGGATTCTATAGCAATGACTGATCCAACTATCATTACAGGTGATTTTAAATTATTAAGTCCTAATGATTCTATACACAATCTAGTGATGGAAGGTATTAATGTCAATAACGAAGTGTCTTATTATGACGTTATTAATGCAAAGTTTAATAGATGTTTTATTAATAGGTGGGATTATCTATATATTAATGGTAGTTATGGTTCATGCTACAATACTGAATTTGTTAATTGTATAATAGAATCTTTTTCTTCTTCTTCTTCTTCTTCTCGTTCTTCATATAGCATTGTAAATTCTGTATTGTATCATAGTGTTATGTATGATGATGATGCTATTTTGCTAAATTCCATTCTGATAATGAGTTCTTCCCACCGCAATATAACTGCGTATAATAGTATCATTGCAAAAAATCCTCACGGCGGTTATTTGTATGGAAATGCAATTGCATTTAACTGCATTTTAATTAAAAATGGTTATAGCTATGATGTGTGGAGTAATCCTAATAACAGCACAAATAAAACTGTTGAAAACCTATCCGATGTTTTTGAAACATTTAAATCAACTAATACTAATGATTTCTCTATCGACGAGAGGTACATACTTAAAGAAGAAATAGCTACTTCTTTCTTAGGTAATGACGGCACTGAAGTGGGTATACACGGCGGCTTGTTTCCATTTGATACTAAACCTTCTTATATGGTAGTGAAGAAATGTAACGTAGCTAAGAAATCTACCATAGACGGTAAACTCAGCGTAGATATTGAGGTAATGGTTGAGGAATAATATTCAAATCTTACTGCAATGAAACGCTGCATATTGTTTATATGCCTGCTGCTTAGTTGTTGTCTCAGTGCGCAGAATGTCTATACTTATCAGTATTGGTTCGACGATAAGTACGAGACTCATGTCACCGACACATTCAACGACAGCATCATGCAGGCTGATTTGTATGTGGGAAATCTTGCCGATGGTCTGCATTTCCTCAACATCCACGTAAAGGACACTTCTAATGTATGGTCGGCTCCGCAGTCTTTTATGTTCATAAAGATGGCAGAAATGGAATACGACAGCACCGGAATGGTTTCCGACCTTCAATATCACTGCTGGTTCGACCAAGATTATTCAGCCAAACAGAGCGGTGCTTTAGGCAATGGTCACATCATGCTTGACGTGACGGATCTTTCCGACGGCATGCACACTGTTAATGTGATGCTGCAAAACAACAAGAGTTATTCAGCTCCGCAATCCTATATGTTCATTAAGATTGCCGTGATGCAGCAGGATACTGTCGGCATGGGAACTAATCTTCAATATCAATGTTGGTTCGATCAGGACTATTCCGGCAGACAGACTGGCGCTTTGGGCAATGGTCATATCATGCTCGATGTCACGGGACTTTCCGACGGCATGCATACTGTCAATGTGATGTTAGAAGGAAATATGATGTCATCTCCGATGTCTTATATGTTTATCAAGGTCGCTCCTTCGGTAGGAACGGAGCCTCTTCAATATCAATGCTGGTTCGACAGAGACTATTCCACTTTGCAAAGCGGAATGCTTGGCAGCGGAGTCTTTAATTTAGATGTGAGCGAACTATCCGACGGACTTCATACAGTGAACATTCAGCTTTATAACGGAACATATACCGCGCCGAGCAGTTATATGTTCTACAAACTGCCTCTAGGAGGAACGAAGATAAAACGTTGGGAATATTTCCTAAATGGAGATTATGAAAATAGAGAGAGAATAGACATGGATCCTGCTTTAGCAGATCTCTCGATAATGACACTTCTTCCTGTCGAGACGCAGCCAATAAGAAGTATGTGCTTCGAGTATGACGCCAACGATGGCGAGCCTGTCATCTACGCCAAGAACGAGATCTCATTCCGTTTCTGGGCTACCGATGATCGTTTGATAGACAGGACGCATTTCTACGTAGATGAAAGCGTGAAGCAAGAAGTGGTAGCAGATGAGTTTGCACAGAACACTTCAGAGCTGATAATGAAGCCAGGAGAAAACGAAATTCGTTGGTTTAAGGTAATGGCGCAGGTAGGCGATTCGTTGTCTTTCAAGTCGGACAAAGCATGCAGTTTGCAATTGTTCTCACCATCGGGAGAAGAAGTATATAACGTATCGGGACAAGAGTCTGTGAGATACGGCGGACGTTATGCATGGGAAGACGGCTATTACTATTTAGCCGTACACGATGTGATGGGAAGCGGCAGCACTGTGAATGTGAGTTATCAATTTATTCATAAATATGCTATCCTTGCATGGGATGCTAAGAATATTGGCAATGGAGGCGTTTCAACAGTTACTGTACAAGGCAACGGTTTTAACAGTTTAGTTGATGCTTATTTGGTTAACAGTAATAATGATACGATAAAAAGCATTTTCATAGGTCATGAGAAAAATACTACAACTACTTTATCATTTGATTTTTTAGATAAGCCATTAGGCAAATATGAACTTATTGCAGATTTTTATAATGAGATAATCAGGGTTAATAACTTCTTAACTGTTGAAGAGCCAAAGGAAATAGAACTCGACACAGATGTCTCATACGCATCATCATTTTTAAGAGGGAGGACTACTACTTATACATATAATATAACAAATAAAGGTAATATGTCAGCATATTCTATACCTTTATACTTATATCTGTCAACACCAGATGAAGATGGTATTTCTCGTATTGATATTGATGGTTTGAATTTGAAATCTATTATTTCAGAAATGGATTTTGATTCATTAGCACCTCAAGAAATACAGTTATATAAAGATTGGGCAGAAGAAATTGCTGATACATATTATTTTCTTACATTAAATTCTGTTGATGAAGAGACAGGACGACCTATAGTTGTTAGGAGTAATTATTTTATAGCAAATTTTGCTCCTAATGAAACTAAAACTATTAAAGTTAGTGTTGACCTGAAGGGAGGGTATATGAAACCTGTTGATGTTTGGATGTCAACACCTGAAATAATAACTCCTTTGACATTGAATAATACAAGAGGTTTTAAGGATAGTTATTGTTGTGTGAAAGATCATCTTTCATGTTATATTGATGTTGTATGCGGAATATTAGATATCGCTGGTATAGTAACATCGGCAGCGAATTTACCATCTGCAGTAGCAGTAGAAGTTGCAGGTTGTATTTGTGGAGCATTGTCAATTATGAATTCCAATTTTAGTGCGACTTTATGTGAGGGAGATGGTGATATTGATGATTTCCTTCATAAAACAATGAATGTTAATTCATGGGTTGGAACTGCAACTGCATGTGTAGGAAAAATATTAGAAAGATGGTTTGGAAAGTTTGAAGCATTTGAAGCAACAAAAGAAATAATTGCTAATATATCATCTGCAATTTCTAATTCAGGGAATGGTATTGTCATATATGATTGTATTAAAGCATTTACAGAAAAGAAACCTAACTGTCCACCAGTAGATCCTCCAATAGGCGGTAGTTCTAATCCTGTCTATTCTTTTGACCCTAACGACATCTATGGTTATACCGCTGAGTCTGGAAGCAAGTTCATGCGTCAGGAGATTCAGAAGATCAACTATGAGATAGAATTTGAAAACGATACTACTCTTGCTAATGCTGCCGCTCATACAATAGTGGTGACGGATACCTTAGACGCTAACCGCTTCGACCTCGCTTCGTTCTCGGCTCACGGCGTGACGATAGGCGAGAAGATATTACACCTCAACGGTGAACAGAACTTCGTCTATACATTAGACCTGCGTCCGGAGATTAACGTAATCGCTCAGATAGAGCAGGAATATGATGTCGAGACTGGTATCATCAAATGGACTATATCTTCATTAGACCCGATGACGATGGAACCTTCAACAGACCCTGACCAAGGTGCTTTGCCGGTGAACTATTACGGCGACGGCGTAGGTACGTTGAACTATAGCGTCAGACTTAAAGATTATTTCGACGACGGCACTGAGATAAGCAACAGAGCTTGCATTGTCTTCGACCTTGAAGCTGCAATCGTGACACCGACATGGACAAACATCGTCGATGCTGTAAATCCAACTTCACAGATAGAAGAGGTGATTCCGTTTGCCGACAGTCTTAAGTTCGTCTTCAACTCAGAAGATATGCGCTCAGGCGTATGGTATCACACTCTCTACCATCGCAACGATTCCACCAACATGGAATGGGATGTTCTCAAGACTCGCATCTTCGAAGATACATATACTATGAAACTCGAAAGTCTGCAAAACTCAGAATATCTCGTCATGGCAACAGACTCGGCAGGCAACAACGAGACAAAGGCTTTTGAATCGGAATATGTATTCACATTAGATTCCTTGAATTATTACGAACTTGTAGCATATACGACAAACGAAGATTGCAAAGTGTTAGGTTCGGGAACATACGTCGAAAACAGCGACGTTGAGATAGAGGCTGTTCCTTCAGAAGCATATCACTTCGTACAATGGAACGATTTCGTCAACGACAATCCTCGAACAGTTCATCTCACACAAGATACCACCATCATGGCACAATTTGCAATAAATCAATATGAAGTTACACTTGCTGTTCAGGATAGTCTGATGGGAACGGTGAGCGGATCCGGTATTTATGAGCATGACCAAATTGTGAATGTTGTTGCAGACGAAAACAAAGGTTATGTATTCCTTTATTGGTTGGAAAGCGACAGCATCGCATCTACAGAAGTGGAATATAGTTTCAATATTAAATGCGACAGAAATCTTACCGCTGTATTCGGTCCTGCCGACGCACATTACACCATGCTCAAAAAAGGATGGAACTGGTATTCTACATACATCGATGTGCGTCGTGAAAGCGGTTACGAAAAACTCACTGACGGCTTGAATACAAACGGAGTGATTATTAAGTCACAAACCAAGTTCGCTACATATTATGAGGACTACGACATTTGGGACGGAAGTCTCACCGAAGTCGATAACAAGAATATGTATATGATTGATATGTCGGCAGAACATTACCTTATGATGGATGGTAGTATAAGCTACGTATCACAGACAAAGATGACATTAAAACCAGGTTGGAACTGGATAAGTTATCCTATCGACAAGAGTCAAACCTTGGCAAGAAGTCTTAAAGATTTCAAAGCAAAAGACGGCGATTACATCAAGTCGCAGACAGGTTATGCCACATATTATGAAGGTTACGGCTGGGATGGCTCATTGTTGACATTAGATCCAGGTCAGGGTTATATGTACAAGAACAATGATACTATAGAAAAGACCTTGACATATTCTAAGTCGTATGTGAGAAAGGCCAAGGTAAATAATATCACAACAGATGGCAATCATTGGCAAGCTGACGTGAACAAGTATCCTAACAATATGAACATCACTGCTGTGCTTTCAATTGATGGAGTAGAGCAAAAGTCGGATAATATTGAGATAGGAGTCTTTGCTAATGGAGAATGTCGTGGTAGTGCCAGAGCCGTTTATAAAGAAGTTGTTGATAGATATATTTTCTTCTTGACGGTTTATGGAGAAGGAAATGAAACTCTCACATTCAGAATGTATGACACAGATTTGAATTATGAATATCCTCAGTCGGCTGAGACATTTACATTCAGTATGAATGCTATAATGGGTGATATGAACAATCCATACATTATTGATTATTCTACAGTAGATGTTGAAGAGAATGAACAGCCTGTAATGACCGATAACATTTATCCAAATCCTGTAAACAAGAAAGAGACAATCTATCTTAATAAAAATTATGAAAAGGTTGAAGTGATAAATTCTTTAGGTAAGATTGTGAAATCGTATGAAAATACCGACAGAATTAAAGGTATAAGAGAATCTGGAATTTATATCGTCAAGACCTTCGACGGTAAAACAATAGTTTATAACAAATTAATAGTAAAATAATGAAGAGGTTTTTTGTAACATTAGGCATCATTATGATTGCTAAATTTGCGCATTGTGCCGAGAACTATTGGAAAGTGAATCCATCGGCATACGAATTAAACATGAACGTTACGGCATCAGTTTATATAGACGATGTTGAGCAACAAGATGCCATGCTTGAAATAGGAGTTTTCTATGGAGAAGAATTGAGAGGCAGTGCTCTGCCTCGCCTTTCTCCATTGGTGAGCAAATACATCTACGACCTTACAATCTATTCTGACGAGACCTGTGAGTTGTCGTTTAAATTGTATGACCATAATACGAATACAGTGTCCGACTTGGTTTGCGAGCAGATACTTACATTCGATGCAAACGGAACAGAAGGCAACGCTTTCAATCCTTACGTGATAAATTTCGTAACTCCAACACCAGCCATCACCTTCACCGGTGACGGCTCTTGGAGCGAAAATTCTAACTGGCTCAATTCAATCAAGCCTACTGCAACCGACGATGTGGTCATAGACGGAAACGCTTTCATTTCTGAAGAAGTAACTGTAAATTCTTTGGCGATAAATGAAGGTAAGTCAATCACAATTCAAAATGGAGGAGTTTTTAATGTGACAGGAGAATTGGTAAATACAGATTACGACGCTTTGATAATAGAAGACGGCGGTCAGATTATACAGACCAATGAAGATGTCGCTGCCACTTTCAAGAAGAACATCGTCAATCCGAGTTCATGGAACAATCCTGTGAGCGGATGGCAGTTTATTTCTTCTCCTATGATTGATGCTGCGACAGAAGGCTTTGTTTCAACAGAAGGCGATTATGACTTATATAAGTTTGATGGAGAGGAAGACCTTCAATGGGTTAACTATAAAAACCATAATGACTTTGAAGATACATTCACTTCTGGTATCGGTTATATAGCTTCATACGAAAAACAAAATGTTGCTACATTCCAAGGAACTCTTAATAATGAGACAGAATATTTCGATTTCGGAATAAGCTATAACTCCAACAATGAGTGGGCTAATTTCTATCTTCTTGGTAATCCTTTCAGCTTTGATATCGATTGGGAACTGATGGATGCCTACAGAATAGAGGATGGCTTTGCTACATTGGATGCCAATACAGGTGCATATATTTATAATGTAGAAGGATATATTAAGGTGGGAGAAGGATTCCTCGTTTGTGCAAGCAGAAAAAATGCTGCTCTTGAATATATCGCATCTGCAAAGTCAAGAAGTGCAGATTATGAATATATCAATATCATCGCATCGGGTAAAGGAGCTTCAGATAATGTCATAGTTCGTTTTGGAGAAAATGAAAGTATAGGATTCCCTAAAATTGAAAATATAAATCCAGATGTCGCTAATGTCTATGTGAAAAATGACAACATTCGTTATGGTATCTTCAATTGCGATGCAGAATTGAAAGAGATTCCTCTTTGTTTTGATGCAAAAGAAATGGGTAAATACACAATCAATGTTAATGTTAGTGGCGAATTCGACAATGTGATTTTAGTTGACCGCATGACTGGCATTGAAACTAATCTTTTAATAGAAGACTATACTTTTACATCAAGAAGCAATGATGATAAAGAGCGTTTTATCTTGAAATTTGGAAATAGCCAACAGTCAACAGATAACGGACATTTCGCGTATCAATCAGGAGAAGAATTAATCATCGATGCAGAAGGAATAATTCAAATTGTTGATATGATGGGAAGAACCGTCATTACAGAAGAAAATCATGATGGAATAATCAATATATGTGGATTGAAAAAATCTACATATATAGTACGCTGCGTAAATGAAAATGAAGTAAAAACCCAAAAAATAGTTGTGTTATGAAAAAGAAATTATTGACAGCTATATTTATAATGATATTAGGATGTAGTTCTTTGTTTGCACAAAAAGACGGATTCTTTACATCAAATTATTCAGAATATAGAGAAGATAATGGTTGGGGCATGGAAATGCCATTATTGCCAGGCTCACATGGATATAATGGAGATTATTCGTGTGAAGAAGTCCCTCTTGGAAACGGATTATTACTTCTTGTAGCTTTTGCAGTATTAAGGGGGAGAAAGTCAGATGATTGATAGAAAATCATTACTGAACGATCTTAAAAAATATATAAACGAGAAATTCTCGGCTGTTAAAATCAACGGCCGAGTTTTTTTGCCCATAATACTTAGCCTTTCGCCCTTAGTCTTCTCAAACAAAAACTTCTTGAATATTGTTCTTTTATATATGAAAGAAAAAGTGTAACTTTGCAAACTCATTTTTGAAACACAATAAAATGTCTAAAAAATGAACAAAGACAGTTGACCGTTGTCTGTTGACTGTTGACCAAAAGAAAGTTCATTGAAATTTGGGGTTGACCGGTTTTGACAGCT
Organism: Bacteroidales bacterium; assembly: GCA_045639025.1. Lineage (GTDB taxonomy): Bacteria > Bacteroidota > Bacteroidia > Bacteroidales > F082 > Limimorpha. The sequence continues at coordinate 65,486 of JAZUCH010000045.1, forward strand.
TGTAGAATGGTCATGTAAGCATGCTGAGCCTCGCAGTGACGCTCATAAATCTTGACTGCAAAAAATTAATTGGCGAAAATACTTACGCTCTCGCTGCTTGATCGAAGAACAGTAGAT
>JAZUCH010000046.1:0-2417 GCA_045639025.1 Bacteroidales bacterium
GAGATTATGCAAACTTATTCAATCAAGCACTATAACTTTAAATTTTACATTCAATTTACACAAGTTATTTATATTTTGGAATCTATGTTATTGATAGCTAACAAATATAAAAGAGAAGACTTACACACGTTTTACACATAACATCTCTCTTTCAAGGGTGTTTATGTGATATATAATGACATATATAGGTCGTTAATTTTCGATTTTACGTAAAATAAAAACCGTCTGTTATTTGCTTGTCGCATACAACAGACGGCTGATTCTCCATTTTCAGAACAATCAATTTCACTTAATCCATTTCCCGTTCTCAATTTTCAATTTTCCAGTTTCAGTTTTCAATTTCCAAATGTATGTTCCGCTCAGCCAATTTGAAGCATCAACGCTCGTTACATCATCCGTAATCTCTTGCTGATGAACGATTCTTCCTTGCATGTCATAGACCGTAAGATTACAATCTCTTAATGTGGTTCTTATGTTCATCACATCTCCGCCAGGATTAGGATAAGCGACAGCGACTTTCAAGTCATTGGCGTGAGCCTCTTCGATGGAGAGAAATGCTTCCGGAGGGAATTTCTTAATGAAATTATAATAGATGTCTTCGTCTGGGTCTTTCCCGAAATCCTTGTAATGACCAGCTATCATGCAACCGCCGTCTTTGGTGGCTTTAAGCGTGGTTGTCCATAAGCTGGAGGTCTCACCAAAATCATAATAAAGTTCGTCTAAGACATTCAAATCCTTGTCAATCATTTTTATGACAAGATACTGATATTCATTATTATACAACATATCAGCAAAGAATGAATTAGGCGTAGCACCGATAAATATTCTGCTTTCATCCACCCAGTCTATGGAGCAGGCAAAAGGAACAGAAGTTCTGTTACCAGGAGATGATTCAGCTCTTCCGAATGTTATGCTGTCAAGCATCTTTGCCTCATCGTCCATCACCAAACATACAGCAGCCGTATAACTATCTATTGGTGGATTGCCATTTGTGACATGATGGCATTGTGCCCCTGCCATCATAATCGTAGTGTTTGAACCTGTTCGTTTCAATGTAATTCCATCAGCAGAACCATCACTGTCTCTATATTGGATAGTGTGCATTCCTTGACCATTAGTATTTGCCAAATAATGTTCACCGATGTAGTTGAAATCAGAATCAAAACGGTATAAATAAAATCCTTTTTTATCATTAGCATATTCCCAATTATAACTGACATAATATAGATATTCATCATCACTTTCATCATATAACAAATGGTTTCTATGTCTCATACTATTACATACAGAATGCTCAATACTTCCGCTTTTAAGTATGTTGAGATCATAATCAGTTTTAATAAGGAACGTACTATCGAAAATGTCATCATGGTTATATTGAGTATCTGTTTCCGCTTGATATTTTTCATAGCAGATGACGAAACCGTCGCCTTTGTCAAGTACAGATCCTATTTCTATCATAGGATAACTATAAATCGAGCCTGACTCATCCCAGAGATTTGTCGTGTCTAAAGGTATTATCATTTCTTTTGAATAGACGACTTCCAGATTCTCATTCAGTTTGTTCATGACAATCTTGGAATCGAAATATCCCATATTATTAGCATCCAGCAGAGGGTTTTGCACCAAAAAAGTATAAAAGTTTCCATTGCTATCATGTACAATTGGAGCACCTTCAGTATTATATGGATTATATCCAGGTACATAATTATCAAAAGTCATTTCCGACAACAACTCACCTGTTTCAGACAAACGTCCGAAATACATTGAATTTCCAACGTAGCCAAATACTACATAATCTCCATTGTCCTTTTCAAAAACATCTGTGATTATTATGTAATCACCAATACCTACACCATCTCCATAAATATACTCAAATTCATTTTGAGAAAACATCATGCCGCATGAAAGCAGCATGATGAAGGTTATAAATAATTTTTTCATAATAATTATGTTTATAAATTATTGTGGATATCCTAATTTATAATAATAGATATGTGCGTAGTGATACAAATCGCAACTGTCTATTGTTACTGCTTTGAAATCCCACTTTATTTCAACTTCTCTATAAGGAGAATTACGTTTAGGGGAATAATGGAAACAAGCCGTCTCTAAAACAATATTGCGATTAATACTTCTACAATAACAATTCAAATCTATGTTATCAATACAATGTGTTGAGACATCATCTTTATGAACACGTTCATAAAACAGCCAATATTTACTACAATTTTCCTCATTTAGTTTTTCTGTAGCTGATATATCAGCATATTCCGTATCCCAAATCATAGGTTTAATCTGCGCAGTGTCAGCAACACCTATTTGACCTCCTCTTGTGGTATTAGCAAATTTCTTAGTAAGTTCCTGCGCTGCATCGCTATAGCCTCCGATGTCGCATCTTCCATTGTCCATACCCC
>JAZUCH010000047.1:0-53057 GCA_045639025.1 Bacteroidales bacterium
CTTCGACGGTTTTCTGTGAATAACAAGTAAATGCAATAAATAAAAATATGACGGAAATATAGTATCTCATTAGAAACCTAATAAATTATCTAATTGTTCTGCTAATTTATCTCCCTTTTTCTCTAATTCTTCGCGAACTGCTTGCTTGGCAGCTTGCTTGGCCATATCGCCATTGTATGCAATACGAACCATTACCTCGCGGTTTTTGTTTTGCAGTACTCTATAGCATTCAACTACGGTAATAGTACGTCCGATAGATTGAGTAATGAAGCTTTTGCTAGTCATTAAAGTCTCGGTAATACTTGCGGCTTCATCGGCTGATAGTTGTTTGTTATCGACATTGTTGTCAATAAGAGCAGATACTTCAGTTTGGATTTGTCCAGCGAGGTTGGTGATTGCAAGAGATGTGGCAACAGTTTTGGCAGCATCGTAGTTCTCTGCGATAGATTGTGCGTTTGCCATAATGAATTTTGGAAATCCTAAATCATCGTATTGATATTCCATTTCATACGAACGTTGCAATTGTTTTTCCAATGGTAATGCTCCTATCGAAACTACCCAACCTTCTTTTGCGAGGCGTTTTGCCTCTTTCTTAGTGGCTTTGTCCACTTTGGCTGCAAGTTCTTGTTTCGCCATTTTTTGAACTGCTTTGCGTTCTTCTGTGATTTCTTTAGCGTTTTGCGCATTTGCTGTCAATCCGCATAATATCATACAAATTAACAATGAGAAAAATTTTAATGTCTTCATTACTTTAATGTTTTGGTTAGTAAATCTTTTAATGTTAATTGTAATTCAGACATAAAAAAAGCGTGAAACTTCCATGCCCGTTCCACGCATCAAGGCTCTCGCATTGCCTCCTAAGTCGAAACGAGCAACGCCGAAGCCCACGCAATATGCGACAAAACACACGCAAAGCGCGTATGTTCGTATAAACATACCCGTAGCAATCTCCTTCGTTGCCTTGTTTTTGACTTAGATTGATATCATAATTTGCGAGATTCTGACACGTCAAAACAAAGCGTCAAGTAGACGCAATCATTATGTCACCCTTTACCCTACCCGCTATCGAGCTTCGGTAAAATGGTGCTACAAAGATATAAATTATTTATAATGATTTGTGTTTTATGGAAAATATTTATGTGTGTTAATTTGTGAAATTATATATGATTTGTTTGGTTTTGAGAATACAACTATCTCTCGCAGAGACGCAGAGAAACGCAAAGTTTTTTTATTGTAAACATCAAAACATCAAAAAAACAAAAACCTCAGAACTTTTGATATTCTGAGGTTTTATCTTTAGCCTTTAGTCATTAGACTTTAGCCTTAGTGCTTCTTTGTTCCGCCGTGGTTGAAGCTCTGTTTAGGATGGATGTTTTTGTTGACTTCAACGCGTGACTGTGTAGGGTAGCTTAGTTTTTCCAAGTCGGCGACTGCCATCCTGATGTCGGTCAGGAGCATGTCGGCCATGTCGCGGCTGAAGCCTTGACGACAGACAATTCTCATGACAACACATTGCTCTAAATCCTTCGGCAATGTATACGCTGGAACCATCCAGCCGTTTTGTTGTAACTTGTATTGCAAGTCGTACAAGGTCCAGTTGGCGACTTTATCGTATTTAGGATTCAACGACCAGATGAACAACGGGTTGACTAGTTCTGAGCTGTAGTTTTTGAACTGCGGCATCTTTGCTATCTCGCCGTGAAGATATTCGGCGATTTCCATCGAGTTCTGTTGAATTGCCTTGTATCCTTGAAATCCTAATCTGATGAATTGGTAATATTGTCCCAGGACTTGGGCTGCAGGTCGTGAGAAGTTGAGTCCTACCTGTGTGATGTCGGCGCCGAGGTAATTGACACTGAAAGCCATCTCTGAAGGGAGATATTTCTTGTCTTTCCAGATGACCCAGCCCAATCCTGGATATACGAGTCCGTATTTATGACCGGAGGTGCTTATTGACAATACGTTGTCTAATCTGAAGTCCCATTTGATATGTGGCTTTAAGAATGGAAGTATGAAGCCTCCTGATGCGGCGTCAACGTGGATGCATAGTTGGTTGCCTGTCTTCTTGTTGAATTCGGTAACGGCTTTGTCGATGGCTTCGAAGTCGTCGTTCATACCGGTCCAGGTGCAGCCTGCGATAGGGACTATGCAGATGGTATTCTCGTCGCACATCTCGATGGCCTTCTTAGGATCCAATGTTGGGTTTTCTGTTGTGAGTGGCACTGTCCTCATCTCTATCTGCCAGAGCTGAGCGAATTTTTCCCATACAACTTGATATCCTGTTGAAATCACAAAGTTAGGTTTGTCGTAAGGCTTGCCTTGTTCCATTCTTCTCTTGCGCCAACGCATCCATGCTGCTACGCCACCAAGCATGCAGGCTTCGGATGAGCCGATACCGAGTGCGCCGGTCTTCCATTTGTTGGTCTCGGGACTATTCCATAAATTAGCGAGGATATTGATGCATTTTTGTCCCATTACCGCTACGCGTGGATACTCTGTCTCATCGATGTAGTTGATGCTGATGGCTTCGTTCATCAATTTGGTGGCATATTCATCCATATATGTAGTGACGAAGGTGGCAAGGTTGAGTCGTGGCTGTGTCTGAGGAAATGTCTCGTCCTTAACCATCTGATATGCTACTTGTGGTGTTGTAGGCCCTTCTGGAATTCTATCAACTGGTGATGGATTGGCCATTGCGTCTGTTCCAAATACATCACTCTTGGCGTCTCCATGTCTGAAATTGAAATCTTTCATAATGTTGTTTTTTTAAGTTTAAATTAGTCTGACTTAAAAACATTATGAGAGAACTAAAGTTTGTTTAGAAATTGTTAAAAAATGACTTTAAAGTTCTTAGTTCAGCATCAATAGCATACCCAAGGTCTGTTGTCCGTTATCTGTTGTCTGTTGACATGACTAAAGTCTTAGTTTAAAACTCTTTGATTTTATCAATCTCTCTTCTGTCTTTCTTGGTTGGACGTCCCGAACCTCTGTCGCGATATTCTACCTTATAGGCGTGGATGAATTCTATTCTTTCGTATTCTTCCTTTGGCGTCCTGTCGATATAGACGTCTTCAACTTGTTTAGGAGAGACTCTGCTTTTAGGAATGCTTTTCACTTCAACAACTTTATGCAGTTGTCCGAGCTGTACTTGTATGAGTTCTCCTATCTTCACTTCTCGTGAAGGTTTTATGGAAGTGTCGCTGATTTTGACTTTGCCGCCTTTGCATGCATCAGCAGCAAGAGTGCGCGTTTTGAAGAGACGCGCACACCAAAGCCATTTATCTATTCTTAGTTCTTCCATGTTTTTAATTGGGAATGAGGAATTAGGAATTAGGAATTAGGAATTATTTTGTTTCAATTGCTAATTCCTCATTCCTAATTGAAATTATTTTTCTCTGAAGAATAATTGAATTGGCACTCCGTTGAAGTTCCAGTTCTGTCTGATTTTGTTTTCCAAGAAACGGCAGTATGATTCTTTGACGTCTTTTGGCAAGTTGCAGAAGAAGATGAACTGTGGAGTAGGACTCTTCAATTGTGTGATATATTTTATCTTGAGATAACGGTTTCTTGATGCCACTTGTGGTGGTTGTGCAGCGATGATTTCCAACATTGTGTCGTTGAGCTCGCGTACTGATATTCTTCGTTCTCTGTTTTCATAAACCTGATGTAAAGCTTCGAGTACGCGGAATGTTCTTTGGCGATTTATCGCTGATGTGAATATGATTGGATAATCGGTGAAAGGAGCTGTCTTTTCTCTGATCATCTTTTCATATTGAAGGTGAGTGTTGGAGTCTTTGTCAACCAAGTCCCATTTGTTTACGATGACGACGAGACCTTTCTTGTTTTTCTCGATGAGACGTAAGATGTTCATGTCTTGAGCCTCGAATCCTTGTGTAGCGTCGATGATGAGAGCTGCTACGTCGCATTCTTCGATGGCACGGATTGAACGCATTACAGAATAGAACTCGATGTTTTCAGAGACTTTACTTTTTTTACGGAGACCTGCTGTGTCAACCAAGACGAAGTCCATATTGAAAGCGTTGAAACGAGTGTTGTTGCTGTCGCGTGTCGTTCCTGCGATGTCGGTTACGATATGACGGTCGTGACCGAGGAATGCGTTAATCATAGATGACTTTCCAACATTAGGACGACCAACGAGAGCGAAACGAGGGAGACCGTCGTAATCTTCTGTAGTGTCGTTAGGAAGATGTTTTACGACTTCGTCCAAGAGCTCGCCTGTTCCTGTTCCTGTCATTGCTGAGAAAGCGAAGATGTCGCCAAGGCCTAAAGCGTAGAAGTCGGCTATGTTGCTTTCCTTGTTAGGAATGTCAGTCTTGTTGACAGCGAGTAATACCTTTTTCTTTGAACGGCGTAATATCAGAGCTACGTCTTCATCAAGAACGTGAAGGCCTTCTTTGCCGTCAACGACGAAGATGATGACATCAGCCTCATCGATGGCGAGGTCAACTTGTTTCCTGATTTCTTCTTCAAAGATGTCATCAGAACCAACGACGTAACCGCCAGTGTCGATTACTGTAAATGATTTGCCGTTCCAGTCGCTATGTCCATAATGACGGTCGCGAGTTACACCACTTGTCTCTTCCACAATGGCTTGACGTGTTTGAACCAAACGATTAAAAAATGTTGATTTACCTACGTTAGGCCTTCCTACTATTGCAACTATATTACTCATATCAATAAAATTTCTGTGATTTGCAAAGATAATAAAAAGACGAAAGACGAAAGACGAAAGACAAAAGTTTTTTTGATGTTCAACTTTAGTCATTAGTCTTTAGCCTTTAGTCATTAAAATTACGCTTCATAATTGAAATTCTTCAGCTCGGCTTCGTTGTCGCGCCAGTCTTTGCTGACTTTTACGTTGAGGTCGAGGAATATCTTCTTGCCTGTGAATTCTTCAATGTCGCCTCTCGACATGATGCCGAGTTTCTTGATTGCAGAACCTGCCTTACCTATTAATATAGCTTTTTGTGAGTCGCGTGATGCATATATTGTAGCTCTGATGTTGATCATCTTTGCGCTTTCTTCGTATGCGTCAACTACGACTTCCACTGAATAAGGAATCTCTTGTTTGTAGATGAGCAAAATCTTCTCTCTGATTATTTCAGAAATGAAGAAACGCATCGATCTATCGGTGAGTTCGTCTTTAGGGAAATAAGGCGGACATTCTGGAAGTTTTTCCAAAATGCAGTCGAAGATGTGTGTTATGTTGGCATGATGAAGTGCCGAGATAGGGAATACTGTCGCTGCTGGAAGAGCGTTTTGCCAGAAATTAACGGCATTTGTCACTCCATCCTGATCCGACAAATCTATTTTATTTAACAAAACGAAGATAGGAATGTCTGATTTTTGGAGACGCTCCACTGTTTTTTCGTCAATTTTTTTGTCTGTAATATCGACTACGTATAGTATCAAATCGGCGTCGATGAAAGCCACATTTACGAACTGATTCATCACTTCGTGCATCTTGTAAGCGGGATTTTTGATGATTCCAGGCGTATCTGAGAACACAATTTGGAACTCTTCGCCGTTCACAATGCCCAAAATTCTGTGTCTTGTGGTCTGTGCTTTAGATGTTACGATAGAAATTTTTTCGCCTACGAATTCGTTCATAAGCGTTGATTTTCCGACATTTGGCTTGCCTATAATGTTTACATAACCTGCTTTGTGATTCATGTTGAAAAATTTTTTTTAAAAAATACTTGACTTGCAAAGAAACAAAATATATCTTTGCACTCGCAAACAAAACAAAAAAAAAGTTGTTTTTTTTGAAATTCACGATGCGGGGTAGAGCAGTCCGGTAGCTCGTCGGGCTCATAACCCGGAGGTCACAGGTTCAAATCCTGTCCCCGCTACTAAGAAGAGGACGCTGAAAGGTGTCCTCTTTTTTTGTTTCCAAGTATCGCGGGTATCTACAATATCTTTTTAATGTAAAAAAAAGTTGAAATCAACAATTTTGTTAACTTCAACTTTTGTTATCCTAACCATTAGACTTTAGTCTTTAGCCATTAGCCTTTAGTCTTTAGCCATTAGCCTTTCTTAATCCCCAAAATATTTCATCAGCAATCTTACGTGAATGCCAGTCGCTCCCATTCCTCGGTAGCTGTCTCTCGATTCCAAAAACGCTGTTCCTGCGATGTCGAAGTGAATCCATGGATAATCGGTGAAACGTTCAAGGAATTTTCCTGCTGTGATGGCTCCACCGTATTTGCTTCCTACGTTCTTTACATCGGCTATGTCCGACTTGATGAGTTCGGCATATTCGTCCCAAAGAGGAAACTCAATTAAACGTTCATATACTTCTTCTCCGTATTCTTTTAATGATGAGAGATAGATGTCGGCGTCTTTGTGCATCACGACGCTGGCATGAGGTCCTATTGCGTTAGATGCCGCTCCTGTCAGAGTGGCGAAATTCATGACCAAAATAGGGTCATATTTCTTGGCGTATGAAAGTGAGTCGGCAAGAATCATGCGGCCTTCAGCATCGGTATTTGCAATCTCCACGGTGCTGCCGTCAAACATAGTGACGACATTTCCTGGGACGTTGGCATTACCGTCGATGCGGTTGTCGGTGGCAGGAATCAAAGCAATGACGTAGTATGGAAGTTGAGCTTTCGCTATACCATAAAGAGCTGCAGCAACAGAAGCGGCGCCAGCCATGTCGTGTTTCATTGTAGCCATCGATGCGCCTGGTTTAAGGTTGTAACCTCCTGTGTCGTAAACGACTCCTTTGCCGACTAAAACGAATGGCTGCTCGTTTTTCAAATTCTCTGGCTTCCACTCAGCGATAGTGAAAGTCGGCTCGTCTATGCTTCCTGCGTTGACGGCGAGAAGTCCGCCCATCTTGAGTGCTTCTATCTTTTTCTTGTTTAAAACCTCAACGTGAACTCCTACTTCTCTAAGTCTAGAACTTATGATGTCGGCAAATTGAACGGCATTGAGATGGTTGACAGGCTCGTTGACGAGGTCGCGAGCCCATAATGTGGATTCTACTGTTATGTTAATATTATTTAATATCTCTTCGTCATAACCTTCTTCTAAATAAATGGTCTCAAGGCTGTTTTCCTTCGGTTCTGTCTTGTATTTGGTAAATTTATAATTTGCCAGAGCCATTCCTTCAACATAAGCGAAAAGTTCGTCGTGGTTTACGCCTGTGACGTCGGTGACAATAACTTCGTTGATGTTATGTTTGTTGATGCGTGTTGCCATGGAAGCTCCGCTCTGACGAGCCTCTTCCAGACGACGGAATTCTACTTCCTGAGCAATAATATAAAAATAAAGATGTTCGGTGAATCGGTTAATATGTATGGTCTTCTTGCCTTTAGAAGATTCATAATATTCATTGATATAATTTGTTTCTTCTTTGCTTAATTTTATATTGTTGATTTGTTCTATGTTATCAAGAAGATAGACTTTAGCTTTGAAATCTTTTCTTGCAGTGGTTTTGATAATGGTGTTCATTTAATTATAATTTTGATTCTAAATGTTTTATGATTTTATTTGTTGCGCCTATACTTAATTGTGTATAATCTTGGCATATTCCTGATGCTTTGTTGTAGAAAGCCTCATCGTTCATTAGTTTTTCAAAGATCTCATCGAATTCTTTTTTATTGGTGATGGAAAACATTCCTCCAGCTGCAACGAGATCTACAGCTTCTATAAATGTCTTATATCTTGGGCCTATTACGACAGGGCAACCGAATACGAGCGCTTCTTGTGTGTTGTGTATGTTGCTGCTTATGAAACCTCCGCCTACGTATGCGAACCGAGCATATTTGTATATTTTCTTTAAAATGCCGATGGCGTCAAGGATAAGAACTTTACATTTATAAGATTGTTGTTTGTCGTTGGCTGTCAGTTGGCTATACAAAACATAATCGTCGAGCTGTGAGGTGATTTGATTTATATGAGAACTTGAAATGACGTGAGGTGCTATAATCATGCAATAGTTGTCAGGCATTTGCTTTGAGAAAGGGATAAGAAATCTTTCGTCTGACGGCCATGAGCTTCCTCCGATGATACAGGTTCTGCCATTGATGAATTCTTCAATCTCTGGAAATGAATGCGACTGTTTGGCTATTTCAAAAACGTTGTCGAAGCGAGTGTCGCCGGTTATCGTCACATTATTTATGTTAATGGAGTTTAATAGTCTGGCGGTCTCTTCATTTTGTGTAAAAAAATGAGTCACGTTCTTCAGTTGTTTTCTGAACCAAGAAGAATAGAATTTAAAGAAGTAATGTTCTTTGTGGAGCAATGCTGAAAGGTAATATAAAGGTATATTGTTTTTTTTCAGCACTTTCATATAATTGAACCAAAAGTCGTATTTGACGAAAAAGGCTGCTTTAATGTTAAAATTCTTTATGAGTTTTTTTGCGTTCGACATGGTGTCGGAAGGCATATAAGCGACTTTGTCGGCGAGTGGGAAATTTTTCTTAGGTTCGTATCCTGAAGGAGAGAAGAATGTTAATAATAATTTGTATTTAGGGAAATTCTGTTTAAGCTTTTCAATCACAGGAAGTCCTTGTTCAAATTCACCGAGTGATGATACATGGAACCAAATCCATTCGTCATTTTTGTTGGTGGATTTTAAGTTTTCCCATTGTTTTTTTCTTCCTTTCCACCAAAGTTGGGCTTTTTCGTTGCCTAATAAAGAAGCTATAGCGATTGCGCCGCTATAGCTTCTTATTGCTATTGAATATAGAAAATTCATGATTAATAATAGTAAAATTCGTCAGGCATTCTTTTATATGTAGGGATATATATTGCGAAACGTATTCCGTAATATCTGTCGATGTATGTATTGTTGTCAGGACCCATCAAATTGAAATCCCATTTGCGCATAGGTTTTGTGTGAGCCTGGTTGAATTCTAATGAGACAGAGAAATTGAATACGCGAGAACTGCTTAGGAAAAGGTATCCTATTTCTCCAGAATATGCGAATCCGCCGCGCATTCTGTCGTAACCATATAGATAATCGTTGGCGAGATTTGGCGGAGGCGATGCTGTGGAAGAGAACTCGATTCTCACTCTATTAAGGAGATAGCCCAAGCCGCCTTTGATGAAGAAACCGCTGTTAGGGTTAGGGGTGCAAACGTTGAAAAGCTTGCCCACTTTAGCTTGTATGTTGTATCCGCGGTGGAACATGACATAACTGCCGTATATGCCGTCTCCTGTTATCAACTCGCCGTTGTTGTCTAAAATGATTCCTAAAATGTCTTCGCGGCTGGCGTTGATTTTATCTCCAAAAATAAAATTGCCGTTGGCTTCCCAAAGCCAGTTGTTGTCGGTCTTGTACTGAAAACTTGCGCCTATTGTCGAGTTGTTTCCATATAATGTCTTGGTGTCAGCACCTGGAAATTGGTAAGAATATGCTGCGCCAAACATTGCAATAGGAATGCATTCTTTTTTTATATCTTTCTGAGCCTTAGCTATAAAAGAGCTTATTAGAACTAAAAGTAAAATAATTTTTTTTAATCTCATCTCAAATGATTTTTAATCTTGCAAAGATAATAAACGTTTTTAAGTGTTTTTTATTTTGTGTGAAATTAATTGTGTTAATAAGTGTTAAAATTGGCAATTCATAAATAAATAATTTTTACCTTTGCAAAAAAAGTTGTAAATATGAAAAAGTATAGATTTAATTTGTTAAGTATTATAGCATTATTCATAATAGCTTGTGTTATGAGCTCATGCGGTGAAAGAAAGCCGAAAAACTATTTTACAATAGGTAGTGATGTTTATGAATTGGTTTATGGGTCTATAATCAATAATGGTGAAGAAAACGGTACCTTCAATTTGGATTTGCGTCTGTATTGTGAAAACGAAAAAGATTTTATCAATTTTGGCATTAAATCCGTACAGGCAGAAAGCATTGAAAGCGCTACATATACTGACTATAAAGGCTCCTGGGTTTTGGGATATACTGCAAATGGAAGCTATACCAATATGGGTAACATCGTATCTGGTAAAGTTGTGATTGACAAATCTTCAGATGGCTATAGCATTGAAATAAAATGCGTTGACCAATATAGCAATAATATAGATGGTTATTTCAAAGGTAAATTGGCTAAGAAAGATGAAAATAATTTAGTTCATGTTGTGCCTGAATATGTGCTTCCTGAAGAAATTTATGATGAGGTTACATCATATTTCCCTGTTTATTCTGGAATCACTCCTCCTGATATGAAAGGTGAATATGTATCATCACCTCACTATCTTGTATATCAGTCAGATATGGATGACAACGACTCTGTTCAGTTTTTCTCAGATCTTTATATGGGATTCATATACAATAACAAACAGATGAATTATTATAGTAAACAGTATAATGTCGAAAAAAACGATTATGAAGAAAATGTCAATTATGGTATGAAAATCACAGGTGAAAACGATAACTTTACATGTTATTATGTTGTAGATGGCTATGTTAACGGATATTATGCTCAGCAATCGTTCATTTTCAGTGGTAAAAAAACTGATGAAGGAATAGGGGATTTCCATACTGCTGTTATTTTGTTAGAGACAAGCGGTCACCCTAACATGTCTCCTAAGAATACGTTCAGAGTGTTGAAAGACTATGATGGATTGGCAGAACAAAATAATTGGATGTCAAAAACTGATATGAAAACGAGAACAACATCGGGCAGTGATTTGTTTGAGATGTGGATGAAATAATATATAAAAATGCTTGAAGAAAGTATTATCTCAGAATATATTCTTCCTAACGGAATAAAAATATTACATAAATACAGAGCAGGCGTTGTCGCGCATATCTCTTTGATGGTCAATACCGGAATGCGCGACGAGGCTCCTAATCAAAATGGGCTGGCTCATTTTATTGAGCACATGCTGTTCAAAGGAACTAAAAAGCGTAAGGCCTATCATGTGCTGAGCTGCCTCGAAAATGTGGGCGGTGAACTCAACGCATACACTACCAAAGAAGAAACCTGTATACACGCTTCTTTCTTGAGAGAATATTATAACAAAGCCATCGAACTAATTTCTGATGTCGCTTTTAATAGCACCTATCCGGAAAATGAATTGGAAAAGGAAAAGGAAGTCATTCTCGATGAGATAAACTCTTATCTCGATAGTCCTGCTGAAGAAATTTACGATGATTTTGAAAACAATATCTATAAAGGCCATGAGATGGGCCGTAACATATTGGGAACAAGAGAATTGGTAGAAGGATTCACTCGTGATGACCTTTGCAGTTTCCTTAAAAACAATTACTCTACCGACAGAATGGTCATAGCAACCATAGGTGACATCTCTTTCGAGAAATTCAAGAGTAAGATAATTGCTCATTTCGGTGATTATAAACGATATGATACTGTATATCATAGAACCAAGTTTACGCCTTTGCCTGCGTTTAATGTTGTTCATGAAAGAAATAGTCATCTTTCACATTGTATTATGGGAGGTATGGCGTATCATATTGATAGCGAGAAGAAAATGCAGATGGTGTTGCTCAATAATATCTTGGGTGGACCTGGCATGAACTCTCGATTGAATCTTAATATCAGAGAAAAATATGGTTTTGCATACACTATTGAATCTCAATATAATGCATATTCTGATACGGGAAACTTCTCTATTTATATGGGCGTGGATCCGCATTCGCTAGATAAAGCCGTAAGTTTGGTATTTAAGGAACTTGATAAGTTGAGATACAACAAACTTGGTACAGTACAATTGTCGAATGCCAAGAATCAACTCGTTGGTCAACTAGCGCTTAGCAGCGAATCGGGACTTGGAGAGCTCCTCGCAATGACTAGAGCTGCTTTTTCAAAAGAAGAGATAGAGCCTCTTTCTGAAACAATAAGGAAGATAAGAAATTTAAAATCGGAGGAAATTTTAGAAGTAGCTAACGAAATTTTTGACAGAGATAATATTAGTTTGTTGATTTACAAGGGTTTGTAAAAAATATTTTAAAAAAATAAATTTAGGTTTGTTTTTTAATTTTATTTATTATATCTTTGAAGTCTCTCAAAACTAATACGTTATGCTTACACAGAAAGACTCCGAAAGGTTGCCCGTTATAGGTATCACGCATGGTGATATTAACGGTATAGGTTATGAAATAATTTTGAAAACCTTATGCGACAGTAGAATTTTTGATTTGTTTACCCCTATTGTTTACGGACAATCGAAAGTTTTCTCTTATTACAAGAAAAATTTCAATATGGAGGAAATCTCGTATGCTATTATAAGAGATGCCCGTCAGGCTCAGCCAGGAAGGATAAATTTTATAAACCACACCGATTCAGAATTGAAGATAGAACCTGGAATATCTACGGAAATAGCAGGAAAGGCATCCTTTGAAGCGCTTAAGTTGGCAGTTGATGATTTGTATAAGAACAGCATAGACGCATTAGTTACGGCGCCTGTAAATAAAGGCAACATTCAGTCGGAACATTTCCATTTCTCAAGTCAGAAAAAATATATCAGCTCCTTCTGCCCAGAACAAACTCCTTTGATGCTGATGGTTTCAAATAGGCTGCGCGTTGGCAGCGTTACAAATCATATTTCATTGAAAGATGTGTCGAATGTGATAACGAAGGAGTTGATTGTTAGTAAATTGGAAGTGTTTGGTAAGACGTTGCAACAAGATTTTGGCATCGATTATCCTCGTATAGCTGTCATGGGATTGAATCCTCATTATGGCGATGGAGGACTTTATGGAAAAGAAGAAATCGACATGATTATTCCTGCTCTGAAGGAAGCAAGAGAAAAAGGACTATTGGTGTTTGGACCTTTCTCTGCCGATGGTTTCTTCGGTTCTGCAGCATGGGTGAAATACGACGGAATTTTATGTATGTATCATGATCAGGCTATGGTTCCATTCAAGACACTTGCTGTTGACGGCGGCGTTAATTTCACAGCAGGTCTGCCAGTAGTGAGAACGGCACCAGACCACGGAACTGGTTATGATATAGCTAATAAAAATATTGCAGCCCCAGATTCGTTCCGTCATGCAATTTATCTGGCAATTGACGTGTTGAAAAATAGAGCGGCAAAAGAATAATTCATATCTTTGCAGTATGAATTATACTGTTGAAAGAATAGCGTCTATTGTTGAAGGAGAAATAATCAATTCCTCTAATAAAGATTTAGTTGTCAGAGATTTGCTCTTTGATAGCAGGCTTCTTGTTACTCCTGATAATACACTCTTTTTTTCTTTGAAAAGCAATCGTAATGATGGCTGCAAATATATTGATGATCTTTATGAAAAAGGCGTCAGGATGTTTGTTGTGGAAAATTCAAATTCCATTGCTAAAATAATTGAAAATAAAGATGATGCTGCTTTCATTCTCGTCGATGATACTTTGAAATCTCTTCAGAAAACTGCCGCTTCACATCGTGAGAATTTCGATATTCCAATAATAGGAATTACAGGCAGCAATGGAAAGACAGTCGTAAAAGAATGGCTCTACCAAATTCTTAGTCCGGAGATTTCTGTAGTTAGAAGCCCTAAAAGCTATAATTCACAAATTGGCGTACCAATGTCGGTGTGGCAAATAAATGATTCACACGATATTGCTATAATAGAAGCTGGTATCTCTCGGCCTGATGAGATGCGCAATCTCAAGGATATAATAAAACCCACTATAGGTATTTTTACCAATATCGGACAGGCTCACGGAAAAAACTTCGATAATATTGATGATAAGATAGATGAGAAACTGAAACTCTTCTCTGATGTTCAGACTTTGATATATTGTCAAGATTATAAAGAAATTGCGGATAAAGTGAAAAGGCTGAATATCAATACCTTTACATGGAGTAGGAATGATGATGCAGCTGATGTTAAAATATGTTCCATAGAAAAAGAAAAAGACAATACAACAATAAAGGCTTTTGTTAAAAGTCAACGGACAACAGTCAACGGACAACAAGACTCAGTAAAAATAACTATTCCGTTTATTGACGATGCTTCAATTGAAAATGCAATTCATTGTTGGACTACTGCATTGATGCTCAATATGGATAATGATGTCATCGCAAGAAAGATGGAGTATCTTAGTCCTGTGGCGATGCGTATGGAACTTAAATCCGGTATCAATAATTGTGACATCATTGATGATAGTTATAACTCTGATTTCAATGCACTTACTATAGCGCTCGACTTTATGAACCAGCAGCATAGTCATAAAGAAAGAGTTGTTATTCTCTCTGATATTTTGCAGTCAGAATTGAGAGAAGAAGAACTTTATGATAAGATAGCGAAACTTCTTAAAAATAAAGGAGTTAATTTTGTTGTTGGAATTGGAGAAGCAATATCACGTCAAAAAGAAAAGTTTAAAATAAGGAAAGAATTTTATAAAGATACTAAAGAATTTCTATCTGATTATCCTGTTGAATCATTCCATAATCAGTTGATTCTCATCAAAGGAGCTCGTTATTTTGGTTTTGAGAAAATAAGCAAGATATTACAGGAAAAGGCACACGAAACGATTCTGGAGGTAAATCTTAACAATCTAGTTAAGAATATGAACTATTATCGTTCTAAGTTGAAGAGAGATACTAAGTTGATGGTGATGGTAAAGGCCTTTGCATACGGAAGCGGAACATTTGAAGTTTCAAATGTTCTTAAATTTCATCATGCTGATTATCTTACGGTTGCATATGCGGATGAAGGAATAGAACTCAGACGTAAGGGCATCGATTTGCCAATTATGGTGATGACGCCGGAAATGAATACATTTGAAAGCATCATAAAAAATAATTTAGAACCAGACATTTATAGTTTTAGAAGCCTTTCTCTTTTGGAAGACGCTATTGATAAATTGGAGCTTTCTTCAGATACTAAAATAGGTATTCATATAAAACTTGATACAGGCATGCATCGCCTAGGTTTCTTGCCGGACGATATAGATGAGCTTTTGTCAAGGTTAATGAAAAATAAGAATATCATCGTCAAGAGTGTTTTCTCTCATCTTGCAGGTGCTGACAGTCAGGATTTTGATGATTTCACGATGAAGCAGATAAAAGCCTATGAAGAGATGAGCTCTAAGATAGTGTCAGCTTTTTCATATAAGATTCTACGTCATGTCTTGAATAGTGCTGGTATCAGTCGTTTCACCGATTATCAATATGATATGGTGAGATTGGGAATAGGTGTTTATGGCGTGTCTCCATGTGAGGAAGACAAGGGCAAGTTGAAGAATGTGGTTTCATTGAAGACGACTATAGTTCAGATTAAGGAATATGAAATAGGAGAGACTATAGGTTATAGCAGGAGAGGCGTTATAGAAAGAAAGTCGCGTGTTGGTGTGGTGCCAATAGGTTATGCTGATGGGCTCAACCGCCGGCTTGGCAATGGCGCTGCATGTTTCTATGTGAACGGCAAACCGGCGCCTATAATCGGCAATATCTGTATGGATATGTGTATGATTGATTTAACTGGAATTGATTGCAAAGAAAACGACTCAGCTATTTTGTTCAATGAAGATTATCCAATAGATAGAATAGCAGATGCTTGTGGAACAATACCTTATGAGATTCTTACTGGCATTTCGCATAGAGTGAAAAGAATATATTATCAAGAATGATTCTTAAAGTAAGCAGCAGCATTTTCTTGATAAAAATTAGCAAAAAATTCTTTTCGAATATTCATATTAATTTATAACTTTGTAGCGTTAAGAATGTAGTATAAAAACATAACAAAACAGAATCTTTATGTCAGAAAATCTTGTAATAATACCGACTTATAATGAAAAAGAGAACATTGAGAAGATTATTCGATATGTTTTTCAAATGCCAATGTCTTTTGATATTCTTATTATTGAAGATAACAGCCCTGATGGTACAGCAGATATTGTTAAAAGATTGATGAAAGAATTCCCTGAACGACTTTTCATTGAAGAAAGAAAAGGCAAGCTAGGTCTTGGAACAGCTTACATCCATGGATTCAAGTGGGCTTTGGCTCGTCATTATAATTATGTGTTTGAAATGGATGCAGATTTCTCTCATAACCCTGACGACCTCATAAAACTTCACGACGCCTGCGCTAACGGTGCTGACTTGTCGGTAGGTTCACGCTATATCACAGGTGTTAACGTCGTTAACTGGCCAATGGGAAGAGTGTTGATGTCATATTATGCTTCTGCATACGTAAGATTTGTCACAAGGATGAAGACGCGTGATACTACAGCTGGTTTTGTTTGTTATACTAGAAAAGTATTGGAAACAATAGATCTAGATAAAGTGAAGTTTATCGGTTACGCTTTCCAAATCGAGATGAAATATACTGCATGGAAACTTGGTTTTAACATTAAAGAAGTGCCAATCATATTCACTGACCGTGCTGAAGGAACATCAAAAATGTCGAAAGGCATTTTCAAAGAAGCAATCTTTGGCGTCATCAATCTAAGATGGAGAGGCATTATTGGAAAAATTAAAGCGAAAAAAGCATGAATTACATAATTAAAAACGCAACACTTGTCAATGAGGGAAAGACTTTCTTGGCAAGTGTTGTCATTTCAGGTGACACCATAGAGAAGATTATACTTCCTGATGAAAATGAAAAATTAGAACAATATGGTTCTTATCAGCTCATTGATGCAGAAGGACTTTATCTTGTTCCAGGTGCTATTGATGATCAGGTCCATTTCAGAGATCCGGGATTGACACATAAAGGCGACATCGCAACAGAAAGCCGTGCTGCTGTGGCAGGTGGCGTGACTTCTTTTATGGATATGCCTAACACCGTGCCTAATACTTTGACACAAGAACTTTTGCAAGATAAATATGATATCGCTGCTGAAAAATCAATGGCTAACTATTCGTTCTATATGGGCGTGTCGAACGACAATATTGATGAAGTGCTGAAAACAGACCCTAAAAATGTTTGCGGTATAAAGGCTTTCATGG
Source organism: Bacteroidales bacterium (assembly GCA_045639025.1). Lineage (GTDB taxonomy): Bacteria > Bacteroidota > Bacteroidia > Bacteroidales > F082 > Limimorpha. The sequence goes on from JAZUCH010000047.1 coordinate 16,894, forward strand.
GCTCAAGTACAGGCAATATGTTGGTTAACAAGCAGTCAACATTGGAACGTCTTTTCCAGGAAGCGCCATGTCTCATTGCAACACATTGTGAAGACGAAGCTATAGTACGCAGAAATATTGAATTGTTCAAGGAGAAATATGGAGATGAAGCTCCTGCTTCTGTTCATCCTCTTATTCGTAGCGAAGAGGCGTGTTACAAAACATCATCTTTTGCGGTAGAACTCGCATCAAAATATGGAACACAACTTCATATATTACATCTCTCGACAGCAAAAGAAATACAACTTTTCAATAATAATATACCATTGAAAGATAAGAAGATAACAGCTGAGACATGCTTGCACTATCTTCTTTTTGATGATAGAGATTACGAAAGAAAAGGGATGTTCCTTAAATGCAATCCAGCTGTCAAGACTGAAAAAGACAGAATGGCAATAATTCAGGGATGTATTGACAATCATATAGATATTTTGGCGACAGACCATGCTCCACATACTTTGGAAGAGAAAAACAAGCCTTATTTCTCGGCACCTTCAGGTGGTACATCGGTGCAACATCTCCTCATTGGAACTTTCGACCTTGCAATGAAAGGCGTCATTACAAAAGAAAAAGCAGTGGAACTTTTATCGCATAATCCAGCTATATTGTTCAGAATCAACAAACGAGGCTTTATAAGGGAAGGCTACTATGCAGATTTGGCTCTCATAGATCCTAAAAAGTCGCAAATAATCACCAACGAAAACGTTCACTATAAATGTGGTTGGACGGCTTACTCTGGATTGGAATTGAGTTGCAGCGTAACTCATACATTCATCAATGGTGAATTGGTTTACAATAATGGAATATTTAAAGAAGATTATAGAGGTAAACGTTTAGCATTCAATAGATAATTATGAAAAAAATAGTATTGGCGATTTTAATGTTAGTCACATTCTTTTCATGTTCAAATAAAAATGATGTAAAAGAAGAAGTCTTGACAAGGCATACGGATGGTGGCAGAAAAGAAGTTCGTTATTACAAAGAAAATAAGGACGGAAGCAAAAATTATGTCAGAGAGACCTGGTACTATATGGAAGGCATGAAACATCTCGATGGTCCAATCGTTGATGGAAAAAGAAATGGTGTCTTTGAAACATATTATAAGTCGGGCTCATTGATGAGTAAAGGCACTTTCGTTAATGGAGTTAGAGAAGGCGAAGCTTTTACTTATTATGAAAATGGAAATGTTAAATACCAAGGTTTTTATGATAATGGCAAGGAATGTGGTATTTGGAAGTTCTATGATGAAAACGGAGATTTAGATAAAGAAGTCAACAGAGATTTAAGATGAAACTAAGTGTTTTCTCCGATGAATATTATATGCAACAAGCACTTAACGAGGCTCGTATGGCAGAAGAGAACGATGAGGTGCCTGTAGGTGCAGTTATTGTATGTAACGATAAAATAATATCCAGAGCTCATAATCAGGTGGAGCAACTTAACGACGTGACAGCGCATGCCGAGATGCTGGCATTGACAGCTGCCTTTAATGAAATGGGTGCTAAATATTTGGAAGACTGTACTTTGTATGTGACATTGGAACCTTGCGTTATGTGCGCTGGCGCTTTGGCGCATTCTCATATCAGCAGAGTGGTTTGGGCCTGTGACGACAAGAAAAACGGTTTTAGCAAGTACGGAAATCTTCTGCATCCTAAGACTAAAATACAGACAGGTGTCCTCTATGATGAATGTCTGAAAACTTTAAAAGAATTTTTTGAAAAGAAGAGATAAAGAATATGCATCATTTTTAAGAAAAAATCCATCTATTATATAAATAAAATCATATCTTTAGCAGAAATAATTTTGTCTTATAAATTTATTATAATATGAAGAAAATAAACTTTTTACTATTCTTTTCGATGATATGTTTGTTTGTCTCGGCACAAACTATCGAACAGACTTACCATTTTGAAAATCCTATAGTTAGCGAAATTCAAAACTACAATCAGGTTCAATTTAAAGATTGTATGCAGACTGCAGTTGAAGGCAATCCTTCATTGCCATATAAGGCAGTAAGTCTCTTGCTTCCATACGGTGCAGAAGCCGCATCCGTTGAAGTCGTCCTTTCAGATTTCGAAGAGATAACATTAGACAAAGAGATTTTTCCTTATCAGGCAGCACGTCCTTATTCAAAACCTGAACGTAAAGCTTTTGCTAAAAACGAAGAACTCTATTCGTCAAAGGGCGTGTATCCTACAGAAAATCACGGCGTATTGACGACCCATTATCTTAATGGCCATGCTTTTGCCTTCACATCTTTCACTCCTGTACAATATGAACCATCTTCAGGAAAAGTGTCTTACGCAAAGACTGCAACAGTAAAAGTGAATATCGTTTCTGCAAAGAACGACAATTCTGCAATGTTATGGAATACACCTTATATTAATAATAAGGTTCAATCTTTGGCTGATAATCCAGAAATACTAAGCACATATAAGACAAGAGGCAGAGACATAAGTGCTTACGATATGTTGATAATCACTGGTGAGAATTATGTAGAGGGTTTCAATGAATATATGGAATATTATGAAAGCATCGGTGTACGTAATAGAATAGTGACAATAGATCAGATTTACGCATCTGCACAAGGTTCCGACAACCAAGAAAAAATCCGTAATTATATCATTCAAGAATATAGCAACAATGGTATTATCATGGTGTTGATGGGCGGTGACGTCAATATAGTTCCTTACCGCGGATTGTATGCAACCGTTCAAAGCAGCAGCGTCTATACCGACAACGACATCCCTGCCGACTTATACTTCAGCGCTCTTGATGGAACATGGAACGACAACAACAATAACAAATGGGGCGAAATTGGTGAAGACGACCTTCTTCCTGAAATAGGCATCGCTCGTATGTCGTTCGATAATGCTTCCAAACAAGCTAATATTATCAACAAGACATTGAAATACCAACGTGAACCAGTTTTGGGCGAGTTCAGAAAAGTTGCTTTGGGCGGCGAATGGTTATACGACAACCCTCAGACTTATGGCAGCGACTATCTCGAACTTCTCATCGGAGAACATGATGACAATGGCTACACAACAATAGGTATTCCTGAAGATTACAACTTTATCCGTCATTATGCTGAAAACGGAAACTGGGGCCCAACAAAATTAAGAAACACCATCAACGAAGGCGTTCAGTATGTACAGCACGTCGGTCATGCCAACACAAACACTGTAGCTGAATGGTACAATAGCGACATCACAGATTCCAACTTCAGCGGCGCTAATGGCGTTGAACACAACTATACATTCTTCCATTCACATGGTTGCGTTTGCGGTTCCTTCGAAGATGATTGCATTATGGAAAGAATGATTACAATACAAAACTTCGCCGTCGCTGCTATTGGCAACTCTCGTTACGGATGGTTCAACGAAGGCCAGACAGAAGGTCCTTCAGCTCACCTTCACAGAGAAATGGTTGACGCTCAATACCACGACCGCATCCCATTCCTCGGAATGCAGTTCTCTGATGCTAAATGTCAGACCGCTCCATTCGTCAATGCTCCTGGTCAATGGGAAGAAGGCGCTCTTAGATGGAATTTCTACGACTTGAACGTTTTGGGCGACGTCGCAATTAGACCTTGGCTAGATGAACCATACGAAGCTAACATTCAATATCAAGAAGAAATAATGCTAGGCTCTTCTTCAATGGAAGTAGTTGTTAAAGATAATAATGGTAAAACTCAAAAAGGCTTCCGTTGCAGCGTAGTATTCGATAACGAAGTGATTGGATTTGCTGTGACAGACGAAAATGGAGTAGCAGAAATCACCTTTGAAGGCGGTCTTAATATAGTTGGTGATATGAAAATTTATGTCACTGGTCTCAACGCTTATCCTGTTGCATTGGATGTAGTAGCTCTTAGCGATGCAGCTTATGTCGTTTATAATGAATATGCACTCAACGACGATAACAATCAAATTGATTATAACGAATCAGTGTCAATGAATATGACATTTGCTAACATCGGAACTTTTAATGCTGAAAATATAACAGCGACATTATCAACAGACAAACCTGAATATATTGAAATAACAAATGCTACGGCTAACATCGGAAATCTTGACGCTGCGTCTAATGTCACTATCGAGGACGCTTTTTCTTTCAAAGTGAGCGATAATGTTCCTAACAATACTGATGTTAAATTCGTCATCACATGCAGCGACGGCAATGACACTTGGACAAGCAAATTCAACACAAAGATTTATGCGCCAGAATTGGAAATCGTAAAACCAGTTTCTGTTGAAGTAAATCCAGGTGAGGCAGCAACTGTTAAATTCAATGTTGTTAACAAAGGCAACAGCGCAGCTGCTAATACTGTGTTCAGAGTATTTTGTACTTTCCCGGAAACAACAGTTGAAAAAGATATATTCTATATCAACACTTTAGAAGCTGACGCAAATACAGAGGTTGACTTTACTTTCACTGTAAACGAAAACGCTGAAATAGGAACAGCTTACGAAATGATAATAGCTGCTTATTCTGGAAATTATATGACAACATCATCATATACTTTCACCGTCGGTAGCGTAACAGAAGGCTTTGAATCAGGCGACTTCTCAGCATATAACTGGGAATTCGAAGGCGACGCTGACTGGACAATTGCTACTGACCAAGTTTATGACGGACAATATTCTGTCAAGTCAGGAACAATCTCTGGCAGTAGTGTCACAAGATTGAAGATAGTTGTTGAAGTAAAACAGGATTCAGAGATAAGCTTCTACAAAAAAGTCTCATCAGAATTAAGTTATGACTTCCTTAACTTCTATGTTGACAACAGTAAGAAAGGCTCATGGTCAGGCGAAATCGACTGGTCAAATGAAACATACACATTGTCAGAAGGCAAACATTTCTTGAGATGGGAATATGAAAAAGACTATGGCTATGACGAAGGCGAAGACTGCGTATGGATTGACAATATCAAGTTCCCTCCAACAGCAGTTGTCGTTGACGTTGAAACTGTAACAGAACAAAATGTTGAAGTATATCCTAACCCTAACAATGGCGCATTCTGCATCGAACTTGGCAATATTGAAAGCGTTGTGACAATTTACAATACAATGGGACAAGTAGTTTATCAAAATGCAGGTTTAAGCAACAAAGCAGAGATAAGACTCGACAACATCAATTCTGGATTATACTTTGTTAACATCAACAATTCAGAAATGAATATCACAGAAAAAATCGTCATCGAATAAGAGATAAGATAATCAATAAAAAACGGCGGTCGTTTCATTATGAGACACCGCCGTTTCTGTTTAAGAAGTATTTGTTTCTTATCTTACCACAATCTTTTCAGTATGATCTATTTCTGAATTTTTAATATTGATGAAATATAATGATGGACTAATATCACCAAGATTTATTTCAATTACATTTGTCAAATCTGACATCTGATAGACAGTCTGTCCCATCGCATTATAGATAGTAACATCGCTGCTTAAATCACCTAAACTAATGTTGAACACTCCATTGTTAGGATTAGGATAAATCTCTATATTCTTTTCTTCGACAGTTTCAATATCCACAATTACAGATATAGGAGGTAATTTAATATTATCAATCCAAGCACAATCATGTCCGCTGTTATAAGACACATCTTTTGTATATGCCCATTTCAAAGTATGCACGCCTTTGTTTATAGAATATTTTTCCATCGACCAATCCACCTCACCCGACCATGAATTCATCATCTTATCGTCGATATAGAATTCAAGGAAGTCGTAATCTGTTTCAGAAGACACCTTTTTATAAAAACTAATATCAGAATCGACTTTTATATCAAGGGTGATTTTTAAAACAGAAGAAGACATATCAGCTACAGACGCAGATTTAGCGCAATATTGACCTTCGTATGCTTCGTTTGACACGACACTCCAAGATGTAAGACCATTATGTTCCCAATCAAATTTAGTGAAATCTCCTGTTTCAAAGTCCTCGGTCAAAGTACCGATAGACACTGCATAACTGTCTATTGTAATATATTTTCCTGAATAAACTGCCGTCGGCATTTCGTAAGCGTAACCAAACATGGCATCTTCAGAAACTGTCAACATCAACTCTATCTTCATCTCTTCGCCTGCAGCTAGACTTGCTATTTCGAATTCGTTTTGTTCGAGAGTTGTTTCTTCTGGAGGGAAGATTGAGAAGACAATATTATTGGCATCGCTGCCTCCTTTGTTGACGATAGTAAATTCTAATGTAGCTATATCTCCTGGATTAAGTTCCAATCCAGCAGGATTGACAATCTCAAATTCAGGAGCGCTGATGTTAACATCAAATTTACTTTCCCAGTCTTCAGTGCCATCCTTGCAAGTGACAAAGAATCTCACCTTGGTGTTATCTGGGACGCTATCGCATATTGTGAAAGCGAAAGCATTTTCTAAATTGACAACATTATCAGTATCAACGTCACCTACATTGACAGTCGCATTAGTGATATTGACATATTCTGGCTTGTCGCAAGTCAAGGTCGCTTCAACATAACTGGCATTATTGTCACCCACGTTTTTAAACGACATATTCATAACGTGATTTTCAGAATAATCTAATTGTCCGTCATTGTCATTGATGGAATAATTATCCATTATCACAAAAGGAGTATCGGTCTTATATATAATCAATTCTTTTCTATTGGGGAAAGCATTTGGACCTGTGACAATAATATTTGCGTAACCGTCTTCATACAATGCCGTCTCGAAGATTATCTCAGCACTTCCGTCTTTGTCTGTCATGGCGAAACCTATCAATTCGTTATCATTTGAAAAATAGCTGCAGCGGAATCCTTCCATCGGATTTCCGTCTTTGTCGGTTACTGTCAACTCCAGATTTTCAGTTCCTACTTTAATGTAAGTCTCACAATCGACAACTGTCTCGAAAGGTTCGTCAAGCCATAAAGGAGCCGCACCGTCGCCGAGCACGTTGAGGTCGTAATAGTTCCATCGTGTAGCATCAAAGTTTCCAACCAATGGCGCAGTCTGTATCTTTGATTCTCTTAGCGACATGGCGAGATTGTTCAATTTGTCGTTATACTGAGCGTCAACGAGTTCTCTATGTAGATGTATTGAAGGACCATCCCAACCGCCAGGGCAGTACCATCCATATCGAGAGTTGCCCGACACAGCAACGCAGAAGTTTTCAATCTTAATCATTCTCTCCATGATGCAGTCCTCATCAAAGGCGCCGCATATACAACCATGGGAATGGAAGAAGGTATAATTGTGGTCTATACCATTAACATCACGGAAGTTGTCATCAGTGATGTCATTAAGATACCATCCAGCCACGAAGTCGTAGTTGGCATGACCAGCATGATGAACATATTGCGTTCCTTTATTGATAGCTTTTGCCAGATTCTCTCCGCTCCAGTTATCATGTTCTTCATATATGCGTGTAAAGTTGTAATCTTCTGGTATGCCAATGGTTCCGTATCCATGTTCGTCACATTTGCCAATGATAAGTTCGAGGAAGTCGCCTCCGTATGTAGGAGTGTCGTCCATAATCTCACTACCTAAAGTAATGTCACGAAACTCTCCCATAATAGGATTTCTCTGATATGACAATGTCTTATGAATCATATTATGTTGCTCTTCTTCGTTGGCAAAAGACAGACGTGCGATACCAATTTCAGGGAGCAGGTCAGACTCGAACCACTCGCCCCAGAAATTATTTTCGTTATCATTCCAAGTGCCGTCAAGAGCTGCATAATATAAGTCGGCAGGTATGTCTTCATCAACATAATCCTCACTTACCATACAATACAAACCTCTATATGGGATAATGTTGACATCGCCGCCCAACATCACCATCATAATGCCATTGTCCTGATATTCTTTAATGATGTAATTTCTTATCTGGTCTTGTTCGTCAATGCCAGATGTCTGAGAATAAATATATTCAATAGTGACGAGTCTAGTACGATATCCCATACTGTTATAATGTTCTACATACTCGTCGAAACCTGCCACATAATTTTCTGCAGTGATGACGAGGATTTCATAATTAGGCAATGATGCGCCTCTATGTTTATATGAAGAAACCATCTCTGGATTTTGCGCAAGATTTGTAACGCTTTGTGTTAAAGAAGGTGTGTTCCATAACATTGCAGAATGGTCATCTCTTTCGGCAGAAGTCTTTACGCTTACCTTGACTTTCTGTGCATATTTTATTTTACCTTCTGAAGGGATATATTGTATAGGAGTGAAATTAAGGAAAGCAAACGAATGTCCGTTAAGATAATGTGTTGTAACGTCGTTATGGTTTTTTGAAGGATAAGCACCTTTAGAAGCATAAATATCATCGTTCTTTTCAAACTTAAATGTTTCCAGACGAGAATAAGGAACAGCTTGTTGATAAGGGTAAAGCATATAACTGCCTTCAATCTCTTTGAAGTCGAGGAACTGTACTTCAACCGACTCTGCATCGTATCCCATTGGAAGGAGAAGACTTACCGGCTGATACGGAAGACTTGGACTTCCCACCTCAGCATATTGCTGGCTTCCTGGAAATTTAATCAAAGAATAATTGTCGAAGCTGACGATTTTAGGTTCGTCGAATTTGTAAATCTTTTCAACGACTTGAGCATTGATAGTTGCACAAAGCAATGATAAAAATAAGATAAAGACACTTCTTTTCATAAGGTGATGAGTATAAAATTATGAAGGCAAATATATGTTTTTTTAAAAATATATACAAACAAAAAAGGCTGATTTCGATATTGAAATACAGCCTTAATTTTCCATTTTCAGTTTTCAATTTTCAATTATATGATGTATTGATTTAAGTCTGAATGCAGAAACTATTTCAGAGAGTCCGTAAATTATGAATGACAATGCGATGTAAATGGCAACTGTAAACATTCCTATTGTTACAGGACGTAGTAAGATTAAAAGTGCTAATATCAGAAGCACGATTCCGCAGAATAATGTGAGTCCGTAGCCTTTCACCTTGAAGCCTTTCAAGTCGCCGGCGTAGCTAATCATCATAAAGCTTTGGTAGAGCATCCACATACCTAAGATGAGAGGAAGAGTGAGAGCGGCGATGCCTGGATTTGCAGCAAGAAGAATACCTAATACTATATTAAGTATAGCTCCAATTAGTATTGCTGCTCGTGATACAAAAAAGTTTCTGCTGAAAAGTCCCACAATCAATTCAATGATGCCGAAGACAATCAAGGCTAAACCTAAAATTAAAGTCATCATTTCATAGGTGATAGCTGGATTTGTCAGCATGAATACTCCTAAGATAAATGCCAAAACGCCTATAATCAAGTACATCCACCAATGTCTGACAGGCTCCATGGCGCGGTCGTATAAGTCGTATGTTTTCATAAATGTGTATTTTGAATGTTAAACAGAGAGTGTGTGTTATTGTTCAACACCTCTGGATTTTTAACAATTTTTAACTTTTTTTTGAATGTTTTTTGTTTTAATTTTGCATTATCAATTGAAGTTATGTAAAACAAGGAGGAGTGATGGAAATGCTAATATTAGTGCCTAAGATTACCAATAGATTGTTCTATATTTTTGAATTGATATTGAAGGAAGAACTAGGTATAGATTTTAAGTTTACTACAGAAGAAGAGAAATTCCTTTCATATCAAGGTGCGAAATTGCATTATGGAAATACTCCGTTAAACGAAGAGCCTGGATTGTTTCAGCAGGCAGTGAAACTTCTGTTCGAACGTGATATTTATGATCAGGACCTTAAAATATGTGACTTCAATGATGCAAAAGCTATTTATCCTGTCTTTAATGATAAATCTCTTTTCCCGTTTGATATCTTTGCGGCTTCTTTCTATATTATAAGCCGTTATGAAGAATATCTGCCTCATGTCTCCGACCAATATAATAGATTTCAACCTAAAGACTCCATCTTGTATAAAATGGAAGTGATAGAGAGACCTATTATTAATATATGGGCGAAGGAGCTAGGCAATGAGATAAAAGCTTGTTATCCTGAAATTCAACTGAAGAAAAAGAATTTCAAGTTTATTCCTACTTACGATATTGATGCGGCATGGGCTTATAAAAATAAAGGTATATTTAGAACAACAGCAGCCTTTGTTAAAGACATATTGTTCTTCAACAAGAAAGAAATCAAGGAAAGATGGGCGGTGCTGCGTGATAAGAAAATAGACCCTTTCGATACATTCGATTATCAGATTGAATTGCAGAAAGAACTGAAACTTAAGCCTTTGTATTTTATACTTTGTGGGGATTATAATACTAATGATAAAAATATATCAATAAGAAATAAAGAGTTCCAGACTCTCATCAAGCGACTAGGCGATTATGCTCTAGTAGGCATCCATCCATCGTTCTCTTCATATCTTAAAAAAGATGTTGTAAAAGAAGAGATAAACCGTCTTTCTGAAGTGCTAAACCGTGAGGTGACCATGAGTCGTCAGCATTTTTTGAGACTAAGTCTTCCTACAACATACCAGATTCTCATAGAATTGGATGTTGCCGACGATTATTCTATGGGTTATGCGTCGCAGGCTGGTTTTAGAGCTGGTTATGCCGATACATTCCAGTTCTTTGATCTTGAAAACGATATAAAGACAAAACTTAACATTCATCCTTTTGCATTAATGGATGGAACAATGCGTGACTATCTTGATCTTGATGTGCATGAGTCATACGAAAAAGCAAAGAAACTTGTCGATGAGGTGAAAAATGTTAACGGAACATTTATTCTTTTGTGGCATAATGAAACTTTATCGGGAGAAAAACGTTGGGAAGGTTGGATTACACTATACAGAAAAATTCTTGACTATATTTTGAATTGAATATGATAAAACATCTGACCCATAATATGATTGATAAAAAACGCTGGGACGACTGCATCGCAAATTCGTTCAATGGCAGCGTTTATGCTTGGTCGTGGTATCTCGATATTGTACATCCTAATTGGGAGGCTCTTGTTGAGAACGACTATGAGAGAGTTATGCCTCTAACTCCTAGCAGTAAGTTTGGAATATCATATATGTTTCAGCCTTTTTTTGTTCAGCAACTCGGTGTTTATTCTCAATCGGCACTTGATGAGGATGACGTGCAAAGATTCATATTGTCTATACCTAAAAAATATCGTGTAGTGAAATACCGACTGAACGAATTTAACAAAGTCGATTATGAATCGTGTATGTTCGTGCCTCATCGTAATGTTGAACTCGATTTGATATATAGTTATCATTCGCTTAGTGCCAACTATAATAACAACACCAAACGAAACTTGCTCAAAGCAAATTCGGCAGGACTCACTATCAATAAAGATGTGAAGCCGGAGACTGTGATAAAGCTCTTTGCTGAAAACAGAGGCAAGGATGTGGTTCATTGGAAGGAGAATGAATATAAACGCCTCCTCGACTTGATAGATACTGCCATCTATCATGAGTGCTGTTTCGTTTGTGGCGTTAATGATATTGATGGACAGACTATCGCTGGAGGAGTCTTCATGTGCAGCCACGATAGGATTATATTTCTTTTCTCGGGTAGCGACGAGGCGCATAGACAAAAACATGCTTTGACATTCTTGTTGGATAAGGTGATAAAAGAATTCTGTGAATCACGTTATATCTTCGATTTTGAAGGCTCCGATAATGATGGTCTTGCTCGTTTCTATAAAGGCTTCGGCGGCAAAGACGTATATTATCCAGAAGTAAAATACAATAATCTTAAAGGTATATTTAAAATTGCATCAAAAATAATGGGAAAATAATTAAAAATAATATTATGAATGAAAACAGAGATGGCTTTGGCTCAAAATTAGGAGCCATCGCAGCAGCAGCAGGTTCTGCAATTGGTTTAGGTAACATCTATCGTTTTCCATGTCTTGCAGGTGAAAACGGTGGAGGCGCATTTTTACTTATCTATGTGGCTATAGTTTTATGTCTTGGCATTCCTATCATGATGGCTGAATTTTATATCGGTCGTCGCGGTGGAAAAAATCCAGTAGGTTCTATCAAGGAACTGTCACCAAAGACACATTGGAACCTGATAGGCTACATCGGAATATTGGCGGCATTTGTGGTGCTTGCATTCTATAGCACTGTGTCGGGCTGGACATTGGAATATATATATAAGGCATCTACCAACTTCTTTGCCAATAAAGATATTGCAACAATAGAACAAGCTTTTACCGATTTTCATAACAATCCGTTCCGTCCATTTTTGTGGCAGTTCATTTTTATGGGATTGACAGCATTCATTATCTTTAAAGGTGTTAAAGACGGTGTTGAAAAATATACAAAGATTCTTATGCCTGCTTTGTTCGTTATCCTTATCATATTATGCGTCAAATCGTTGACATTAGATGGCGCAGGAGAAGGTTTGAAGTTCTTGTTTAAGCCTGATTTCTCAAAGGTTGATGCATCAGTGTTACTTGCAGCTTTAGGACAGGCTTTCTTCTCACTTAGTGTTGGTATGGGCGCTCTCATCACTTACGGCTCCTATATTAGCAAGAAAGATAATCTTTCAACAACATCATTGTCTGTGGTTGTAGCCGATACTTTGGTGGCAATCTTGGCTGGTATCATCATTTTCCCTGCAGCTTTCACATTCGGAATACAGCCTGAAGCAGGCGCTGGTTTGGCATTCAATACCTTGCCTATGATTTTCGATAAGATGGCTGGAGGTTATTTCTTCTGTATAATTTTCTTCATATTGCTTGCCATCGCAGCATTGACATCAACAATCTCATTGCTTGAAGTTATAGTGGCATTCTTGTCGGAAGAACACGGAATAAAACGTAATACCGCAACATGGATTGGAACATTGGTGTCTTTATTCTTCGGCGTTTTCTGTACATTAAGTCTCAGAAATGGTTCTATATTCACTTTCGGTGATATGACATTCTTTGACTTCATGGATAAGTTCTCTGCAAACTTCTTGCTTCCAATAGGTGCTTTGTTTATCGTTATCTTCGTGGCATGGAAGATGGGAAAAGAAAGTTTCTACGATGAAATAACAAACCAAAATACATTGAGGATTAGCGTGAAGAAGTTTATCTACTTCATCATAAAATTCGTGGCGCCAATCGTTATTTTGGCAATATTTATTAACCAATTGATTTAATATAGAAATTCAGAATCTCAGAATCTCAAAAAAAATTAGGTTCTGAGGTTTTGAGGTTCTGAAATTTTGAGTTTCAAAATATGAATGATTTTCTAACGTTCACTAAGGGTGAACGAGTAGCGATAATAGTTTTAGCAGCGGTGATTTTTCTCCTCATCGCTGCTAATTTTTTTATGATAAATCATAAGCCAAATGTTAATGTAAATTTACTTGATATTGACTCTATAATGGAATTACATCAAGCAGCCATAGAAGAATATTATAATAGGCAACGGACAACAGACAACGGACAGCAGGCTTCATCCAAAAGATATAATGTCACCGAGATGCCGAGACGCCAAGTCACCAAGTCTGAGTCAAAGTTTAAGGATAAAAACCAAGAATTCAAGACCCAAAGTTCAGCGGCGCCTGAGCCTGTCGAAGGCAAATCTCGGCGCTTCGACAAACCCAGCGACCGAAAAATTCGAAGTTCAGAGTTCATAAACCTAAATTCCGCTGACACAACGGAGTTGAAATCGCTGCCTGGAATAGGAAGTTTCTTTGCAAAAAACATTGTCGATTACAGAAATAAATTAGGAGGTTTTATCAACAAACAACAGCTGCTTGAAGTTTATGGGCTAGACTCTTCCAGATTTGAAATCATTTCACCTTATATAATATTGGACAGCATAGAAATTCAGAAAGTAAAAGTCAATCATGATGATTTTAAAACAATTTTACGACATCCATATATAGAATATGAAGACGTAAAGAAAATAGTCAACTATCGAGAGACCAAAGGTATGATAAGAAATTGGGAACACTATAAAAATGTGGTAAAAAGAGATGATGTTGAAGAAAGATTAAGTCTGTATCTGGAGTTTTAATGTTTTATATTAATGTAGAATTAAAATTATGAACATAAAAGGAATACCAACGAGCAGCATAGTTCAAAAAGTTATCTTTCGACATTGGCTGTGCTACAACTAGATTGTATTTTAAAATTAGCAAAAAAAGTTCGTGTCGTTGACACTAAGCGAGGTGATAAAAATCAAAATCAATTTGAAAAAATGATAAAAATGGAATACGAGCTTGTTGGTATCGGCAAGGTGTCTTTAGTTGTAGGAATAAAAAGGACTAATAAAGAAAAGGTACAATATTGTATAACAGTAATTAAAACATAAAAAATCCCATTGGATTTTTCCAATAGGATTCTTTATGTGCCTCGGAATGCGATGTATGTGTTTCCATTGTAGGCTACTCCGGCGAGGACTTCGCACCGCGGAAATAGCACAAAACATCGACTTAATTTCCATTGCAAAGATACAATAATTATTATATGTTTTTTAGCAGTTGGGAAAAATTATCTTCTAAATCTATATCTAACCGTAAGATCATCTTTATCAGGTTCAGGTATGTCCCAATATGGTTTTTCTCCATCATCGGTTTCATCGTCTTCGTCTTCTTCATCATCCCATACATGTTGTTCTTCACGTTGAGGTCCTTCGTTTTTATAGAAGAATGCCAAGACTATTCCCATGACGAAACCGCTGAGATGTCCTTCCCATGAGATGTTGTTTGCTATAGCGTATTGTGGATAAAGTCCCCAAACGAGACTGCCGTATAGAAATACTACAATCAGAGAAATGATGATGAGTCTTTTGTTGCGTCGGATGAAACCGCTGAGCATTAGGAAGAAGGTTAGGCCATAGACCAAACCGCTAGCTCCTATGTGAGTGCCGCTTCTGGCTCCGCACCATGTCAACAACCCGGTGGAGAATATTAGGATGAGCAATATTTTATTGGCTAATGGTCTGTAAAAATAATATAAAGCAGAACCTAATACGAGTAATGGAATCGTATTGGCGAAAAGATGTTCCCAGTCGCCGTGGATGAAATGAAAGAGAAATATTCCAGGAATGCCTTCTGCCGACAATGGCTTTATTCCAAGAAAAGAAAAATCAAGATGAAAAACAGTCTCGATTATTTTCACCAGCCACATCAACGCTACTAATATCAGCGGGATGATTGTGCTGGCAATGAGAAGCCGTTTGTCGTCTTGATTTTCCATATTTTGCAATGAGCTATGGGCTATGAGCAAAGAGCTTTGGATGCAAGCACTGCTCATGGCTCACAACTCAAGGCTCATAGCTTACATTAATTAGTTTTAAATTTATACTTAATTTCTTTAAGGTCTTCGTTTGCCTTAGCGATTTTTTTCTTGAGACCTTCTTTGTAGTCAACTACTTTTTGAGCTATCTCAGCATCGGCTGTTGCCAAGATTTGTGCTGCGAGTATTGCAGCGTTGAGAGAAGCGTTGATACCTACTGTTGCTACAGGGATTCCTGGAGGCATTTGTACGATAGAGAAAAGAGCGTCCATTTCCATGTTGGTCTTGACAGGAATGCCGATGACTGGTATTGGAGTCATAGCAGCGATGACGCCTGGAAGGTGAGCTGCCATGCCAGCAGCAGCGATTATGACTTTGATGCCGCGTGATTGTGCGCCGCGTGCGAATTCTTCAACCAATTCAGGAGTACGGTGTGCACTCAATGCGTTCATTTCAAATGGAATGCCCATCTCGTCTAAAAACTTGATGCCGGCTTCTAAAACAGGAAGGTCTGAAGTGCTTCCCATGATGATACTTACTATTGGATTCATATTGTAATTCGTTTTTTGCAAAGATAATAAAAAAAGACTACAAGACAACATGACTACAAGACAACAAGTTTTTTTACCAGGAAGTTGATTGTTGAGCTTTATTAATAAAAAAGTCGTGAAGAAATTATCTCCACGACTTTATATTGTCTAAAACATACACAAGGACTGTTGTCCGTTGTCTGTAGTCTGTTGACTTTATTTTATCTTCTTCTCAATTACTTGAAGAACTTCTTTTGTTTCGCTGTTTGCTACGTAAGCGATGATGTAGCATTGGTCAGCATCGAAGTTAGCGTTTAATGTTGTTGTATATGACTTAACAATTTCATCTTCTGGAGCGATAGCTGTTGTGTTGATATCTTCACCCCATGTGCCGTTGATAGTACCACGGAATACGTGACGATGTACATAGTCATTTACTGTGCCAACTCCATTGATGATTTGTTTTCCAACGATATTGTCTTCCATAATGCAAACGACAAGACTGTAAGTGTCATTCATCTCAGCTAATGCTTTAGATGTGATGTCAACTTTTAAGTCGCGGTTGCTTTCATTATATTCAATGTCTGCTGTCATTTCTACCATAGCTTCTTCTTGCATTGCTGTAGCTATAGCATCTGCCCATTCTGTTGATTGGAATGCATATGTACCACCATTAAGTTTGCGGTTAACTGTTCCAATAGGATTGCTGTCGAAACCAAAATGTGTGTACCATGTTGTACCATCAGTAGTCAAGAAATTAGGGAAGTTGCCTGGTTGAGGAGCTGACATTCCACCAGCGTGAACGCTGAGAACTATCAAGTCGTGACCATATTGTTCTTGAAGGTCTATTGCCAATTCACCTGCTGCAGGACAGTTAGGGCATTGAACGCCAGTGTAGTCTTCCAAAAGAACGCGTTTTGTCACAACGTTTGGATTAGGCTCGTTGCCATTACCTGAATTGTCTTTCTTGTAAGGTTCTTCAATTACATCGCAAGCTGCAAATCCTAACATGAGGAATGCCATTGCTATTATGTATGATAATTTTTTCATTTTCTTAACTTATTTAGAATGATGTTGTAATAGATAATGAGAATCCGCTTGATGCTGGCACGACGCGGCAAACGCCACCGACGCAAACCATACCTTCGCTTTGGCGACCGCCTGTGAGTGTTATTCTTGTTGATTCTTTGATGTAACCTACTGAACCTGTGAAATAGTGGTCACGGTTGCTTTCTATAGGGTTGCCATAGTTGTATTTGTCACCAACAGAAACGAACCATTTTGCACCGATAGAATATTCAACTAAAGCTGCAGCCCAGTTGCCTCTCTTCTTGTAAACACTCTCATGACCTTCTTCTATGTGATGGTTTCTCTTGACGTTATCCCAAAGATGTTGTAACTCGAAACGGATACTTTGTTTGCTTGTGATTCTGTATGATAAATCGACGAAACCGATGTTTGCTTTAACAACTTCAGCACCAGGGTGGTTTTCGATAATTTCCATATCATAATACAAGTTGATGTATTGAGCTATAAGTTTCCATTTTTTGCTTAAACGTCTTTCAATTTCGATATTGAAATCGTGGAAGAATTTACGTTCACCTACAGCGAAGAATGGTGATGTATAACCGAGAGTTCCGTCATAACCTGAGATGTGTGTAGGAGCTTCTTGTCCTTCTTGAAGGATGTAATTTCTCTTGATATCGTTTACTTGGCTGAAGTCGAGGGTGATTTTTGTTCCGTATTTACCACCGATGATAGTGTTCTTTGGAATAGTGTAGTTTACTTGCAACTGCATAGCCATTTCGCCGAGAGGTTGTGTAGCGTATGTGTAAATTGCAGGAAGACTGTGTGTATGAGTGTAGTTGATAGGAGGGATGAAGTTGATGTCTAAATCGTTCTTCACGCCTTTATAATCAGACTTGAAGCTCATATTGTCAACGCGTTTTACTTGCAAGATAGCACCAAAACCTTTTTGTGAATATGATAATGATGATAAGAGAGCTTGACCTTCATGATATGTGTAGTTGTTGAATGCTGAAGGGTCGTTAATCTTATATGCATATTCTGTTGTGAAAGCGAAGCGACCATAACCTAAGTTGATTCGACCGTCGAATGCGCCTACGTTTTCTGGGAGGTTATAAGTAGTGTTTGTATTCTTTTGGTATTTGCTTACGAAGCTACCGCCAACAGAAGCTCTGAATTTTGATGAGTTCATTGCGCTGATGCTTTGATTGAGGTCCCATTCTCCGTCGATGCCGCGTACGATACCTCTGCTTTCTGTTGAAGCGTATGATGACCAATAATATCTTTGCTTACCATAAACACCTTTCAATGTTACGCCAGCTGTTGGACGATAGATAACTCTCATACCACGGAGTGAGTTGTCGAAACCTAATGACCATTCTTCGTATGTTCTGAAGATGAAACCATTGCCGAATTGGTCATAAATGTCACCTAAAGTAACAGCTATTGTTCCGTTGTCGTATGATGCGTTGTAGTTAGCGATGCCACATCCTTGTAATCTTTTATCGAAACCTGACAATGGAGGAAGGTATGCTTCATAACGAAGTCCAGCTGTGAAATTGCCTAATGAATAATTTATCTTGCCGAAACCTGCGAGGCCAAACTGACCTACTCCATTCTTGATAGATTCTTCTGTAATGCCAATGGCATCATCAGCCATATAATATTGGCCGTCTATTTGGAAGCTACCATTAACTTGTGATTCGTTAATGGATTGTGCAAATAAACCTGTGGAGCATAAAAACAATGCTGCTGATAATAAAAATCTTTTCATTTCCTTATGCTTTAAGAAAATTATTTGCTAAGTTTTAAAATTTCTTCATAAAGTTCTTCTTCAGCACCTTCGAAGTAACCTGTGTGTTGGTAAACCATTTTGCCGTTACCGTCGAACAAGAATGTGTGAGGAGGATTGCTTACGTTCATAGCTCTTGCTAAGTCTTTGTTAACGTCTAATAAAACGTCGAATTCCCAGCCTTTACCTTCTACGAAAGGTTTGATACGTGGAGTTGAACGTGAGTCGTCGATTGTAACTGCAAAGATTTTAACGCCTGTTTCTTCTTGCCAGTCTTGATAGACTTCGCTTAAAGCGTTGTGTTCTTTAACACATGGTCCGCACCATGTTGCCCAGAATGTCATAACGAATGGTTTGCCATCGTTGTTTAATTCTGTGATGTTGATTGTTTCGCCATCTAAGTTTTTCAATGCTACGTTTGGCAAATCTGATTGAGCCTTAGCGCCTAAGAAAAGAACGCTCAAGAACAATAATACTAATGTCTTTTTCATAGTTTTAATTTGATTTAGTTATACAATATACTTCTAATAATTTACATTCTTCGTCGTTGGTGATGATGTCAACCTTATTGATTACGTTAGGCACTAGGATGCATTCGCCGGCTTTGACGAGTTCTGTGCCGCCTTCGTATGACAAGATGAAACTGCCAGAAACACTCATCAGAATTACAAAAGAATCCAATTCTGAATAGTCTTTCTTAAGAGCTTGTTCTGCATCTAAGTTAATCACGTTTGTTGTGAAATAAGGGCAGCTTACCAAATTTACAGTTGAATTCTTTACTTTCTTGTCGTATTTGACTTTGCCGCTGTCTTCTTTCTTGAAGTTGATTGTTGCGAGAGCTTCGTCTATGTGCAACTGGCGCTGCATTCCGAAACGGTCTATTCTGTCCCAGTCGTAAACACGGTATGAGGTGTCGCTGGTCTGTTGAATCTCAGCTACCATGCAGCCTGCTCCGAGAGCGTGAATCTTTCTTGCAGGGATGAAGAACACATCATCTGTTTGTACATTCTCATAGTTGAGCATGCTTTCGATGTTCTTGTTAACGATAGCTTCTTCGAATTCTTCTGGCGTTACATCTCTGTTGAAACCTGATACGAGCTTGGCACCTTTATCGGCATTCATGACATACCACATCTCTGTCTTGCCGTTATAAAGGTCAATCTGCTGAGCGAGTTCATCGTCAGGATGAACTTGTATTGATAAATTGTCAAGCGGGTCAATCACCTTTATTAATAATGGGAAACGTTCACCGTATTTGTTAAAGATTTCATCGCCTACGAGGTCGCCCATAAATGTCTCAATCAAATCGTTGAGTTCATCACCAGCAAAATCGCCATTGCACACGATGCTGTTTTGACCTTCAAGACCGGAGAGCAACCATGCTTCTCCGCAATTCATTAGATTACCAAAGTCTTGGTTTAGAATAGTTTTAATGTGTTGACCACCCCATATTTTCTCAAAATATGCAGGTGTAAACTTTAAAGGATATAAAACACTCATTAACGTTAATTTATGCTACAAAGATAATACTTTTCTTTTTTGTAGAAATATTAAAATCATTAAAAAATTATTTTTACTTTTGAAGTCTACGGACAACGGTCAACAGACAACAGACTTTTACCAATTAGTAGCAAAATGAAAACACTTGAAAAACTTAGAGATAAATTAAATAAAAACGCTGAACTGTCGGGACAGGAGAAAAAAACGAATAAGATTATAAATGACTTTTTGTCAAAGACAAATCCTGATGTTCATTTGAGAAATGTTGGCGGTTATGGTATCATTGTTATTTATAAAGGAAAAGAAACTGGCAAGAATATTTTATTGCGAGCCGATATCGATGGACTGAATATTCCTTTTGGTCAACGGACAACGGTGCCTGAGCATGTCGAAGGCAAAGATCAACGCTTCGACAAGCTCAGCGACCGAAAAGTTCAAAGTTCAGAGTTCAAAGTTCAAAGTCAATACTCCCATCGTTGCGGCCATGACGGTCATGCCACGATTTTGTGTGGTTTGGCGATGCGATATGGAAAGAAACGTCCGGAAAAAGGCGATGTGATTCTGCTTTTCCAGCCTGCGGAAGAGACTGGCGAAGGTGCATCTGCCGTCATCAATGATGAACAATTCAAGAATTTAAAAATAGATGCTGCTTTTGCTTTGCACAATCTTCCTGGTTACGCCAAACATCAGATTATCTTAAAGAAAGATTGCTTCGCTTCTGCTTCTTTAGGATTGAAACTTATTTTTGAAGGAGCGACTTCTCACGCCTCGCAACCAGAAAAAGGCAACAACCCGCAGATTGTCGTCACAACTCTTCTCGACGCGTTTCAGAAAAAATACGAGAATCTCAAAAGAGACAAATACAATACAATATTAACAGTCACTCATGTCTCAATCGGCGAGGAGACTTTCGGCGTAACTCCGGGTCATGCCGAGATTTGGCTTACTTTGAGAAGTCAGGATGACAGCGCATTAAGGCAATTAACCGAAAGCACCATCGTTCTTTCAGAATATGTCGCCCAAGAATTCAAGCTGAGATTCTCACACAGCATACACGAGGATTTTGTTGCCACTATGAATTCTGATAGACTGACAGATGTTGTAGAGAAATCTGCACAAGAATTGAGATTGTCTGTCAATAAGATAAACACTCCGTTCCCATGGTCGGAGGACTTCGGACGATTCGGAACTTTATGTCCGGTCTGCCTCTTTGGTCTAGGATGTGGCTTGGAGCACGAGCCTCTTCATAGTCCGATTTATGATTTTGAAGATGAAATTATTGACACTGGAGTTGATATCTTTGAGAAGATAGTAGAAATTGAGGACCTTAAAATATAAAAAACGCAGCGATGATTTTATTTGTGTTTATCATCGCTGCATTTCAAAATTATCTTTTGGTCATCAATCTATAACCGGACGAATAGGATATCCTATATAACGAGGCCTATAAATAGTATACACTACTACACCATCATTATAATTGAAATAAAAAAGAACTCCCCATACTGACTCATCTGCTCCCCCTCCATTAGTATGATCATCAATAGGAACAGAAGACATATATTCACCATATTCTCCGTATTCACTTTTGAAAGTCGAAGGAAGGAATATCGACTTCCCGTTAGATCCTGTTATCTTCATTCCCCATATTCCGTTCATTTCTACACGCTCCCACATACAGTTGTCACGCAACTCTCTAATTTCATCCATTGTCGGAATACGCCATTCTCCTCCCCAATTAGCTCGTGCTGCATCATACTGCGGATTTCCTGAAATATCATCAAATTCAACTCCCATTGTAATGCAGTTTTCTGACGTATATTCATCTTTCGGACTAATTTCTCCCCATGCGAATATGTCACCAAATCCACTTGGCAAATCAGCTCCCACATTACATGTAGCCCATTTCAAACCAGATGGTAAACCAAGGTCGACATATTCATAGCCATTTATTTTTCCATCAGAATCATATTCATCATCACTACCGTTACTTTCTCCAAAATTCAATGTAGTAAAACTCATTTGTTCACTAAGAGTCATACCCACTTTATTCCTCGCAAATGCTCTGACATAATATGTAGTATTAGGCTTCATTTCTATTAGTCCCCATTCATAAACATTTGCTCCGGCAGGCTTTAGATGCTGCGGTGTTAACCCAACACCATATTCAGGAATCTCTTCTGTATCGCAAAAAACACCACAAGTATAAATTTCCGCCCCACCATCATCAGTGATTTCGAAAACAACTTTCGCCGACATTGATGCAACATCTTTAATTTCTTTTATCACAACGGTTGGCAGTTCTGGTACAGGATCGCATGATATCAACAACAAACATGCGAACATAATTATCAATCCAAGTTTTTTCATAAAGTTTAATTTTATAATTTTAATGGTGCAATAATAATAAATAAAATAATAATAAACAAATGATTTTTCTGAAAATTCAGTACAGTTAAGCTTGTTGAAGCTACTTTCAAAAAAAACTTGTAGTCTTGTAGTCTTGTTGACTTGTAGTCTTTTTTCTTATATTTGCGAAATAAAATTACTCTGATGAAAGTTTGTGTTTTTTGCGGAAGCAGCATGGGCAACGACCCGAGATATCAAGAGGCTGCTGCTCAGTTGGGCGAGGTTCTTGCTCAAAACGATTGCACTTTATATTATGGAGGCGCTAATGTCGGCCTTATGAAAATCATTGCCGACAAGATGCTGGAAAAAGGAAAACGCGTGGTGGGAATAATTCCGAAACTCATCACCGATATGGAAATAGCTCACGAAGGCGTGACAGAAATGATAGAAGTAGATTCCATGTCGGAACGTAAGTTGATGCTCATCAACGAATCTGACGCTTTCATCGCAATGCCAGGAGGCTTCGGAACTTTGGACGAGCTATTCGAGATAACAGTGTTGAACCAACTTCGAATCACCGATAAACCAGTAGCACTTTATAATACATTGAATTATTATGATAGTATGATGCAGTTCGTTAATCATGCTGTAAGCCAAGGTTTCATCCGTAAAGAACATCGCGATAATATTATCGTGAGTGACAATCCGGAAACATTATTCAAAGAATTAAGCAGACATAAATCTATTGACATAGAGCAATGGATTAAAGATATTAAAGAAGAAAGCCATGAGCAGTGAGCTTCGAGCCATGAGCTAATGAATATAGTTCAGTTTTAAATCAACAACATAGCAACTCAAAATATGAATATAATAGGAATCACAGGAACATTAGGTGCTGGCAAAGGCACCATCGTCGATTATCTCGTAAAAGAAAAAGGTTACGTTCATTATTCGGTACGCGCATTCATAGCAGAGGAGGTGAAAAGAAGAGGCCTTGAAGTCAACCGAGACACACTTACTGAGGTTGGCAACGATTTAAGAGCTAAGCATACACCCAGTTATATTGCGACTCAACTTTATGAAAGAGCTTTTGCTACTGGCAAGAATGCTATTATAGAAAGTGTGCGTGCGATGGGAGAAGTTAATGCTCTCCGTTCAAAGGGTAACTTCTATCTCTTCGCCGTTGACGCTGACCGTGAGATTCGTTACCAACGTATTATTGAGAGAAACTCAGAAACCGATTCTGTAAGTTTTGAGACTTTCGTTGCTAATGAAGAACGAGAGATGACTTCCGATGACCCTAACAAACAAAATATCGCAGCTTGTATCAAAGAGGCTAATTATCTGTTCCTTAATAATGGAACTATTGCAGATTTGCATAAACAGGTTGAAGACGTATTGCAAAAGATTGGCGAACAAGAATACAAGCGCCCAAGTTGGGATGAGTATTTCATGAATCTTGCTGATACAGTGGCAGAACGTGCTACTTGTAATAGAGGTAGAAGCGGATGTGTCATCGTTAAAGACCGTCAGATTTTGGTTACAGGTTATGTTGGTGCCCCAACAGGACTTCCACATTGTGATGAGGTTGGTCACCTTTTCAAGAAGATGATTCACGAAGACGGACATATCACACAACATTGCGTTAGAACAGTACATGCTGAACAGAATGCTATCGCTCAGGCGGCAAAACGAGGCATCGCTTTGGAAGGTAGTACTTTATATTGCAGAATGACACCATGCAGAACATGCGCTATGTTGATAATAAACTGCGGTATTGTTAGAGTAGTCTGTCAAAGAAAATACCACGATTGTGCTGAATCAGAAAATATGTTCAAGATGGCAGGAATACAACTTGAATATATTTATGAGGAAGTACAACAATATGATAAACAATAATTTTATTGTTAAAATAAATATCTAAATATATCTATTTAAAAATATATAGGTATTTAGGTATAATCATTGGGTGGAAATAAATAATGAAAATGGAGTCGTGATTAAGCGGCTCCGTTTTTTTGTGTTTATGCTGACTTTATTTGTAAGGTGGAGGATACCGGACTCGAACCGGCTGCCTTCAGATTGCGAACCTGACGCTCTACCTGATGAGCTAAACCCCCATTGTTATTGCACGCAAAACTACAAAAAAAATGTTGTATAATAATATAATTGTTTTGCATATTTTTTTATTTTTGTGCGCAATTATTAAACTATTAATAAAAATTACTAAACAATGGAAATAGAAGCTTATATCGTTAAAAGAGTTAACTTGCTCATGAACGCTACTGATGCTAAAATAGTCAAACGTCTCGAAGGTGGAATGAGTAATTATACTTACGTAGTAGAATGTCAAGGTGTTAAATATACATATCGTGTTCCTGGTAAGTTCGCAGAACGTTTTGTTGACAGAAACGAAGAATGGGATAACATTCAAAAAGTAGATAAACTCGGCGTTAACAATAAAACAGAATACGTTGAATTGAGAACTGGTGAAAAACTTGCATTATATGTTGAAGGTACAATCATGTCAAACACTGACATCTTTTCTTATAACGAGATGTCGGCAAAGGCATTGAAAGAATTACACAATAGTGGTTTACAATTCAATGAATATAATGCCTTCGACCGTCTCGATACATACGAGAAATATTGTACTGACTTAGGCTTTGCTCACCCACAAGAATATGTCGACTTACGCAACCGCTTGGATGCAATGCGTGACACATATAAAGATATAAAACACGTTCCTTGTCATTGTGACTACCAACCAACAAACTTGGTTATCGATGGCGATAAACTATATATCCTCGACTGGGAATTCGCTGGTATGAATGACCCTTATTATGACATCGCTTGCTACGGCAACGCTGGTTTCGACAAGGCTTTGAGTTTGTTAGAAGCATACCTCGGACATAAACCAACAAGCGAAGAGTTGAAACGTCTCCATTTCCACAGAGCTTTCCAATGCTTGCAATGGTACAATGTGGCAATGTTCAAAGAAATGATAGGATTAAGCAAAGACCTCAACATGGACTTCACTGCAGTAGCTCAGATGTTCTACGGTTTTGCAAAGGACTTAATCGATGCTTACGACACTTTATAAGAATTTTAAAACTCTAGAATTTTAGAACTTTAGAACTTTAGAGTTTTGGCTAATAAATAAAAAATCCCGACATTAAATCGGGATTTTTTGTTTATTGTGTGAAATACGTGTCAATTCGTGGATTAATACATCATGTTTCCCATGCCGAATTCGTCATCAAATCCTAATTCTGCACGTGCTTCCTCGCTCATCATCGATGGGTCCCATGCTGGCTCGAATGTCAATTCTACCTTGCATTTCCTGACGCCCATCATAGTAGAGACTTTCTCCTTTACTTGTGCCGGAAGCTGGTCTGCTACAGGACAGTTAGGTGCAGTAACTGTCATCAAAATGTTAACATTAGCTTCATCGTCAATATTGATTTCGTAAATCAGACCTAATTTGTATATGTCAACAGGAATCTCCGGATCGTAAACGGTACCTAAAACTGCTATGATTCTTTCTTTCAATAATTCTTTTTCTTCTGTTGTCATTGGTTCTTTCTTTTTAAAAATATCCCACATTTTTTTTAGTTTATAGTTGAGAGTGTATAGTTTATAGTAGTTGTAAGTTTAAAGTGGGAAGATTTGTAGTGTACTTGTTAATGTTTATAAACTTTCCACTTATAACTTTCCACTTGCAACAACTCTAAACTATTAACTATACACATTACACTTTATTATTAAAAACTTCTGCGTATAACATCATCTGTTTTACCATACTCAATAATCCGTTGGAACGAGTAGGTGAGAGGTGTTCTTTTAATCCAATCTCATCCAAGAAACTCATGTCTGCTTCAACGATGTCTTTAGGTGTTTGTCCGGAAAACACTTTGATTAACAGATTGATGATGCCTTTTGTAATCACGGCGTCGCTGTCGGCACTGTAATAAACTTTGCCGTCTTCCATCTTGGCATGTAACCAAACTCTGGACTGACATCCGTTGATGAGGTAGTTGTCGTTACGATATTGAGCGTCAATCATCGGACAGTCTTTGCCCATTTCAATCAACATGGAATATCTGTCCATCCAATCGTCGAACATTGAAAACTCTTCAACTATAGAATCTTGTATCTCTTTAATAGTCATTTTGTTCTAATTTTATTTATCTTAACATATTAGCTGCTTTTTCTACAGCTTTAATGAAAATGTCAATTTCTTCTATTGTGTTGTACATCGCGAAAGATGCTCTTACTGTTCCAGGAATATCGAAGAATGTCATCACTGGTTCTGCACAATGGTGTCCAGTTCTTAAAGCAACGCCCATCTTGTCAACTAAAGTTCCTAAGTCATAAGGGTGAATGTTGTCGATTAAGAATGAAACGAGTCCGCTTCTCTTAGGTGCTTGTCCGATGAATCTGATGCCTTCAATCTTTGAAAGTTGTTCTACGGCATAATTTAAGAGCTGTTCTTCGTATTCCTCAACAGCTTTTCTGTCAAGGCTTTGTATGAATTTTACTGCTGCTTCCAATCCAAGCGCTG
Source organism: Bacteroidales bacterium (assembly GCA_045639025.1). Taxonomy (GTDB): domain Bacteria; phylum Bacteroidota; class Bacteroidia; order Bacteroidales; family F082; genus Limimorpha. The sequence continues at coordinate 43,865 of JAZUCH010000047.1, forward strand.
CCCCGACATTAGGTGTTCCTGCTTCAAACTTAAAAGGCACTTTGTTGAATGTAGTATTCTCAAAGCTTACTTTGTCAACCATCTCTCCTCCAAATTGATATGGCGGCATCTTCTCTAGCCATTCCATCTTGCCGTAAAGTCCGCCAATTCCCATAGGAGCGTACATCTTATGTCCTGAAAAGACAAAGAAGTCGCAGTCAAGGTCTTGGACGTCAATTATATGATGTGCGATGGATTGTGCTCCGTCGATGATGACAGGGATGTCGTATTTATGTGCCATCGCTATCATCTCCTTGATAGGGTTGATGGTCGCTAATGTATTGGAAATGTGAGCGATACTTACGATTTTGGGCGATTGCTTTAATAATTCTTCGTAAGCGTTTAAGTCTAAAACGCCGTTTTTGTCCATAGGAATTACTAAAAGCTCACCTTGTTTTTCTTGTATCATCTGTTGCCATGGAACCATATTGGAATGATGTTCCATTGCTGAGACTAAAACCTTATCGCCTTCATTGACAAGAAGTTTGCCGAGACTTGTTGCAAGAAGGTTCAACGATTCTGTTGTTCCTCTTGTGAATATTATTTCGTTAGAGTCTTTTGCGTTCAAGAATGAAGCTATAGTCTTGCGAGCGTTTTCGTAAGCTTCTGTCGCCTCCTGACTTAAATAATGTACGCCGCGGTGTATGTTGCAGTTTTCATTGAGATAATATTCTCTTTCTCTTTCGATTACGCAAAGAGGTTTCTGTGTCGTGGCGGCGTTGTCGAAATATACCAATGGCTTTCCATAGACTGTTCTGTCTAAAATTGGAAATTGTCGGCGTATCTCGTTTATGTCAAAATTATTTGTCATATCTTGCTTAAGTCAATTTTGAAATCGTATTCTTTAGGTGTATTGCATTGGAACACACAGTTTTCGCATGATGATAACTCGCCTTTCAAGCGTCGCTTTATCATATCGTCGATGCGTTCTCTAAGTGCATCAATGCCAATGTTATTGCTTATCTCAGCAGCGAAGGCGTACATCAAAAGCATACGTGCGTTTTCTTTGCTGATGCCTCTTTGTTGCATATAAAACATCGCCTCTTGGTCTAATTGTCCGATTGATGAGCCGTGTGAACATTTCACGTCGTCGGCATATATTTCAAGGAATGGCAATGTGTTAATCTTAGCTTTATCTGTTAAAATGATATTGCTATTGTTTTGATATGCGTTGGTTTTTTGTGCGTTAGGTGCAACGTAAACGTGTCCGTTGAATACAGCGGTCGCTTCGTTGTCGAGTATGCCTTTGAATTTCTCGTTGCTGTTGCAATTAGCTACGTTGTGGTTTACCTTCACTTGATTATCAACATGTTGTGTCTTGTCAACGAGGTATAATCCGTAAAGATTGCATTCTGAACCTTCACCGTCAATGTCAACATGTATGTTGTTACGGATTTTGCCGCCATTGAAGCTGATGATGTGAGTTTGCAATCTGCTGTTAGCTAATTGTTTAGCTGTATTGGTGTTTAACAATGAAGAATTGTCGTTCAAATTTTGAAGTTTGTAGTTCTCCAGTTGAGCGTTTTCTCCAATGAATATTTCTGTATATGAGTTGACAAAACTTGATTGTTCTTTTATAGAGTCGTCACAATCAATGATTTGCAGCTGAGCATTAGTTTCAACGATGATGAGATTGCGTGTCTGGATGAACGGATTGTTTTCCTCATCGATGATTTTTATTATCTGTATTGGTTTTTCTCCGATAGCGTTTTTAGGTGCGTAAATGAAGAAACCGTCTTGCCAGAGAGCTGTGTTGATGTCGTAGAAACCGTTGTTGTCGTTGATGTTACAAGTTCCGAAATATTTCTCGAATAATTCTGGATATTCTTGCATTGCTCTGCGTGTGCTGCCGATGACGATACCGTTTCCTAAAACTCTAAGGCTTTCTTCAGTGAATTGTCCATTTGTCAATGTGATGACTTCTGTGTCGAGTTCGCGAATTATACAACAAAAATCGAGTTTTTTGTTCTCAATTTTATCGATATTGAAACTTTTGTTGACACATTCAATCATTCTTGAGTTACGCCATTTCTCCATTTTTTTTGTTGGGAAACCATTGTCGATGAATCTCTTAAGAGCTTCTTGGCGCAGCTGCTTTACTCTTGGAGTGTCGCTGGCAGAAATCGTTTCCATCGAATTGTTTGCGTATTCGATGAATTGATTCTGTAATGTTTTATTATCTTGATTTTCCATGAGTTACAAATTTTAAAATTAAAGAATGGTGTCTTTAATCCATTCGTAACCTTTTTCTTCGAGTTCCAATGCGAGTGATTTGTCGCCTGACTTGACGATACGTCCGTCGTACATCACATGAACGAAATCAGGAACGATATAGTCGAGAAGTCGTTGATAGTGAGTGATTACGATGAAAGCGTTGTCGTCTCTGTGAAGTTGGTTTACACCATTAGCGACTATTCTCAAAGCGTCGATGTCGAGGCCTGAGTCTGTCTCATCAAGGATTGCGAGTTGTGGCTCGAGCATTGCCATTTGGAAAATCTCGTTTTTCTTTTTCTCGCCGCCAGAGAATCCGACGTTTACATAACGGTTTTGTAACTTGGCAGTTATTTCCACCATAGCTTGTTTTTCTTTCATCATCTTGATGAATTCAGGCATTGGCATGTTTGGAAGTCCTTGATACTCACGTTTTGCGTTGATAGCTGTGCGCATGAAGTTCTGTATGCTTACGCCTGGGATTTCAACAGGATATTGGAAGCTGAGAAAAATACCTTCGTTGGCACGGTCGGCAGGACTCATCTCCATGATATTCTTGCCTTTGAACCAAATCTCGCCTTCTGTGATTTCATAGCCGTCTCTACCGGTGATGGCAGCTGCCAAGGTGCTCTTTCCAGTTCCGTTAGGTCCCATGATGGCGTGAATCTCGCCTTCATTGACGCTTAAGTTAAAACCTTTTAATATTTCTTTGCCTCCTACTGAGACATGTAAATTTTTTATTTCGAATAACATAACTATTAATTTTCTTTAAGTTAAAACATCAACCGACACTGCCTTCCAATGTGATTGACAATAATTTTTGTGCTTCAACGGCGAATTCCATCGGAAGTTTGTTTAAGACGTCTTTTGCGTAACCGTTGACAATCAATCCAATCGCTTTCTCTGTGTCGATGCCTCTTTGGTTGCAATAGAACAATTGGTCTTCTGAAATCTTCGATGTTGTTGCCTCGTGTTCGAGTATCGCTGTGTCGTTGTTACATTGTATATATGGCCATGTGTGAGCTCCGCATTTGTCGCCGAGCAATAATGAGTCGCATTGTGAGAAGTTGCGGCAGTTGCTTGCGTTAGGAGCGATGCGTACCAAACCACGATAGCTGTTTTGACTGTAACCTGCTGATATACCTTTGGATATGATTGTGCTTCGGCTGTTCTTGCCTAAGTGAATCATCTTTGTTCCGGTGTCTGCTTGTTGGTAGTTGTTTGTCACAGCAACAGAATAGAACTCTGCTGTGGTATAGTCGCCTTTCAAGATACAGCTTGGGTATTTCCAAGTGATTGCGGAACCTGTCTCCACTTGTGTCCATGATATTTTAGAGCGGTCACCGCGGCAGATGCCTCGTTTTGTGACGAAGTTGTAGATACCGCCTTTGCCGTCTTTGTCGCCTGGATACCAGTTTTGTACTGTTGAATATTTTACTTCTGCATCTGTCTCTGCTATGATTTCAACGATGGCGGCGTGGAGCTGGTTCTCATCACGTTGTGGTGCGGTACAACCTTCCATGTAACTTACGTATGCGCCTTCTTCCGCTACGATGAGTGTGCGTTCAAATTGTCCGGTGTTGGCCGCATTGATGCGGAAATATGTCGATAACTCGAGCGGACAACGTACGCCTTTAGGGATGTAACAGAATGAACCGTCGCTAAATACTGCAGAGTTTAATGCTGCGAAGAAATTGTCGGTATATGGAACTACGGTTCCTAAATATTTTTTAACTAAATCAGGATATTGCTTTACAGCTTCGCTGAACGACATGAAAATGATTCCGTGTTTCGACAAAGTGTCTTGGAATGTGGTCTTTACTGAAGTGCTGTCCATAACAGCGTCAACAGCAACGCCTGTGAGTCGTTTCTGCTCGTCTAATGAGATTCCTAATTTGTTAAAAGTGTCTAACAATTCAGGATCTACTTCGTCAAGACTTTGTAGCTCTTTTCTTTTCTTTGGAGCTGCGTAATAAATAATATCTTGATAGTCAATAGGAGGGATGTTGAGATGCGCCCATGTTGGCTGCTTCATCGTCAACCAGTGTCTATATGCTTTTAAGCGAAATTCAAGTAACCATTCAGGCTCTTCTTTCTTTGCTGAAATGAGTCTGATGATGTCTTCGTTAAGTCCTTTCGGAGCAAAATCTGTCTCAATATCAGTTACAAAGCCAAATTCATATTCTTTGTTGGTTACTTTTTCAATTATATTTTCATTAGGATTTGAATCCATATTTTTATTTTAAATTAAGTTATAAATTTTAGCAAAAATACAAAAAAATATGATTCGTTAAAGTCCATTTTTAGTATTATATTTGCACTTTCAAAAGTTTTACGAAAAAACAAAAACGGTAGTCTGATAGTTTGAGAAATATGTGTAAAAAAAATAGCTTTTTTCTTTATTTTATTGGTGGTCTCGTTGGAGTGCTGCTGCTTTTTTTTCTGACATTATACGTATTTGTTCCAACTTATCGTTTTGAAGATCCTAAACCTTTTTCAGGTGACTTTATTAATAACCCATACCAGAATCTAACAAATGCAAATTGGAATTATATAGATTTGAGAAATGATGATATAATGCCGACTTACGAATATGGCAGTGGTTTGTCCTCAACTCATTATCTTTGTGTAAATTATAAGTCCCAAAGAAAAATAGATTATCCTTTTCTCCAAAATGTTCATTTTAAACAATATAATATCAATTGCTTAAACGAGACGTCTTCTATGGTGATTCCGACTCGGCTTGATGATGGATTTAAATTGCGTGAAATCAAGTATCTGGATAATTATAGATTGATGGAAGTGCTTTCTCCGTATGGTGATTATTTCGACTATTGGGATTTGGCTCTTTCATCTGGACGTCGTGTTAATATAGTCGCTACTGATTCAAAATCCGCGAATGATGAGTTTGTTAATAAAACTGTGGTTAATGCAGATTTGAATGATATTGAACAGATAATAAATTCTTTGAAAAACGGTGATTCTTACGCAATATCATATTTTAATGGAAATTTGGATTTGCCTAAATTGAAAAGTCTTCAATTAACAAACGACACTATTGTTGTTGAAGCAACGAAAAAAATGAAATCTTTACGTTTTATAGGTCAGAATTGTGTTGTGAAAGATTCGTTATCCGATGTAAATCAAGGTGCTTATGTTTTTAAAGAAGACGATTCTTATATAAGAGTGGAAATGTGTTTCGATGATGAAACAATGATTTATCTGAATCCGATAGTTCGTCATCAGTTTCAATATTTTTTTGATCCTTCTTTGTCTGTTATGATGAAAGAGAGGACTTGGCTTATGCGAATTATCTACGTGTTGGTAGTAATATTTTTTGTAAAATATTTGTTGTCAAATAAAAAAGAAGAAGTTGATGAAGATAAAGGAAAATGCAATAAATAAATATTTGATTTTATTGTTGGCTGTAAGTGCTTTGCTAAGAGGATTTTTAGCATCTATTATTGAATTTGGTAATGACGAGGTTTATTATTGGACTTATGCTATGTATCCTGATTGGAGCCATTTTGATCATCCTCCAATGGTTGGTTTTATGATGCAGCTTTTTAGTTGTAATCTTTTGTTTACAAGTGAATTTTTCCTACGACTTTCTTCCGTTATTTTTATGACAATCAATACATATCTTGTTTTTTTGATTGGTAAGCAGGTTAAAAATGAGCAGACAGGATTTTACGCAGCTTTACTTTATACGGCTTCTATTTATGCTTTTATTATAACAGGAATTTTCATTTTGCCTGATACTCCATTGAGTATATTTACATTTCTTGCTGTACTTCAGTTTATTAGATATTTTCAAAATGCAAAAAACAAGAATATGATTCTTGCTGGTATTTTTGCTGGATTGGCAATGTTGTCGAAATATTCTGGCGCTTTTATCTGGTTGGGAGTCGGCTTGTATGTGATTTTATATTCTAGAAAAGAATTCAAAAATCCATTTCTGTATTTATCTGCTTTAATATCAGCAGTTTGTTTGCTACCTATCTTAATATGGAATATAAATAATGAATTTATCAGTTTTACCTTTCATGGAAATAGAGTCGGCTTTTTCGGAGAATTCCATCCTGAATATTTCTTGGTGGAATTGTTAGGTGAATTTGCATATAATAATCCTGTTAATTATGTATTGACAATCATGGCTTTAGTGGCTTTGATGAAAGGCGGAAAATTTATTTCTGATACGCCAAAACGTTTGATATTGTGTCTGACAATTCCTTTGATGTTGTTGTTCTGGTTTTTTACTTTTACAAGACAAATATTGCCACATTGGACAGCTCCTTCTTTTGTTTTATTATTGATTTTTGTTGCAGCTCAACTTGCTGATAAATATGAGATTAAAAACGACTATTTGATTATTCCAAAACCAATAATTCTATCTTTGTCATTATTGATGTTAATATTAGTGTTTGGCGTTACAGAAATCAAAACGGGATTTATACCTTTGAATTTCTCCGAAAGGTCCAGAACTATTCAGCGTTATGGTGAAGGTGATTTTACACTCGATATGTATGGTTGGCGTAAAATAAAACCAGAGTTTCAAGAGATTAGAGAGGAGGCTGTTTCAAAAGGAGAAATGAAGGAAAGTGACGGTATGATTGCTTTGAAATGGTATCCTTTGGCAAATCTAGATTATTATGTGGCGTATCCTTTGGGAATCGATATGTATGGTTTTAGAAATCCTGGCGAGATTCATAAATATGCGTGGATCAATAAAGAAAGAGGTGATTTGAAACTTGGCGAGGATTATTGGTTCTTGACGGAAAGTTTCGATTATTATGAACCTAACAAATATCTTAAACCTTATTTTAAAGAGATAATTCCAACTGATACAATAACCATTGAACGTTGCGGAAAACCTGCAAAATATGTGTTCGTTTATATGTTAAAAGATTTAAAGAAAATGCCTGCAACATGGTTTGAAGAAAAGAAAACTCCTTGATTCTTAATTTGTTTTAACATAAAAACTTAATTTTTATTGATTTTTTGTTAATAATTGTTAAAACGCATAAATTTCTCTTTCAATTTCTTGACAAACCGCATTTCGCTTTTGTAATTTTGAAGTCCAAACTTTATGAGACGAAATTATGAAAGAGGAATTTATATATTACTTGTGGGAAAATCGGCTTTTGTCTCTCGACTTGAAGACGACCGATGGTGATGAGATTAATATTGTTTCTGTAGGGAATCGTAATTATGATTCTGGTGCTGATTTTGTTAACGCTCGTGTTAAAATAGGAGGGACGTTGTGGGCAGGACAGGTGGAAATTCATGTGCGTGCATCTGACTGGTTCAAGCATAAGCATCAATATGATGATAATTATAATAATGTAATTCTTCATGTTGTATATGAATGCGATACGGACAAGCTAAAGATTCCGACTCTTGAGATAAAAGACAAATTCGATAAATCATTGTTTCTTAATTACAATAAGTTCGTCAATTCTAAAAATTGGATTCCATGCGATGAGTTTATTGGCGGCGTACAGAGTTTTACCATTGTCTCTTGGTTAGACAGGATGCTCGTCGAACATCTTGAAAATGAATGTAACGACTTGAACTTCAAATTACAGAATAGTAATTATGATTGGGAACAGACTTTCTACCAAAGACTTATGCGGTATTTTGGTTTTAAGGTTAACAACGATTCTTTTGAATATCTCTCGAGGATACTTCCGTTAAATATTCTTTTGAAACATATCGACAATGAAACCTATATTGAGTCAATGTTGTTTGGTTGTGCTGGTTTTCTTGAAAAAGATTTTGAAGAAGATTATCCTTCGCTTTTGAAAAGGGATTTTAAAATGCTGAAATCCAAGTTTGGATTGAAAGTTATGCCTGTGTCTAATTGGAAATTTCTCAGGCTAAGACCGCCAAATTTTCCCACGATAAGGATAGCGCAGCTTGCGCGGATTATCATCAATAATGGTAATATGTTTTCGAAAATAAGAGATTCTATTGGATTGGATGAGATAATGCAGTTGTTTGATGTTGAGTTGAACTCTTATTGGGATAATCATTTTCAGTTTGATAAAGTGTCAAATGCTGCGAAGCGGAAGTCTCTGGGCAAGTCTGCTATAGATTCCATATTGATAAATGCAATAGTGCCGATGCTGTTTTATTATGGACAATTTAACTTGTTGGAGAGCTATAAAGAAAGAGCGATGACTTATTTGGAAAACATTGAAGCAGAAGATAATGTGATAATAAGAAACTTCAATGGATGTGGTGTGGTGTTTCAGAATGCATTTCAAACACAAGCAGCTCTCTTTATGTATAAATATTATTGTAGAAGGCGACGATGTTTAGAATGTAGGATTTATTTGCTGCTTTCTAAAAGAAATTCAAGTTAATGCTATTCTACATCGTATCTGATGCAACTATGATATTGTTCGTTTTGATTGTTTTGTACATAAATGATTAAACTTCCGTTTTCGTTTGGTGTGATGGTTATTGTATAGATGCCGGAGTTGCTAATTTCCCAATCATTATACCATTTGTCATTGTGTACAATAGCCCAATTGCATCCGGTACGAGGTTGTATGCAAAATGTGTATGATTGTCCTATGTTGAGTTTCTTTGTCATAGGAACTGATATGATTTTGAGATTAGCTCCCATGTTGTTGTAAATGACCGGTAGTTCTTTGATATTGTGTTTTTCAATGAGTTCCAGAAGTTTGTGATTATCAATCCCGGCGTTTCTCCATTCTTTTTCGTAGAGATTTTTAACATCTCGGACTAATGGAATATCGAGTGGATAATGTTGTTTTAGCATATCCCAATCTTTATCGGTAGGAGTGTCGATGGTGTAACTAATCATATTTGACCAAACGTCGTCGTGGTCATGTATGCAGAAAGTTAGTGTGCCTTCTTTACGAGGTGTAAACTCAATATAATATATGTTATCGCCCTCATGTTTCCATTTATC
>JAZUCH010000048.1:0-31769 GCA_045639025.1 Bacteroidales bacterium
CACATGATAATCTGAAGTGTTCGGACTTTCAATCATCTGAAGATATGAAGCTCCGTTTTCGTCGATGTCGTATTTATAAATTATGTCGGAATTTCTGTGCTGATATGTGTACGACAAGGAACTGTTTATCGCATAGAACGGATAGTTGAAAGTCAGTCGCACGTTGGCTCTTGTCAAATCGGAAACCGACATCGGGGCTATCATCGTAAAAAGACTCTGATAATCACTCAGGACAGGATTGTCGTAATAATTTTCAAAGTTGTCGATATTCTGCTCATACTGACCGCTGGCATTTATCTTGAACATATTATTAAATTCATATTTAAAAGAGAGCTTCGGATTGAGAAAGACCTTCGTAAGTTCCTGCTTTTCTTCGCGATTGTTTGTCGTGGCATAATTCAACGAAAGCGGAAGGTTCAAGACAAATGTCGCTCTTCTCAGTTTGTATTCAAGTCTTGAACTGAAATATGGTTTTGTATATGTATGATTCACATCGTTTATTAACGAAATGTGACCAAGTAAGTTTTCATGAGGAAATACTGCAAGATTGGTCTTGACCTTATTCTGATAATGACTGATTCCCAACTTGCTGCTCATGACTATACTCCCGAATGTAAATATTCCGCTCAACGCTTCATTTGTAAAAAATCGCTCTTTGTCGAAATGCTGACTTGTTTTCTGATAAGGTTTCCCTACATTGAAAATCTCTTCAAATACTCCTGGTTCTACATTCAGAGATTCAGGCAGATTGTCGTAAGAATTATACGACACGAAATCCAAAAGATGTTTGCCTACAGGAAACAACACGCGCAGGTCATTCGCCACTGACATCGCATGATTGTTAAGAATCTGATTTATGTTTTCGTCATTATTCAAAACATTTCCGTATGATTTGTTCCATCGTTTTGAAAATGAAATCTTGTCTTTGACGTATGCGCCTTTGTCGTTTCTGTCGAAGGCCACATCGCCTTTCAGGTAAGAGTCATAGATTTTGTTATTTATCGTCTCAGTATATGAAATCGTATCATTTGGAAGAAAATATGTGTTTTGTTGTGACGAATTCTGCTTTTGCAAATCATTGATATAAGAGAGATTGACTCTCATCTGTGTCATCTTGCTTATCGGAGCGAGTATGTTGAAATTTGCGAGATGCGAAGTATTGTCCAAATATCTGCTTTTCTCTATTAAAGGAATCGGCGAGCTTATTATCGAAAGTTCTTCATCTGCATCGGGAGCCTCTTCGTCCGCATCTTGATAATAGCTTATCATATTGTTACTCAGAAGATCATTACCGATATTATTACTTTGAAGAGAAGCCACCATCTGCACTTTTTCAGAGAAAAGCATCGGCGTGACACTGGCGTTCCACAACAAAGGATAAGCTCCGATTCCAAGTTCGCCGGAACCCGTGACGGTAACGTCTTTCGACAGTTTTATATTGAGAGAAGCTCTGTCTGTCTCGATGCGGTCTTGAAGCAATTGTATCGGTTGATGGTTTTCGTAAATCTCCACCGACGCCACCGACTGATGCGGCAGGTTCTTACTGATGGTAGCATATTGCCCGTCCATCAAGTCCATGCCTTCCACATAGAATTTCTGTATCGGCAGTCCTTGATATAAAATCTGGCCGTTGCCTTCCACTTCTATTCCCGGCATTTTCCTCAGCACATCTTCAATGCTTTTATCTTCTAGACCTACAAAAGAATCAACGAAATATTCTATTGTGTCGTTGGTCTTTTCTATAGGTCGTGCCATCACGGTGACGCCTTTCAACACATAGACTTCTTCTTTCAAAACGAAGTCGATTGTTTGAGAAGTGTTTGTAATACGTTTTGTTATTTTTTCATAAAAAGAAGAATTAGTCTTTATGTCTAAGCTGTCGGAAGGCGAGTTAAAATTTATTTCATAATTACCGTCGATGTCGGAAAAACCGTAGGCTATTATCAAGTTACTGCCCGCATTATACACCAAGACGCTGACATTAAACAAAGGCTCGCCGGAAGTATCAGTAATATTACCTTTGATGACTGTCTGCGACTGAACTTTCATACTGACTAAAATCAATATGAGGAATAATATCAACGTTGATTGTTTCATGTTTTCTATGTCTAAGGACTAAAGACTAAAGGCTTTGTCCAAGATTATTTTTATTCCTAATTCAGACGTGTCAATGTTTGTTTATTTTATAGGAATCATTGACGCGTCTCTACATTTATTTCCTATCCAATTCTATCGGATTATTTTTGGACTTTTCATATTCGATAGCTTTTTGAACAGCTTTGTCGTTGGCTGTCATATTGCTAATACCATGAGATACGTTGCTTCTGGTTTGTAGTTTAAAAAAATCTATCTTAGTGGTTTTTGTCCTATCTTTATCGGCTCTTTCAATATTTATAATTTCTGATGGCTTCTCTATTGAAAGGAATTTCCATGAATAATGAGCTTGCGTGTCTGCAATATTTAAAATGAGACCAGGCAGTCCGCAAAATTTATAAGGACCGTCGCTGATTGGAATTTCCATAGTGAACCAGGCTTCCCAAGTACGACCTCCGAAATCACAGATGGCTTTCTGACAAACATAATCATGAATCGTATCAGTCTCTGAAGTTATCTGCCAATTGAAACTGTCGAAAGATTCTTCGTATTCGTAGAGACCCATTTGAAATATATGATCATTTGTGAGTATAATCCTACTATTATGATTTTTATATATCTCAAATCGGTAGTTTGAAATATAATCAGAAACATTCAGACCTCCCATAAGCCATTCGTCAATGGTACCATCTTTTACCTTTCTCCTCATATCCCTATAATATCTGTAATGATTATAATCTTGATATGAGTTAATACCGTTTTCGCCTATCAACAGAATTTGTTTTGCTTCACTAACATATTCCAGATGTGTAGTATCTTCACGGAAAGATAATTCATACATCACAACAAGATTTGCAGTATCAAAAATCTCTACATTAGCATTAAACAACTGAGCTTTAAGAGGTATGACGGTACTGATAATTACCATTATAGCGTTTATAATATTTTTCATAATTTCTCAAAAATAAAGACCATAACGGCTCGAGCCATTATGGTCAGTTAGTACTAATTTATAACTTCTATATCTATTTCTATTTTACAGAAAAACGATATTAATACTTCCAAGTCTTCATCTTCACATACTAATCCAGAAGCCTGTGTTCCATCAGGACATGTAACTACCACTGTTTTACATGGATTATCTGGTGTCGCTGCGTTTGATTTTTTTGGAATGGCAATAAACACCATCGCCAATAGCGAAATCAAATATAATAATTTACGTGTTTTCATTGTTGTAAAAGTTTAGTATAAAAAAATATGTTTATTTATCTATAGTTTAACGTCAGTTCAAAAGCAATTATCAGACAACTGCCGGAACTGACATTCGTTTAATGAACTTGTTTTTCCCAATCATCCAAATATTGGTAAAAAAATGTATGTATTCTATGTTTGGTTCTAATTAACATATTTTTTCGTTTGGTTTCTTTTGCAAATATAATGATTCAAAAAGCAAAAGTCAAGAGTTTTTTTTATTTTTTCGGGGCAAATTTCATTCTATCTTTTTTTAATTCTTCACAAAATATTTCTTAAATTTGTCGTTACATTATATATTTAGCGTTGAATATGAAAATGAATAATTTAGGTATTTTTAAGAGAACATTATTAATAGGTGTTATCGGTTTGTCGTTGACATCCTGTCAAGAAAAAGTCGTTCCACAAAAAAAGACAGAAACTATTTACAAGACTTTAACAGTAGAAAAAAGCAATCAGGTTTTAAGAAGCGGTTTTGCTGCTACAATCAACGGTTGCCAGACTGTTGAGGTACGTCCTCAGGTCAGCGGCATGATTACCGACATCCGCATCAACGAAGGCGATTTTGTCCGCAAAGATTCCACTCTCTTCGTCATCGACCAGACTCCATACAAAGCAGCATACGAAATTGCATCAGCCAATGTGATGAGCGCCGAGGCTAACCTCTCAACGGCTCAGCTCGTTTTGGAAAGCAGCAAGGAACTCTATGAACAAGATGTCGTTTCTGAGTTCGAGCTTATGACTGCGAACAACAACCTCGCCGAAGCAGAAGCCAAGCTTGCATTGGCGAAGGCAGAGATGAACAGCGCATACAACAACCTATCTTATACAATGGTGAAGTCGCCTGTTAACGGTGTCGCTTCCATGATTCCATATCGCGTTGGCGCATTGGTCAACAGCAACATCAGCCAGCCTTTGGTTACCGTTTCCGACGACAGCAAGATTTTCGCCTATTTCTCGATGGCAGAAAACCAGATGCTCGACCTCATCCAAGAATACGGTTCATTGAAAGAAGCCATCAAAGAAATGCCTGAGGTTGAGTTGGTCATGAGCAACGGCAAGACATACAAACACAAAGGAAAAATCAATGCAGTAAGTGGAACTATCAGCGCCAGCACAGGAGCCGTCAGTTTCCGTGCAGTATTTCCAAATCCAGAGCGACTCCTTCGTGAAGGAGGCAGCGGAACAGTCATAATCCCTACTGTCCATGAAGACTGTATAATCATTCCACAGACAGCCACATTCGAGTTACAAGAAAAGATTTTCGTATATAAAGTCATCGACGGCAAAGCCTCATCATCAGCCATTACCGTCATGCCACGCAACAACGGCGTTGAATATATAGTAGAGAGCGGTCTTGAAGTCGGCGACGTCATCATCGCTGAAGGCGCTGGCCTCGTGAGAGAAGGCGCAACTATTAAAACTTCAGAATCTCAGAATCTCAGAATCTCAGGAACTCACAGAAAAAGGAGGCGAATAATGAATATAAGAACTTTCATCGACCGTCCTATTTTCGCAGGTGTCATCTCTGTGATAATAGTGCTCTTAGGACTAATCTGCTTAGGCGGACTTCCTATCGAACAATATCCAGAAATCGCTCCTCCTACCGTAAGCGTTTCTGCCAACTACTCAGGAGCTAATGCCGAGACAGTGCAGAACAGCGTCATCGTACCTCTCGAAGAAGCCATCAACGGCGTTGAAAACATGATGTATATGACATCATCGGCAAACAACAACGGCTCTGCCAACATACAGATTTATTTCCGTCAAGGAACCAATGCCGACATGGCGATGGTCAACGTACAGAACCGTATCGCTTCAGCGCAAGGTCTGCTCCCCGCAGAAGTGACACGAAGCGGCGTCAGCGTAAAGAAAAGACAGACAAGTAGAATAAAAGTACTCGCCGTGTATAGTCCAGACGACTCCTTCGACGAGAGATTTCTCAGCAACTACTTAAAAATCAATATCGAGCCTCGTCTCTCTCGTATCGCAGGCGTTGGTGAAGTTGACGTAAGAGGCGCCGACTACTCACTCCGTATCTGGCTCGACCCTGCCAAGATGGCGAAATATTCATTAGTGCCTAAAGACATCTCTGCGGTATTGGCGGAACAAAATCTCGAGGCAGCTACCGGCACACTCGGCGCCGACTCCGACAACACCTTCCGTTATACACTGAAATACAGAGGCCGCTACGACAAAGAAGAAGACTACGCCAACATGGTCATCCGCGCCGACAGCGACGGTACTTTATTACGACTTAAAGACGTGGGAACAGTGGAGTTAGGCTCCAGAAGCTACGACTACATCGGACAAGTTAATGGTCATCCCGGAACAACATTGATGATTTCACAGACTTCAGGCTCTAACGCCAACGAAATCATCGATGCCATCGACAAAGAAGTTGAAGAGATACGCAAGACATTACCTAAAGGCATTGAAATCATCGACTTGATGAGTACCAAAGACTTCCTCGATGCTTCTATCGAAAACGTCATTGTCACACTCATCTTGGCTGTCGTCTTGGTTGTTTTGATTGTTTATATCTTCTTGCAGAGTTTCCGTTCAACTTTCATCCCTGCAATAGCCATCATAGTGTCACTCGTTGGAACATTTGCATTCTTGAAAGTAGCAGGATTCAGTCTCAATATGATTACCTTGTTTGCTTTGGTACTCGTTATCGGAACAGTTGTAGATAATGCCATCGTCGTTGTTGAAGCGGTGCAAGCCAAATTCGACGCAGGTTACGATTCTCCTTACAAAGCCACCATCGACGCTATGCAAGGCATCTCAAATGCTTTGATTGCTACGACATTCGTATTCATGGCAGTGTTCATCCCAGTATGTTTCATGGGCGGAACAACAGGAACATTCTACACGCAATTCGGTCTCACAATGGCAGTTGCTGTTGGTATCTCACTCATCAACTCCATCACCTTAAGTCCGGCATTATGCGCCTTGTTGATGCAGCCACACTACACTAACAAAGAAGGCAAGCTCTCATTCTCGACACGTTTCCACATCGCATTCGACTCAGGATTCCAAGGACTCGTCAACAGATATAAGAGAGGCGTTTTGTTTATGTTCAAGAACAAATGGTTCTCTGTACTACTCGTCATCGTTGCCACGGGCGGACTTTTCTATATGATGGAACACACCAAGACAGGTCTTGTTCCTAAGGAAGACATGGGTTCTATCAACATTGATGTTCAGACGCCTCCTGGCACCAACCTCAACGAGACTGTGAGAGTAATGGAGCTTATTGCGAACAGATTAGACAAAATAGAACAGATAGAATCCTATTCATACACCACAGGCTACGGTATGATGAGTGGTGTCGGTCCTTCATGCGGAGGTTTCACCATCAGATTAAAAGACTGGGAGTTACGTACTGAAATAGGCGACGACATCGACTCCGTTATGGAAGAGATTTACGCTTCAACATCCGACATCACATCTGCAAAGATAACGGTATTCACTCGCGGTATGATTCCTGGTTACGGAGCAAGTAGTGGTTTCGAGGTTCACATCCAAGATCAAAAAGGCGGTAATATCGAAGATTTACAAAGCATCACAAACAATATCATCTCTGCTCTCAACGAAAGACCAGAGATAGGCAGAGCAAGCACAACCTTCGACACCAAATATCCTCAATATCTTTTGGAAGTTGATGCTGCACGTTGTAAACGTAACGGCGTCTCTCCTAGCGACGTCCTCGACGTGATGGCAGGTTATGTCGGTGGTTCATACGCTTCTAACATGAACCGTTTCTCCAAACTTTATAGAGTTATGGTACAAGCTTCTGCAGAATACCGTCTCGACATAGAATCACTCAACAATATGTTTGTCCGTAACAGCAAAGGCGAGATGTCACCTATTGGTCAATACGTCACACTGACACGTATCTACGGACCACAGTCTATTTCGAGATTCAACCTTTTCTCGTCAATACAAATCAACGGACAAGCTGCATACGGCTATTCATCAGGCGAAGCCATCCAAGCCGTAAGAGAAGTAACAGATGAATTGTTGCCTGCAGGTTACGGATACGAATTCGGCGGCATGTCGAGAGAAGAAGCATCGTCAGGAAGTTCAACAGCGATGATATTCGTATTCTGCATAGTGTTCATATACCTTATCCTCTGCGCTTTATACGAAAGCATCTTCATCCCTATCGTCGTTATCTTGTCAATCCCATTCGGCCTTGCAGGAAGTTTCTTGTTCGCCAATATGTACGGACTAGAAAACAATATTTATTTGCAAATCGGTCTCTTGATGCTGATTGGTCTTTTAGCAAAGACTGCCATTTTGATTACAGAATATGCATCAGCTAGAAGAGCGGAAGGAATGTCTATTACAATGGCAGCGATGTCGGCAGCAAAGGCAAGATTAAGAGCTATCCTGATGACATCATTGACAATGATTTTCGGTATGTTGCCACTTATGTTCTCAACAGGCGTAGGTGCCAACGGCAACATCTCCATCGGCGTAGGAACAGTAGGCGGCATGCTCATCGGAACAATAGCGCTCTTGTTCGTAGTGCCAGTCTTATTCATCATTTTCAGAAATATAGAAGAGAAAGTAATGCCTAAAAGAAAAGAAATAGAATCATGAAAAAGATATTAATTCCAATAATTTTATTACTTATTGTAACTACAAATAGTTGTAATCTGTACAAACATTACGAGCGTCCCGACATCAGTTTCGTCGATAGTCTGTATAATAAAATACCTATGGCAAATAGTTACGAGTCGATAGCAAGAATGACATGGAGAGAATTATTTGCCGACACACTTCTGCAAGAATGCATCGAGTTAGGATTGAATAACAACACCAATCTAGAAATAGCACGTCTGAAAGTAGAACAAGCCGAAGCGACATTACAGACCTCAAGATTAGCATTCTTTCCATCTGTATCATTATCTGCACAAACTAATGTTGGCAGTAACAGCAATGGCTTAGGATACAACATTACTCCATCTGCTTCATGGGAAATTGACGCTTTCGGAAGGATACTGAACACAAAGAAAGGAGCCCAAGCTGCTCTTGGCGCCACAGAGGCATATCAGCAAGCGGTTCAGACACAACTCATAGCAACTATCGCTAATTCATATTATACACTTCTCATGCTTGACGAGCAACTCGATATCAGCAAGAGAACACTTAAAACATGGGATGAAAACATCAGAACATTGTCAGCATTGAAAAGAGCAGGCAAGACCAATGAGGCTGCTGTCTTACAAGCAAAGGCTAACAAAGTAAATGTGGAAGCATCCATACTTACGTTAGAGAAACAAATCATAGAACAAGAGAACTCGCTGTCAGCTCTATTAGGTGTTGTTCCTCAAGAGTTTGAAAGAGGAACTTTGGAAAACCAAGTTTTCCCAGACACATTATTGACAGGTCTCCCTTTGTCGAGTCTCATCAACCGTCCCGACGTAAGACAAGCAGAATATAAATTAGTTGAAGCATATTACGCCACAAACGTAGCACGTTCTTACTTCTACCCTACCATAACCTTAAGTGGCAATGGAGGCTGGTCGGGAAATACAGGCAATATCGAGAATCCTGGCGATTGGATTTTCAATGCTGTAGCCGGTTTGGTGCAGCCTATCTTCAATCAAGGCAAAAACAAAGCACGTTTGAAGATAAGTGAATCACAAAGACAAGAGGCCTTGCTTAATTTCAAGCAGACCTTGCTAGACGCAGGAACAGAAGCCAACAACGCTTTGGTGTCATGGCAGACAGCACGCAAAAGATTAGATAGCGACAAGCTACAGATTATGTATTTAAAAGGCGCCGTATATAACACACAGCTTCTGATGAAGAACGGACAAGCCACTTACATCGAAGTGCTCACAGCTCAGAAGAACCTCTTACAAGCCGAGCTGACAGAGACCAACGACAAATACATAGAGATACAAAGTGTAATCTCGTTGTACCATGCACTTGGCGGAGGATTGGAATAGTTAGGAATTAGGAGTTAGGAATGATTTTTTAGACTAAGGCTTTTGAACTTTGAACTTTTTAGTAATGAAGTGATGAAGTCAGTAAATGATATCACCTAAACTTCTGAATTCCTAAAAAAGTCCCGTCAGGGACGTCAGTTCCCAGGCAGGTATGGAGAGCGAAGCTCGGAATGCCTGCTATTGAGACCGGATATCAATCAGAGTGCCGAAGGCACGACAGAAAAAATCGTCCACAATTCTGTCGCACCTTCGGCGCTTTGATTTTTTTGTGTATTTTTTTTGCAGGGGTTCCGCGCTATGCGCTTCACCGCCTGCCTGGAAACTGTCGTTCCTTCGGAACTATTATTAATATCCAGTCTTTACCCTTTAGACTTTTGTCATTTGCCATTAGCCATAAAAAAAAGACAGCCCGAAAGCTGTCTTTTTCTAACCACATTATTTTATCTTTAAAAATTTCTTAACAATTATTCCATGTTAGTATAGACTGATTGTACGTCTTCGTCGTCTTCTACTTTTTCAAGGAATTTTTCGATTGCTTCAACGTCTTCTGCTGAGAATGCTACTGGGCTGTTAGGGAAACGTTGCAAGTTAGCTTTCTTAACGTTGATGCCGAGTTTTTCCAATGCAGTCTGCATTGTTCCGAATGCTGTCCAGTCTGACAATGCTACTACGCCTTCTTCTGTTGCTTCTATTTCTTCGAGACCTGCATCGATGAGTTCGAGTTCGATTTCTTCAACTTCCATGCCTTCTGGTAATTCTAATTCAAAAACAGCTTTACGGCTGAACATGAATTCTAATGAACCTGATGGAACTAAAGAACCGCCACATTTATTGAAATAAGAACGTACGTTAGCAACTGTACGTGTTGTGTTGTCTGTAGCACATTCTACAACGACGAGAACGCCAGCAGGGCCTTTGCCTTCATAAACGATTTCAACCATGTCGGCTGCGTCTTTCGCTGTAGCTCTTTTTATAGCAGCATCGATGTTGTCTTTAGGCATGTTTTCTGCCTTAGCATTGATGATAGCTTGACGCAATCTTGGGTTCATATCTGGATCTGCGCCGCCTTCTTTAGCTGCGATAGTGATCATCTTACTGAGTTTTGGGAACACTCTTGACATGTGACCCCATCTTTTCATCTTAGCCGCTTTGCGGTATTCAAATGCTCTTCCCATAGTATATCTTTCTTAATATATTTTTTAAATTTTGCGCAAATTTACAATTTTAATTCATAATTCATAATGCATAATGCACAATTTTTTTAATTCATAATTCATAATGCATAATGCACAATTTTTTTAATTCATAATGCATAATGCATAATGCACAATTTTTTTAATTCATAATTCATAATGCATAATGCACAATTTTTTTAATTCATAATGCATAATGCACAATTTTTTAATTATGAATTATGAATTGTGAATTATGAATTAACCTCCAAAGCTCCTGTCAAATCGCTTACGTTCTTGATGCCATGACGTTCGCAATATTCCACGATGCCTTTAGCGACTTTAACAGAGATTGTTGGGTCGATGAAGTTAGCTGTACCTATCTCGATTGCTGAAGCTCCTGCTAACAAGAACTCGATAGCGTCTGTTGCTGATGAGATGCCGCCTAATCCTATTACCGGAATCTTCACTGCCTTAGACACCTGCCATACCATTCTCAAAGCGATTGGCTTGACACATGCTCCCGACAAACCGCCTGTCACTGTAGATAACTTAGGTCTTCTCTTTTCAGCGTCGATAGCCATACCGAGAAGCGTGTTAATCAATGAAACAGAGTCGGCGCCTGATGCTTCCGCTGCCAATGCCAAGTCGGCGATGCTTGTCACGTTAGGTGAAAGCTTTACGATAAGGTGTTTGTCATAAACCTTTCTCACTGCGCTTACAACCTGCTCAATACCTGTTGTTGTAACGCCGAATGCCATGCCGCCTTGTTTTACGTTAGGACATGAAACGTTGAGTTCGATAGCTGGGATATTTTCTAAAGCATTGACTTTCTCAGCAACTGCGCAATAGTCTTCTATTGTTGAACCTGAGACGTTGACTATGATATTTGTGTCGATGTCTTTTATTCTTGGATATATTGTCTCAACAAAATGGTCGATGCCTTTGTTTTGGAGACCGACTGCGTTGAGCATTCCTGAAGGTGTCTCTGCCATACGAGGATATGGGTTGCCTTCACGATGATTCAATGTAGTTCCTTTGACGAGTATGCCGCCAATTTGTGACAAATCGATGAAGTCGGAATATTCTTCTCCATAACCGAATGTTCCTGAAGCTGTCATCACCGGATTTTTCAAGGTGAGACCTTTGAGTTGTATCGTTTCGTTTACCATAACAATTTATTTATATTCATGACAGGACCTTCTTTACAAACACATACGTGGCCTTCGATGGTGTTTTCAACGCAGCAGAGACAAGCGCCGAGACCGCAAGCCATAAGATTTTCGAGTGAAACCTCGCAGCAAATGTCATTTTCTCGAGCCATATTTGCCACTGCCATCATCATTGGTTTAGGACCGCATGTGTAAATCATATCGAATTTCTTTTCTTTCCAGACAGAATGCTGTGTGACAAAACCTTGTTCGCCGAGGCTTCCATCGTTGGTGGTGACATAAACCTTGCCCACTGAAGAAAATTCATCCAACATTATCAAGTCTTCTTTTGAACGACCGCCGAGAACGAAGACTGGTTCAATGCCTTTTTCTTTCAACACTTTGCCGAGGTAATACATTGGAGCGATACCGATGCCGCCACCAACGAGAACCACTTGAGTATTTTTATCTTCTGGCATAGTGAAACCGTTGCCGAGAGGATATATTATATTTAAGGTATCGTTGATTTCAGTGTCGGATATTTTGTTTGTACCCTCGCCTACTCTTTGCACCAACAATGTTATAGTGCGTTTTTGATAATCGACATCATGAATTGAGATTGGACGACGCAGATATGTGTTAGCGGCGTCATCAACTTTAACTTGAACAAATTGTCCTGCCTTGATGTCTTCGAGAGGCTCGTCAGATTGAAGCAAAAGATAAGTCGATTTTGCCCATTCTTTCTTTTCTATTAAGCGGAAGTCGGTGATTTTCTTCATGGCATATATACAAAAAAGGTCGTCACACTGACGACCTACGATTAAATCTTTAGGTTATTTTGTTTCTTCTGCGTTTTCTTCAGTTTTAGCTTCTTCAATAGTGAAGTCTAAGAGACCTTTATCGTTGAGGAGTTGATACCATTGGAAAACTTTCTTCATGTCTGATTGATATACTGAATCTTCATCGTATTCAGGGAGCACTAACATAAATTTTTCCTTGAGTTCAACTGGAGAAACTCTCTTAGGATCGAAACCGATGTTGTCACCGATTTTTTCGTGGATGCTTACGAAAACTTCCTTAAGAGGTTTGTCGTCGCCTGTTGTGAAAATGCTGATTTCTTCCAAAGAACTGATTTTATCGTTAGCAAATGCTGGAGTACGTTTTCCATCGAGTAATGATTCAACGACCAATTTACCAGCGCCTGAGCTTGTTACTAAGAACAAACCTGGCTTACCTGAAATAGTTACAACTTTACTTAAATCCATTTCTACTTTATTAAATAGTTATAATTTTCTTTTTAAATAATAATTCGCAAAGATAATAAAAAGTCAACAGACAACAGACAACAGACAACAGATTTTTTTAATTATACTAAAATCCATAATTTTAACAATCTGCGAGAGCAAACTCAACATTTACCGACATCCATTGTTTGATATAAACGTCATACCTTTATTAATTATTATTAAAGTTTTATAAAATGAAACGAATTGTATTATTAATATTGATAACATTTTTTGCACGAGAGAGTTGTGCGCAAAAATCTTCTCCCATTGACTCTATCGTAAAAAACACCGAACTTGATTTTCGTTTCAGCCATGCGTTCATCATACATCACCATCATGAAATGAGAATATATCGCGAGCATTTCTCTATGTTAGAGTTTTCACTACAGAAACAGACTTACGGCAGACAAACATGGCAAAGATACTACAACTATCCGACCATCGGTATGACATTTTTATATTCATACATTGGGAATCATGATGTTTTTGGCAGCGCGTATGCAATCTATCCTTTCATAAACTTTCCTTTCAACAAAAGCAAAATCAACAGTTTCAATTTTAGATTAGGAATTGGTCCTGGTTATCTAACCAAAAAATTTGACCAAACAGAAAATCCTAATAACATATATATTGGCTCACATATCAATGCCACTATCAGTTTATCTTTTGAATACAAACGACAAATAAGCAATCATCTTAAGATATCGCTTTTTGCAGGACTCACCCACTTCTCCAACGGATGCAGCTACCAGCCAAACAATGGCATCAATATATTCAATACCGGTTTAAGCACGACTTATCTAATTGGCAATCGAAACTCATATAAAGACTTAACAAAATTGATGACATATAACAAAGAAGAAATAAAACAAATCAACAGCCGTATATCCAAAAAAATTGACCTAGAATTCTATCTAGGTCTATCATACGGATTTAAAAGAGTTGAATACAAACAAAAGGACAATTTTTCCGTTTACAATTTTGAATTCTACGCAATGGAGCGAGTAAGCAACTTGAGCAAATTTGGAATCGGCATAGACTTAATTTATGATGAAACAGATGTCTTAGTCCTGGATATAAATGAAAACAAATACAATTTCGCACAACTATTGAAACCTGGCATTGGAGTGGCTTACGAACTCATCATTGGTGATATGTCATTCCTTTTCAATATGGGATTTCATCCATGGGGCCTCGACATGAGTTATGGACGCATATACAACAAATTGGCACTCAAAGCAAACATCGGGGAATACTTCTATGGCAAAGTAACACTTAACACTCATTTTGGAGTTGCCGACTTCGTCGGTTTCGGACTAGGGATAAGGTTACAATAAAGTCACTGATTCACAGAAAATTCCCGAGCGAGCTTCGGTTTCTTTCCAAAGCCACTCTCATAGAAACTCATCAACCTCTGGTATGCACGGTAATATAACGTTTAGTTAAACGATTGTAAATCTGTCAATCTTTTATACACGCCATTCTTAGCTATGAGTTCTTCATGTTTACCTTGTTCAACAATATTACCTTTTGCCAATACCACTATCTCGTCAGCATCTTGAATAGTTGACAGGCGATGTGCTATAACAATAGAAGTCCTGTTACTCATAACTTTAGCAAGTGCGTCTTGTACAAGTTTTTCAGATTCCGTATCAAGAGAAGATGTTGCTTCATCAAGGATAAGGATAGGAGGATTTTTCAAAACGGCGCGTGCAATACTCAAGCGCTGCCTTTGACCTCCAGAGAGATTCATTCCTCTATCGCCTATATATGTGTCGTAACCGTTTTCAAGCTGCATGATAAACTCATGAGCATTAGCTACTTTTGCAGCTTCTACGACATCCTCGCGTGTGGCATTTTGCATGCCGAATGCTATATTATTATGAACAGTATCGTTAAACAATATACTTTCTTGACTTACTATTCCCATCAAGCCACGGAGGTCGTCTATCTTACAATCACGGATATCTGTCCCGTCAATAGTTATAGAACCTTCACAAACATCATAGAAACGAGGCAGAAGGTCAACCATAGTCGATTTACCGCCACCGCTCTCGCCCACCAAAGCTATCATCTTGCCTTTTTCAATTGTAAGATTGATATTTTTCAAGACATCGTCTTTTCCGTAGCGGAAGACCACATCATTATATTTGATAGAATCTTTAAACTCTGTGATGCTCTTAGCATTGTCTTTTTGAAGTATAACTTCATCTGCATCAAGTATTTCAAAGACACGTTCCGCTGAAGCCAAACCTTTTTGCAAGTTATAAAAACCATTTGAGAACGATTTTGCAGGAGGGATGATTTGTGAGAACACAACGATATATGCTATGAAATTAGCTGCTGTAATAGAAGCGTTGCCCGATAAAATAAGTGTCGAGCCAAACCATAATACTATTGATATAACCACAGCTGAAAGCAATTCACTCATAGGAGAACTGAGGTCTCTTTTTCTGTGAACGAATTTTAACAATTTTGAATATGCATAATTTTGCTCTTCAAATTTTTTGTTTGTATATTCTATAGCATTGAATGCCTTTATGATACGTAAGCCAGAAATAGTCTCTTCAATATTGGCTATTATATTTGACAGACGAGTCATGCTTTCCTTAGAATCTTTCTTCAACGATTTTCCAATTTTACCGATAATAATACCGCCAATAGGCAAGACACATAGAACAAACAAAGTGAGTTCCCAACTAACTCCAAGCATATAAGCAAAATACGCTATTATCGTAATAGGAGATTTGATGAAAACATCCAGATAATTCATGATAGAGACCTCTATTTCCTGAAGGTCGGTGGTAATTCTAGCTATAATATCACCTTTCTTTTGCTTGCTATAAAACGACAGTGGCAACACAAGAATCTTATTATAAACCGCTGTTCTCAAATCTTTTATAGAATTAACCCTCACCGACGCCATATAGAAACTAGCCATATATGTCGTTAAGTTTCTCAAGAAAAATGCAAAAACCAAAAGAGCACAAATGAATATCAATGCCACCGACTGTCCCTTAGCTATTATTATCGAACTGATATAATAATTCATCGTTTCAATGAGCACATCAGAACTCAATGAAAATTCAGGTTTGATAGTTATCAAATTGTTTGGGTTAAACAAAAGGTTCAGGAAAGGAACCACCATCGAGAATGAAAACAAAGAAAATATCGTTGAAAGAATAACAAAAACAATATTTAATGTCACACTTCCCCAATATGGTTTCACAAAACCAAGAACTCTACTGAACTTGCTGATTTTCATCTATCAAAAATTTAAAATCTACTAAAATTTAAAAGGGGAATTTACAATTCCCCATTATGTTAAAATATTTTAAGTTAAAAACTATAACCTGTATAATTTTCAGGTGTAATCACGTGCATTTCTGCCTTAACGGCGTCACTTACAGGAAGCTCATCGATAAATCTATCAATTGATTCGCGTGTCACTTTTTCGTTGGTACGTGTCAAACCTTTCAACAATTCGTATGCGCCTTCAACTTCTTCACGACGTAAAATAGTTTGAATAGCTTCAGCAACAACAGCATAGTTGTTTATCAAGTCTTCTCTTAATTTTTCTTCGTTAAGGATAAGTTTGTCAAGACCTTTCAATAATGATGCAATAGCAATCATTGTGTGAGCCAATGGCACGCCTACATTTCTTGTCACTGTTGAGTCGGTGAGGTCGCGTTGCATACGGCTGATAGGAAGTTTCGCGCTGAGGTGTTCGAAGATAGCATTTGCCAAACCGAGGTTACCTTCTGCATTTTCAAAGTCGATTGGGTTGACTTTATGAGGCATTGCTGAAGAACCTACTTCGCCAGCCTTGATTTTTTGTTTGAAATATTCCATTGAAACATATTGCCATACGTCGCGAGAAAGGTCAATCAAGATAGTGTTGATACGTTTCACTGCGTCGAAGTAAGCTGCCATGAAATCGTAGTGCTCAATCTGTGTTGTTGTTTGAAGTCTTGTAAGACCTAAATTATTGTTGATGTAATTGTTAGCGAAGTTTTTCCATTCTATCTGTGGATAAGCGATTTTATGAGCGTTCATGTTACCTGTAGCGCCGCCGAACTTAGCACAGAATGGAGTGTTTTTCAAAACATTAAGTTGATTGTCGATACGTTCAACGAAAACGTAAATCTCTTTACCAAGGTGTGTTGGACTTGCAGGTTGTCCGTGAGTGTGAGCCAACATTGGAACGTCTTTCCATTCTTCTGCCATTGCGAAGAGTTTGTCTCTAAGTTCTTGCATAGCAGGCAAGTAAATGTTAGCGTTAGCATCTCTCAAAGTGAGAGGCACTGCAACGTTATTGATATCTTGTGAAGTCAAGCCAAAGTGGATGAATTCTTTGAATCTCTTGAGGTCAAGTTCATCAAAACGACGTTTGAGGAAATATTCGACAGCTTTAACGTCGTGGTTTGTAACTTTCTCAATGTCTTTGATTTCTTCTGCGTTTTCTACTGTAAAGTTTTCGTAGAAAGAACGTAATGTTGGGAAATATTTATGGTCGAAATCAGCGAGTTGTGGAAGAGGAAGTTCACACAAAGCGATGAAATATTCAACCTCTACTTTTACGCGATAACGGATTAATGCGAATTCTGAAAAATATTCATCAAGACCTGCTGCCTTGGAACGGTATCTGCCATCAACTGGAGATATTGCTGTAAGTGAATTTAATGTCATAACTCCTTATATTTTATGTAAAACGCAAAGATAAAAAAAAGTCAACAGACAACAGACAACAGTCGACAGTTTTTTTAAAAAAATTAGGAATTATTTTTTTAATGAAGAATGAAGGATATAGAATTAGCATTGCTTGACATTGTGATTTTTGTTTATATTTGCAATCTAAAACATTTGATAAATGGACATTGTATTAATAATCTTTACTTTTTATCTTTTGTTTTGTCTTTTGAAATTTTTCATTAAGGCAATACCTTTGATTTTGGTATTCCCAGTATTACCATTTCTATTATACAGCGATGAAGAATGGAGAAAAGAATATCCTATAAGTTCCAAAATAGTTGTTGTATTATGGGGTGCTCTTTACGCGATAATACTACTTATTTCACTTGTTTTGCTTATTGTATAAGTTAAATCCTATTCTTTTTAGCCTCCCCTTTCCTTATCCATTCCAACTCCTTCACGAGCATCGCTGTATGAACTTAAACAATACTATTACTAAACAATTCTATTTCACCATCCACGTCTTTGATTTGTTTAAGATAATTCTCAACAGTTTCATGGCTTAGTGTTGGTTTCCTTGAGAATATTGAAAGATATTTCATTTTTTTATCTGACAAAATCAATATTCCATTTTTATCATCGAAGGTTAAAATCTTAAATCTTTTCCTGAAAAAACCTTTTTTAAGGATTATAAAGAATGTGTCATTTTTTGTTAGGACTTCTAAAGTCAATTTTCTCAAGACCTTACTTCTATCATCTTTTATCCCGACATAAAGCAAGTCTATATAATTTTCGTAAGCATTTGAAATATAAAGGAATATTTCAACGAAATTCATTTCAAAAAAGTTACGGGTACGGGCAATGTTATACCATTTTCCCGTCAATTGGGAATTAGCGATCGGTTTCATTGTTAAAGAAATTTTAAGTTAATAAAAATTATGAATATATAATTCTAACCCGCGGTTATATCAGAATTCAAATAAAAAAATATTGATTTTAATTCAAGGAGAAATCCTTGTCATTTGTCTTGCAAAAGTACAAAATACAATATTGAAAAGTCAAGTGTTTTTGGAAGAATTTTTACCGAATTAACAATTTTTAACATTTTTCTCTCAAAAATTAAGAAATGATGTTAATTTTTGTTTGCAATGAGCGCACTGCATAAATAAATATGTATAGCATAACATTTTTATCAATATTTTTATTATCTTCGCAGATTGCAAATTCATTTTTTAAAACGCTAATTATTAACACAAAAATACAATTATCATGAATTACGATGTTATTGTAATAGGCAGTGGACCAGGTGGTTACGTCGCTGCTATCAGAGCTTCACAATTAGGTAAAAAAGTTGCTGTTGTCGAAAAATCAGAAATCGGCGGAACATGTTTAAATTGGGGTTGTATTCCAACCAAAGCCCTTTTGAAAAGCGCACAAGTTTATACATATATGAAACATGCCGAAAATTACGGCATCAACGTTGAAGGCGAAGTCAAAGCTGACATGGAAGCTGTTGTTCGTCGCAGCCGTGGCGTAGCAGATAACATGAGCAAAGGCGTTCAATACCTTTTCAAGAAAAACAATGTAGAACTCATCGCTGGTTTAGGTTCATTGACAGCTGACAAGAAAGTCAAGGTTGTTGATGCAGAAGGCGTTGAAACAGTATACGAAGCAGAACACATCATCCTCGCAACAGGATGTAGAGTTCGTCAACTTCCAGCTCTCCCTATCGACGGTGAAAAAATCATCAGCTATCGTCAAGCCCTCGTTTTGGACAAACTTCCTGAAACAATGGTTGTTGTAGGTTCTGGTGCAATCGGTTCAGAATTCGCATTCTTCTTCACATCTATGGGCGTGAAAGTCACATTGGTAGAATTCATGCCAAACATCCTTCCTGTTGAAGACGAAGAAGTTTCAAAACAAGTTGAACGCTGCTTCAAGAAATTGAAGATGACTGTCATGACAGAGTCATCAGTGACAAACGTCGACACAACAGGTGAAAAATGCGTTTGTACAATCGAAACTAAAAAAGGACCTAAAGTCGTTGAAGCTGACATCGTTCTATCAGCTGTCGGCGTACAGACAAACCTTGAAAACCTCGGTCTCGAAGAACTCGGCATCGCAACAGAAAGAGGCAAAGTCATCGTTGACGATTACTACAGAACAAACGTTGAAGGCGTTTACGCTATCGGCGACATCGTTCACGGACCAGCTTTGGCACACAAAGCATCACACGAAGCTATCATCTGCGTTGAAAAACTCTGCGGTTTAGAACCAGAAAAATTGAATTACAACAACATCCCTGGCTGTACATACATCACTCCTGAAGTAGCATCAGTAGGTCTCACAGAAGCTAAAGCTATCGCTGCTGGCTACGAAGTGAAAGTCGGCAAGTTCCCATTCACTGCATCAGGCAAGGCAACTGCGTCAGGCAACAGAGACGGTTTCATCAAGGTAGTCTTCAACGCTGCTAACGACGAATGGCTCGGCTGCCACATGGTTGGCGACAACGTAACAGAAATGGTAGCAACAGCAGTTCTCGGTCGCGAGTTAGGCGCAAAAGGCCGCGACATCATCAACACAATATTCCCTCACCCAACAATGTCGGAAGCAATGATGGAAGCAGCTGCTGCAGCACATGGTGAAGTGGTACACCTATAAAAAGACTACAAGTCAACAAGACTACAAGACTACAAGTAGAGACGTGTCAATGATTCCTATACATATATACACATTGATGCGTCTCAAGACATAAATAATTTTGCGATGAGCTATGAGCTATGGGCAATGAGCAAAAACTCAAAGCTCAAGGCTCAAAGCTCAAAGCTCAAAGCCAAAAATCATGGAGATTATTAAAACTTCAATAGAAGGTCTTTTGATAATAAAACCTGACGTTTTCAAAGACGACAGAGGATATTTTTACGAATCATATAACAAAGAACGTTTTGCTAAGGAAGGACTTACAATGACTTTTGTCCAAGACAACGAGTCAAAGTCGAGCAAAGGCGTACTGAGAGGATTGCATTTCCAGAAACCACCATACGCACAAGGCAAACTTGTGAGAGTTGTAAAAGGCGCAGTTATGGACATAGCTGTCGATTTGCGCAAAGACTCACCAACCTACGGCAAATGGGAGTCACGATTATTGACAGAAGAAAACAAAGAAATGTTTTGGATACCAGAAGGTTTCGCTCACGGATTCGTCACATTGGAAGACGACACTATCTTCAACTACAAATGTACTAACATATACAACAAAGAATCAGAAGGCAGCATTTTGTGGAACGACCCCGACATCAACATCAACTGGAATATAGAAAACCCAATATTATCAGAGAAAGATAAAATTTCTCCTTTATTCAAAAACTTTGAAACTCCATTTACTAAATAAGACATGAAAAAGACAAAGATTCTACTATTAATAGCTACAATGTCCTTAATATTGATGATTATCATCACATTCGTAATGAGCATCATCGCAATAAGGACTGCAAACCAACGACCTGTTTCATTAGAACAAATCGTGGTACAAAGCAACGACATTGAATTTTGTGAAGACATTTATTTCGCCGACGAAAGAGTTCCTTTGGAAATGTTCAACATCAGAGAACGTTACGAAAGAGAACTTCTGTCGAACACATATTTCCATAGTAACACTATGGTTCTATTGAAACGCTCAAAACGATGGTTTCCTGTGATTGAACCTATTTTGAAACAATATGGAATCCCTGATGACTTCAAATATCTTTGTGTGATAGAAAGTTACCTTACAAACGTCGTTTCCCCTGCAGGCGCCGCTGGATTCTGGCAATTTATGAAAAGCACAGCTGAAGAATATGGTCTCAAGATTAACAAGGAAGTTGACATGCGCTATAATGTTGAGTTAGAGACAGAAGCAGCATGTAAATATTTTCTTAAAGCATACGAAAAATTCGGCAGTTGGACATTGACAGCAGCAGCTTATAATGCAGGCACCTCGAGAGTAACAAAATTCATGAAAGAACAAGGCGTAGATTCATACTATGATTTATTAATGGCAGAAGAGACTGAACGTTACGTATTTAGAATCTTAGCCATCAAGACAATTTTCGAAAATCCAGAAAAATACGGAATCTATGTAAGTCCTAAACTTTCTTACGAACCATACAAATACGATATCGTTACGGTGGATAAAAGCGTTAAAAACTGGGCAGAATTTGCCAAGGAACACGATATCACATATAAATTGTTAAAAGTATTTAACCCTTGGTTAAGAAGCAACTCACTGAAAGTCAACAAAGGAGAAATTTACGAAATTAAAATCCCAAAGAAACCTTTCAATATTACACACCACCACATCATGAATCTGATTGGCGACGAACAATTTTTACTTGAAGACTCTTTAGCAATAGAAGCAATAAATTACAGCGATGAACTCAATTGATAGGAACAATATTTCAGAAGAAGATTTCTTAGAGATTTACGGAGCTAAAGAAAACAATCTCAAGGACATAAGTCTTAAGATTCCTCGCAACAAACTCGTTGTTGTAACAGGATTAAGCGGAAGCGGAAAGTCGTCATTGGCATTCGAAACAATCTATGCGGAAGGTCAGAGACGTTACATGGAATCCTTGTCATCTTATGTACGACAGTTCATCGGAAATATGGAGCGCCCTCAAGTTGACGACATTAAAGGATTGAGTCCTGTAATTTCTATAGAGCAAAAATCCGTCAACAAAAACCCTCGTTCCACCGTTGGTACAATAACAGAAATTTATGATTATCTTCGACTTCTGTATGCAAGAGTAGCAGAACCATTCTCATATAACACTGGAGAAAAAATGGTACGCTATTCGGAAGAACAGATTTGCGACATCATTATAAAGACATATAAAAACAAAAAGGTCAACATCTTGGCTCCCGTAGTAAGAGCACGTAAAGGACATTACAGAGAATTATTTGAAAACATACGTCAGCAAGGTTTTCTCAGAGTACGCATCGACGGCGAGATGAAAGAACTAGCTTTCGGCATGCAAGTCGACAGATACAAGACACACGATATTGAAATAGTCATCGACAGACTTTTGGTAGGAGAAGACAAAAGCCGGATATCCAAAGCCATCGAACTTGCCTTCAAGCACGGCAAAGGTTTATTATTGATTATGGAAGAAGGCGACGACAAAGTAAGATTCTTCAGCCGTCTCCTGATGTGTCCTACTACCGGACTTTCTTATCAAGACCCGGAACCTAACTCATTCTCTTTCAACTCGCCTTACGGAGCATGTCCTAAATGTAACGGACTCGGCGAGATAACCGTAATCGACATGAATAAAATAATTCCCGATATGGAGAAAAGTATCCGTAAAGGCGGACTTACCCCAATAGGCGAATACAAGAATTCATGGATTTTCAATCAGTTAGAAACACTGGGACTTCATTACGGATTTAATTTAGACACGCCTCTGCAAGAATTATCAGAAGAAGCTTTAAACGCAATTCTTTACGGCAGCAGCGAAGGTTTCACTGTAACGAAAGAGTTATACGGAACAATGTCGACGTTCACAGCCACCTTCGACGGAATAATTAATTTCATCGTTAGTCAGAATGATGAAAACGCTTCTACCGCAATAAAACGTTGGGCAGCAAGTTTCATGAACGAGACGCAATGCCCTGAGTGCCACGGCAAACGTCTGAAAAAAGAATCACTCTATTTCAAACTTAACGACAAGAATATAGCCGAACTGGCTGAGATGGACATAGTAAACCTCGCACAATGGTTCGAAGAATTGCCCAATCACCTTAACAAAAAACAAAAGGAAATCTCAACAGATATTTTATCAGAGATAAAGAAACGAATCAACTTTTTGTTGAATGTCGGCATCGACTATCTGAATTTAAATCGTCCTGCCAAGAGTCTTTCTGGCGGCGAAGCACAACGCATACGCCTCGCAACACAGATAGGCTCATTGTTAACAGGCATATTATATATTTTGGACGAACCAAGCATCGGTCTGCACCAACGCGACAATCAACGACTTATAGAATCGTTGAAAGAACTGCGCGACATCGGCAACTCCATCATCGTAGTTGAACACGACAAAGACACCATGATGGCTGCCGACCATATCGTTGATATTGGACCAGGAGCAGGAAGTCATGGCGGTGAAATAATGTTTGAAGGCACTCCAAAAGAAACCAAGAAAGGACATGGTCTCACCTGCGATTATCTCAATGGAAAAAGAAAGATTGAAGTGCCGAAAAAAAGACGCAAACCAGCCGATGATAAATATATAATTATAAAAGGAGCAACAGGCCACAACCTTAAAAACGTGACATTGAAACTTCCTTTAGGCATTATGATATGCGTCACTGGCGTTTCAGGCTCAGGAAAATCCAGCCTCATCAACGAGACACTCTACCCTATCTTGAGCAAACATTTCTATCGTTCTTTAAAGGAACCTTTACCATATAAATCCATTGAAGGATTGGAACATATCGACAAAGTCATCGAGATAGACCAAGCACCTATCGGCAGGACACCACGTTCTAACCCGGCAACTTACACCAAAGTCTTTGACGAGATAAGAAAACTATTTGGCGAGTTGCCCGAGTCAAGAATCAGAGGCTACAAAGCCGGAAGATTCTCCTTCAACGTAAAAGGCGGAAGATGCGAGACATGCTGCGGCGCCGGCGTTCGTCTCATAGAAATGAACTTCCTTCCAGACGTACAAGTCCTCTGCGAGACATGCCAAGGCAAACGCTACAACAGAGAGACATTGGAAGTACGATACAAAGGAAAATCCATCAACGATGTCTTGAATCTGACCATAAGCGAAGCACTCGTATTCTTCGAAAACGTACCTCTCATAACACAAAAGATACAAGCATTGGAAGACGTCGGACTTGGTTATCTTACACTTGGACAAGCTTCAACCACTTTATCCGGAGGCGAGGCTCAACGCGTTAAACTAGCAGCCGAACTATCTAAGAAAGATACTGGAAAGACACTTTATATCTTGGACGAGCCAACGACAGGATTACATTTCGAAGACATAAAAGTCTTGATGGAAGTGCTGAACAAACTTGTCGAAAAAGGCAACACTGTACTCATCATTGAACACAATCTTGACGTGATAAAACTCGCCGACTATATCATCGATATGGGACCAGAAGGCGGAGTGAAAGGCGGAACCATCATAGGCGAAGGCACACCGGAAAGCATAGTGAAAAAAGGAAAAGGATTCACGGCTAAATATTTGAAAGAGGAACTCTAATATATTAGAAATTCAGAATCTCAAAAACTCAGAAAAATACACATTACTACATCACAAAAAACTTGTGGTCTTGTTGTCTTGTGGTCTTGTTGTCTTTCTCACTCACCTCAGTCTAATATTATCACCTACATGAAGAATGGTATTCTCATCCATATCGTTCATCTTATATAGCGACTTTAGTTTTACAGCATATAGACGAGAGACGTACGACAATGTCTCGCCTTTTTGTATGGTGTGATACTCATAACGACGCATGGCCTTTCGCTTTTTCGGTTCTATATAAATTATTTCATTATCCTTCAAAACCCTGCGTTTCCCGAGTTCGTTATATTTCACTATCTGATAATCATAGATGCAAAGCATGTCAGCCAAATAATAAACGCTCTCTCCTTCTCTCGCATATATGAATTTCACATTGTTATTCTCACGAATATATCTTTCATCAGGAGTCTTGCCTACCACCTCTGATTCAGTAATCTTAAAAGGAGTATAAACAATATCATTATCAACCTTAGACTTGTTGCCTTGTTGTCTTGTTGTCTTGTTGTCTTTCTTATACTTAAACTTTCCCTTTACCACCATCTGGTCATATTGAGCCAGATTATAATCTTCAATAAGTTTTATCAATACATTTGCATAAACAGGCAATGTTGCATAACCTGCTTTCTTCAGTCCTTTAGCCCATCCTTTATAATCGGTAATTTTCAAATCAAACAAGAATGCATATCGTTGTCCTTTTTTAAGAAAAATTGAATGATCGCGGTATGAATCTTCTGGCGATTCATAAACACGGAAACATTCGCCTTTCTCATCATCATCGTGATAAGTACGTTTTCCTGTCCAGTCCTTATGACATTTTATACCAAAATGATTGTTTGATTTTTTGGCAAGTTCGCTATTGCCATTTCCCGATTCGAGCAGTCCCTGCGCCAAGGTTATAGAAGCCGGAATCTTATATTCCTGCATTTCTCTCATGGCAATATCCTTATATTTTTCAATATAATCCATCACTGCCTTAGATTTATTTTGAGAAAAAGCGCTCTGACTTTGTATTGTCAGCAGCAGTATAATCACAAAAAGTCTAAGGCATTTAATCATTTTCAATTTTTTTGTAAAAATACAAAATAAACGTTAACTATAAATAATTATTATTTCCACTATTTTTTAACTAATTAATTAAGGTATCCTAAATCTTTTTTTCTTACTTTTGCCTAATTTAAGATAATTGTATATGGACCATACGATATTAAAGAAATATTTCCCAGAACTCACTGAGAATCAAATGATGCAATATCAATCTTTATTTCCATTGTATGAAGATTGGAACAGCAAGATTAACGTTATTTCACGCAAGGATATGGACAGTTTTTACGAACACCATGTCTTACATTCATTAGCAATAGCAAAATATTTTCCTTTATTACCAGGCATGAAGGTAATGGACGTTGGCACAGGCGGTGGTTTCCCAGGCATACCATTGGCCATCATGTTTCCGCAGACCGACTTCATGCTCGTCGATAGTATAGGGAAAAAAATCAAGGTTGTTCAGGCTGTTGCAGAGTCGTTGGGATTGACGAATGTTGTTGCTGTTCAAGAACGTGTTGAGAAAATAAAAGACAAATTTGACGTCATAACAAGTCGCGCAGTGACACGTCTTCCAGAGATAGCAGGATGGGTAAGCAATAAATTACGCATCCACAACGACATTGAAGCAGGCGGCATCTTATACCTCAAAGGCGGCGACATAGAAGAAGAATTACGCGAAGTTCCAAAGAACTGGAAACGCAAGACTACATCAATAACAAAATGGTACGCAGAACCTTATTTCGTTGAAAAATACGTCGTGCATTTATATTAAAATCAAAATAAAAAATCAATAATTCATTTAAACAACATTTTATGAGAAAGCATTTATTATCACTATTGG
The DNA here is from genome assembly GCA_045639025.1 of Bacteroidales bacterium. Lineage (GTDB taxonomy): Bacteria > Bacteroidota > Bacteroidia > Bacteroidales > F082 > Limimorpha. The sequence goes on from JAZUCH010000048.1 coordinate 26,793, forward strand.
TTATCATGATGTTTGGTATCAATAGTTTTGCCCAAATGGCAATGCCTCTTCCAATGGACCCTAACGTAAGATACGGAAAGTTGGACAACGGAATGACTTATTACATCCGTCACAATGAAAAACCAGAAAACAGAGCAGACTTCTACATCGCACAGAAAGTCGGTTCAGTACTCGAAGAAGAAAGCCAACGCGGTCTCGCCCACTTCCTCGAACACATGGCATTCAACGGAACAACAAACCTCCCAGGAATGACATTGAGAAACTACCTCCAAAGCAGAGGTGTTAAATTCGGTGAAAACCTCAATGCTTACACAGCAATCGATGAAACAGTTTACATGGTTACAAACGTTCAAACAGACCTCCCAGGTTTGGTTGATACATGTCTCCTCATCCTCCACGACTGGTCAAGCTTCATCGCTCTTGAAGAAGAAGAAATAGACAACGAACGTGGTGTTATCCTCGAAGAAGAACGTACAACAGGCGGCGCAAGCAGACGCGTTTGGGAACAATTGCTTCCAAAAATGTATCCAGGCAGCCCATACGGCGAACGTCTTCCAATCGGTACTAAAGAAGTTATCGCCAACTTCTCATACCAAGAAATCCGCGACTACTACAACAAATGGTATCGTCCAGACCTCCAAGGTTTAATCATTGTTGGTGACATCGATGTTGACGCTATCGAAGCTCGCATCAAAGAAATGTTCGCCGACATTCCTGCTCCAGTAAACCCAGCAGAAAGAACAAGATTCATGATTGAAGACAACCAAGAGCCTATCGTTGCTATAGCTTCTGACCCAGAATTGACATCAATGAGTTTGCAAATATTCTACAAACATGAAGCAACACCTGATTCATTGAAAAACGATGTTAACTACTGGATGGGAGAATATGTACTTTCTTTAATCTCCGATATGCAAATCAACAGATTACAAGAACTCACACAAAAACCTAACCCTCCATTCGTTTATGGTTACAGCTACTATGGCGACTATTATTTAGCACCAACAAAAGAAGCTTGGACAAGTGCTGCATCTCCTAAAAATATTGAAGGTATAGATGAAGCTATGACAGCTTTAGTAACAGAAAACAAACGTATGGCTCAATATGGTTTCACAGCTTCAGAATATGAAAGAGCAAAAGCTGACTATATGAAAGCTATGGAAAGCAAATACAACGAAAGAAACAATACCGAAAATGAAAAATTCGTTGACCAATATTTAGAACATTTCTTGAGCAACGAACCAATGATGGATATTGAAACAGAATATATGTTATTACAACAAATCATTCCTAATCTCCCATTGGAAGTTATCAATATGTTCGCTAAACAACTCATCACTGAAAACAATCTTGTCATCACATTGACAGCTCCTAAGAAAGAAGGTGAAGTACTCCCAACAGAAGAAGAACTCTTAGCTATGTACAACAACGCTATGGCTATTGAAGTTGAAGCATACGAAGAAGAAGTATTCGACGGCCCTATGATTGCTAAACTTCCTAAAGCAGGTAAAGTAAAGAAAGAAGCTCAAAACGAAGTTCTCGGAACAACAGAATGGACTCTCAGCAACGGCATGAAAGTCATCTACAAACAAACAACATTCAAAGATGATGAAATCAGAATGACAGCTTACAGCGAAGGCGGTTTATCAGCACTTCCACAAGATGACCCATTCACACTCCAAAACTTAGGTGACATTATCACATTAGGCGGCGTCGGCGAATTCAGCGCGATAGACCTTCCAAAAGTTTTAGCTGGTAAAAAAGTTAATGTTTATCCAAGCATCTACACTTATTCAGAAGCTATGAACGGCTCTTGTTCTCCTAAAGACTTGGAAACAATGATGCAACTCATCCACTTATACTTCACAGCTCCACGCGCCGACCAAGAAGTATTCCAATCAACAATGGAACGTACAAAAGCTATGTTGAAAAACATGGAGTTAAATCCAAACCTCACATTGTCTGACTCATTGACAAAAGTTTTATACAACAACCACCCATTACGTTTAAGAATGAATGTTGAAGACTACGATAAAGTTGACTATGCTAAAGCAATGGAAATGTACAAAGACCGTTTTGCTGACCCTAACAACTTCACATTCATCTTCGTTGGCAACATCGATGTTGAAACATTCAAGCCACTCGTTGAACAATATTTAGCTTCATTAAAGAAAAACAGACGTAAAGAAAACTGGAAAGACGTTGGTTTAGGCATCACTGAAGGCAACTACACAACACATTACAGAAAAGAAATGCAAGACCCTAAGACTTCCGTCTATATGATTTACAATGGCGATATGGAATACAACCTCTATAACAACGTTTATATGAGCATCCTTTCTGACGTTCTCGATATCGTTTATACAAAATCAATCCGTGAAGAACAAGGCGGCACTTACGGTGTTGGCGTCATGGGTCAAGTAAACAACAGACCAACAGACGAATTCATGTTCTACATTGTCTTCGATACAAACGACGAAGTTTATGCTACATTGATGGACATCGCTAAAGCAGGTCTCAAAGACATAGCAGAAAACGGCCCAAGACAAGAAGACCTTTCTAAAGTATTAGAAAACAAACTTAAGAAGAGAGTTGAACAACTCCAAGAAAACATCTTCTGGACAAGCGTCATCGAATCAGAAAGCAGAGACAACATCGACTTCGTAACAGAATACGAAAACATCATCAAAGGTGTTACTGTTGAATCAGTCGCTGATTTTGCAAAACAAATCCTCAACGGCAACCTGAAAGAAGTGGTTCAACTTCCAGTGAAATAAGCTATGAGCTATGGGCTATGAGCTAAGAGCTTTAAAAAATAAGCTCAAGGCTCACAGCTCACTTCTCAAAGCAGATAATTTGAATAATTTTTAAACAATAATCTATTATGACAGAAAAACTTCAAACATTACGCGACTCGGCTGCAATGCGTTGGATAGCCTTGTTGTTATTGGCATTTGCCATGTTCTGTTCATACGTATTTATGGACATCCTCTCTCCTATCAAAGACCTTATGCAATCGACAAGAGGCTGGGATTCTTCAGCCTTCGGAACAATGCAAGGTGCTGAAACATTCTTGAATGTATTCGTATTCTTCCTCATCTTCGCAGGTATCATCCTCGACAAGATGGGCGTTCGTTTCACAGCTGTATTATCAGGTGCTGTTATGTTTGTTGGTGCTATCATCAAATATTACGCAGTAGCAGAAAGTTTCAAAGGCAGCGGTTTAGAAACATGGTTCACAAACAACCTCAACTATATTCCTATCTTTGACGAATTAGGTGTTTCACCATTCTACAGAGGCATGCCAGCATCAGCAAAGGTTGCAGCTGTTGGTTTCATGATTTTCGGTTGCGGCGTTGAAATGGCTGGTATCACTGTTTCTCGCGGTATCGTAAAATGGTTCAAAGGCCGTGAAATGGCTTTAGCTATGGGTTCAGAAATGGCATTGGCACGTCTTGGCGTTGCTACATGTATGATTTTCTCACCTATGTTCGCTAACTTAGGCGGTAAAGTCGATGTTTCTCGCGCTGTAGCATTTGGCGTTGTTTTGTTAATGATTGCTCTCATCATGTTCATCGTTTATTTCTTCATGGATAAGAAATTAGACTCACAAACAGGCGAAGCAGAAGAAAAAGACGACCCATTCAAAATCAGCGATATTGGCAGAATCTTATCAAGCTGGGGTTTCTGGTTGGTAGCTCTTCTCTGCGTACTTTATTATTCAGCTATCTTCCCATTCCAAAAATACGCTGTTAACATGTTACAATGTAACCTTACATTCACAGAACCAACAGGATTCTGGGCATCAGAAACAGTTACTATAGTACAATACGTTATCATGTTAGTTGTTGCTGCTGGTTCATTCGCAAGCAACTTCTCAAAGAACAAAGGCATGAAATTCGGTTTGATGGCACTCGCTATCGTTGCATTAGTTGTTTATTGCTACATGGGTTACATGCGCGGTTCAGCAGCTTCTGTATTTGCAGTATTCCCATTATTGGCTGTTGCTATCACTCCTATCCTCGGCAACTACGTTGACCACAAAGGTAAAGCAGCATCAATGTTGATGATAGGTTCATTGTTACTCATCGTTTGCCACCTCACATTCGCTTTCGTTTTACCTATGTTCAAAGGTCAAGCTGTTGGCGGCATCATCGTTGCTTACGTAACAATCTTGGTTTTAGGCGCATCATTCTCATTAGTTCCTGCAGCATTATGGCCAAGTGTTCCAAAATTGGTTGACGCTAAAGTTATCGGTTCTGCATACGCTTTGATTTTCTGGATTCAAAACATCGGTTTATGGTTATTCCCATTATTGATTGGTAAGATTTTGGACAAGACAAATCCAGGCATTACAGACCCAGTTGCTCTCAACTATACATGGGCATTGGTAATGTTAGCTTGTTTAGGCATCGCAGCTCTCGTTATCGGTATTATCTTGAAGAGAGTTGATGCTAAAAAGAACTTAGGTTTGGAATTGCCAAATATCACAGAAGAATAAGACTACAAGTCAACAAGTCAACAAGACTACAAGACTACAAGTTATGAGACGTTACTAATATGTAGCGTCTCTTTTTTTATACAAATAATCGTTGAAGTTCTAAACAAAATTGCCTGAAAGGTTCCGACAGATATAACGGCTCAGTCCTAATTTCCAGTGGGGAATTTTGTGAAAAAGTAAGTATCTTTGTGTTATGATAAATATAAAAGAGAAGATAGAAGATCCGTTGAAGTTGTTACTGCCCAAGGCTATATACGACTACTTTGAATTAGTGAATACGGAAGCATCTAATATGGAAGTACATCTGTTTCTGGATGAGAAGCATAATCCTCCTAAATCTGACGGCTATGAGAGCAAGGGCTTTACCGAGCAAAGCGTCATTCAGGATTTCCCGTTACGTGGAAAGCCGGTCTTTCTTCACATACGTCGTCGTAAATGGTTGGAGAAAAACACAGGAAAGGTCATTACCAACAGCT
>JAZUCH010000049.1:0-4108 GCA_045639025.1 Bacteroidales bacterium
ACCGTTCCCGAAACTCGTTCCCGTTCCGCTCGCAAAGGATGCCGCTCCAATCCCTAACGCATTGGAGGCTACGAGCATTGAGCTGCGAGCATTGAGCAAAATGCTCACAACTCATAGCTCAATGCCCACTGCCTAAAAAAATCCGTTGTCTATTGTCCGTTGTCCGTTGACTTTTACTATCTTTGCAACATGAAAAAGAAAATTAAACAACCTGAATTTTTAGAAGACGTCAGCATCATCGACGCTGGCGCAGAAGGCATGAGCGTTGCCAAACCTGATGACAAAGTAGTGTTTATCCCATTCGGTGCTCCTGGTGACATCGTCGACATCCAAGTCTTTAAGAAAAAGAAAAAATGTTTCGAAGGCAAAATCCTCAACTTCAAGCAGATGTCCGACAAACGCGTTGAACCTGTGTGCCAACACTTCGGTCTCTGCGGCGGTTGCAAATGGCAGCACATCGACTATCAATGGCAGCTTCATTACAAACAAAAGCAAGTCAAAGACAACCTCGACAGAATCGCTAAGGTGGAATATCCAGAGATACTTCCTATCTTAGGTTCAGAGAAACAATATTTCTATCGTAACAAATTGGAATACAGTTTCTCAAACCGCAAATGGCTCGTTGATGGCGCACCTGCTGGCACTCACGACGAAGAAGCAGTGAAAGGCTTCGGTTATCACCTTCCTGGATTGTTCGACAGAGTTATCGACATCGAGAAATGCTGGCTGCAACAAGAGCCTTCTAATGCAATCAGATTGTTTATCAAAGATTTCACTTTAGAACATAAGTTATCATACTATAACGTTCGTTCTCACGAAGGTCTGATGCGTAACGTCGTCATCCGTTGCAACGGCAAAGGCGAATTCATGGTCATCGTCGTCATCAACGAAGAAAACGACCTTATTAGAAACGTGATGATTCCTGAGATGCAGAAACGCTTCCCAGAAATCATTTCTATCATGTTGGTCATCAACAACAAATTCAACGACATCATCACCGACCTTCCTTTTGAAAACGTCTATGGAGAAGAATGTCTCATCGAGACAATGAAAGCTCCACGCGAAGGTCACGACGACCTCAAATTCAGAGTCGGTCCTGTCTCTTTCTTCCAGACAAATGTCTATCAAGGCGAACGTCTTTACAAAGCCGCTTTCGATTTAGCAGACGTAAAAGGCGATGAACTCATGTACGACCTTTACACAGGAACAGGTACAATCGCCTTGTATTTCGCTCGTTTCGTGAAAGAAGTCGTTGGCGTGGAATATGTTGAAGAAGCCATCGCTGATGCTAAAATTAACAGCGAATTCAATAATATAAATAATGTGAAGTTCTACGCTGGCGACATGGCGAAAGTCTTCACCGACGAATTCATCGAAGCCAACGGCCGTCCAGATTTTGTAGTCACCGACCCACCACGCGCCGGCATGCACGAGAAAGTCGTGGAACAGCTTCTCAAGATTCAACCTAAGAAGATTGTCTATATCAGCTGCAACCCAGCCACACAAGCCCGCGACCTTCAACTCCTCGACTCATTGTACGAAGTGAAAGCCGTTCAGCCAGTCGATATGTTCCCACATACACACCACGTTGAGAACATAGTTTTGTTACAATTAAGATAAATGTAGAGACGTACCAATTACACCTATGAAATAAACAATATGTAATTGATGCGTCTCTTATAATTATGAATTATGCATTATGAATTATGCATTAAAAAGAATCTACCTCATCGGATACATGGGTTCCGGCAAGACGTCGGCACTGAAGCATCTTGCCAACAAGTTGTCGTGGCAAGGCATTGACTTAGACAAGCTTTTTGAAGAGAAATATAAGATTTCCGTTCAGGATTTCTTTCATAAATATGACGAAGCTGCGTTTCGTAAGTTAGAATCACAGCTTCTTAAAGATACAGCCAATTTAGAAAATGTCATCATCGCCACAGGCGGCGGCACTCCTTGTTTCTTCGACAATATGGAATGGATGAATGAAAATGGAACGACAGTTTTCCTTAAAGTCGCTCCTATGACCGCAGTGCATCGTCTCATGCAGTCGAAAAAGAAAAGACCTCTCATCGAAGGAAAATCCGAACAAGAGGTCATTGAATTCGTCAATAAACATTATGGCGACAGGATGAGATTCTACGAACTAGCACACATAACAGTTAAGGGTGAGAGTCTGGATGTAGAGGGTCTTGTTAAAAGACTACAAGACAACGAGACTACAAGACAACAAGTTAGACTTTAAGTTTATTTTACAATATTACCATCAATGTCAATGATATACCAGTCGTATGTCTCAGCATCTTGAACCTCAAACAATTTATCTGATATCATATTGACATCCTCAAACAATGCTGGAGTAATAGGCCTTCCTGTAATACGATTCATTATTCCGCTATTTCTATTGACAAAATATTCCGCATAATCGGACAAAGCATACTCAACACCATTCTCATTACTGTATGATACAGGATATTTCATATAGCAGTTAACACCATCTATAACAAATGGATTAATGATATTGCCTTCATAATCCTCCTGCCATTTCCTGCCATCTTTGGTAAGCACAAAGCTATCTTCCCAAATATCTATGTAGAAATATTCTGTAGGATAAACCACATTGCCGCAAGAATCTAACACACCATGTTTACCGTCATTGACAACTATTCTGTTGCCGGTTTTGTGTGCATTCCACAATTCGTCATATTCAGGTTCTACAACCCAATTGCCACTGATGTCAATCAAACCGAACTTTCCGTCTTTGTTTGTCATCACACAATATCCGTCATGGAACAAATAACCGGTATCGCCCCAACGATTGCTTGAATAATCGAATTGGAATGGTATCACAAGTTCATTATCTACATTGATAAATCCGACTTTTCCATCTTTCATGACAGCAGCGAGACCATCTGAGAAAACCCAAGCCTTTTCATAGTCATTTGTTTTCGCGTTTATAATTATTTCACCATTCTTGACATTGATATAACCACGTCTGCCACCAACCGCATAAACACCCAAGGAGTCGCCAGATGCAGCATCTGTCACCCAATCTATTCTTGGAGTAGTATATTTTTCTATTGATTTATTATACACACGATAAGTATCATCTGAAAAATAATATACCACTACATCATCAGAAAGAGTTTTATCGGAATACCATCTTCCCATCGTATCATCATATATCGCATAAGCGACAAGAGCCGCAAAAGCGAGAGCTATAAGAAAAAATGAAGCCACTATTGTTCGGCGCACCCACTTGGAAGCCATTTTCCATCTGTTTCTAATAGAACGCCAAGCAAGACGACCGCCAGCGATTAAGGCTGTTAACGACAAGGCCACCACACCGAGTAAAGCCTGAAAAATTTTAGATAATGTTTTCATAGTTATTCTGTATTATAAAGTTATTTATTATTATCAAAGAAGTTAGAGTTAGCTTCGGCAGCATTGAAACAACATTCATCGACGCTGTCGAAAAAGCGAGCTCTGGCAGAATTCAATTTGGCACTCATCATCATTGTTCCTTGATGAGTGGCCTCAAAGTTCATCACGTTGGTAATTGAGATTGTCGCTGCCACTTGTTCAACATCCTGATTAGCTCCCACGTATGCAAACACCCAGCCTTTGGCTTTCAGTTCATCAACCAACGACTTGATTGCCTTGCCGTCATATTCCTTCGATGCATTCTCGTAGCCATCTGTAACGACAGTCACAAGCACCTTGTCATTTTCTGCTACATTCTTACGAAGCTCGTTAAGCGAAATCCCCATCGCATCGTACAAGGCAGTGCAACAATCTGGCTGATATGTTTCTGCAGTAAGTTCTTTAGCTTCATCAGCCGATACACATTTGCATATAGACTTCACATCATCATTGAATGACACAATAGTGATTAAATGTTCCTGACCCTCATGTTTCTTCTGTGCCGCACGAATAGTCTGGATTGTTTCGTTAACGCTGTCAATAGCCTCTTTCTTGATACTCTGCATAGAGCCGCTCTCATCGATGATGATGAGGTTAAATATTCTTGTTTTCATAGTATTGTTATTTATTTGTTATTTTCTCATATAGAGAAGAGACATATTGCATATCTATCATCATTTGTAAA
>JAZUCH010000050.1:0-2840 GCA_045639025.1 Bacteroidales bacterium
AGCATTTTTTGACAAATTACTCATCAGATAATCGTTGATTATCGTTAATTTTTCTTCTCGTGTGTACTTGTAACCACTTTTAATAAATTGTTGTCCTATCATAACTTTACTTTTTGTGTAAATTTATTTCAGGACAAGTCACTTATATTAAAGCCATATTTTCTTGACAGAAACCAAGGAAGTGTTTGTCCCGAATAAATATCAATTCTAAATTCGCTACTGCAATATTTTGTCTCACAATACATAATGCTGTCTTGAGGTGTTGAAGTCCAGATATGTGTAACATTATTTACACTTCCCAAAGATGTGTCATCATAACAACCTGCCAAAGGAAAGAAAACCGATTTCCCATTAGCGGCTGTCGCCTTAAATCCGTCAACGCTAGAACCATATTCATCTTCCAAGAACTCCCAGGAACAATTATTTATAAGTTCCAAGAAATCATCATAAGTCGGCATTTTCCATGTACTTCCCCAATTTGCACGGGCTGCATCATATTGAGGATTTCCCGAGATGTCGCCCAATTCCATATCGTAAGTCAACGAATTTTCCTTTGTATATTCTTGTTTTGTACTTGTCTCTCCCCAAGCATAATAGCCTCCGCTTTCTTCAGGATAATCAGCGCCCACGTTACACGTCGCCCATTTCAATCCGCTTGGTAAACCCAAGTCAACGTATGTATGTCCGTTAATTTCTCCGTCAGCATCAAAATCTTTTCTTAATGTCGTAAAAGTGACAGTATCTCCGTAACAAGAATGATCTATGTCACTATAGGCATAAGTCATAGCATAATAAGTTTTATTAGGTGTTAAGCCTGTCACTTCATATTCGAAGTCACCGGCAAAGGACTCTCCCACATCGAGGACTTTCCATATTGTTGGAGGATAAGTGTCAGAAGAAAGCCATATTTGCCTATTGACCAAGACACCTCCATCAGAAATCACCCATCCACGTAACACTGCGGAAGTCGATGTTACAGATTCAGGTTCGTAGGTTTTTACGACAAGTTGATCCACAGTCATAAGACTCTCTACATCTCCGTAATAGGTTTCATCATCACAGACAGCATACGCTCTTACATAATATGTCGTATTAGGAGACATGAAATTAATTTCAAAACTAAAATCGCCTGTGCCAGGACCTGCACTAACATAATGATAAACAGAAGGTGACTGAGCATATACTCCATCTAAGGTTGGGTTATTATAAATACTACAAATAATACCTTTGTCAGTAACGGAATTAGGATCATCTGAAGTGACAGAACCGCTGCAAATGGCAGTACGAGATGTCACATCTGTTGGAGAATTCGTCACGACTGTTGGTTCATTTCTGTTACATGACAGTAACATTATACCAATCAATGATAGGAAGAAGTATCTTTTCATAATAATTTACTTAAATTTATGATATTGATATTTACTTTATGATCATATACAAATTTAGAAAAATAAAGACAACCAAGAAATTATCATTCATATTCAAAATATATTATTTCTCCGTCAACATCCATTGTGAGCGGATATTTCCCGTTGTAAGTATAAGAAATAAATGTTGTATAAGAGTTGCCAATAAACTCTGTAGTGATAATCTCTGTGACATTATTCTTGCTACATTCAAAGTTCAACGTTTCTTCCGGATATAATGTCAATATATTCATAAACGGATTTATCATTCCGTCGTATTTATATTCCATAGACATACCAGCTTTGATATTCTCAAAAGTTATCTCAACAGACACCTTCGAGATATTATCTTCATTCCATTCCAACTTGATAGGAATACGGATTTCTTCATCTTTTCGAAGATTGTTTTTTCTTGCCATTTTCTCAATCTTAACCAAATCATGTTTCGGCAATATGATTGATACAGGATCGAAAGACATTCTTTTAGAATCTTTCTTAACATCATTTTCCGACATAGTATATCCTATCTCAGATATCTTATTTCCTTCATAAACGAAATCATATTCAGTTTCCAGGCTTTCTTTTTCATAATAAAAAGCTTTTGACAATTTATTTCCGTCATATTCATACTTTATCATCTCTTCCAATTCAGGACAATTAACAAATCCTATTCTTCCGTCTTCGTTATATATATAGTATTCCGTATAATCAATTTCACCCTTATAATTATAATAATCTATGGTTTTCAGTTTATCTCCATCCCAATTCCATACTGCGAACAACATCTTCTCACCTCCAGACCAAGAATTCTCATACATTTTAATTATTTTCCTTTCTGGATAATAAGCACCATTTTCGATTATCTCATTATCGCAAGAAGACGAAGCAGCAAATAACAACATCAACGTTAAAAATAAAGAAAACTTTCTCATATTGTTAAAGTCTTAGGCGGGTTCTATTTATTAACTTTTTTCACTTCAATTATGGGCAGAACCGCATTATTCCCATAACTGAAGATTTAATTTATTTTAGTTCCGCAAAGATTATATTTTTTTATCAATTATCCAAACATTTTTCAATATTTTTTACAAAAATTGGGGGGGTAACTTATTGATTATCTATTATTTAATTCATAATCCAATCAGGATGGTACTTCTTTATCTGAACCTATCTGCACATATTATAGACCAGATTTGTGAATCCGATGTAAAATGTCGCCCTAACTATCCCGACTCCTCTGAAAAACCGAAAAAGTTTTGATGGGACTTTTATAAATTCTACCTTTTACATTAAAATCCCACCAATTCATCTGAAGAGTAGCTTTTGGCGAAAACAACTTTATTCTCTTTTGTTTGAATTTCGATAATATTACTATGTTCCCAATTCAATTTATTTATTAAACCAGCTGTATCTATTATTACATTATCATCTATT
>JAZUCH010000051.1:0-4274 GCA_045639025.1 Bacteroidales bacterium
TCAACAAAGAAAGTAAAGGGGATTTACATTCTGTACGGTTTTTAACCAATGACATTTAATAATCTTATACCTTTACTGCTTCTGGGTTTACGAAGATAGCGAAATTTCGCTATCTTCGTTCCTTTTGCAAATATAGAATGATAATTAATTTCAGGCAAATCACAGCTTGTAATTATTCTGCCATTATACGAAGTTATAATCTGTTGTACAGTAGAAAAACTCTGAGCTCGCTTTTCACTAGTGCCTTTATACCATAATTCTATTTCAAATCTACAGACTCTATCTGGGAACATTGTAATATTTTCTCGCCAAATATCCAATAGTTTTGTCTCTTCAAAACGATCCTGAACGTCCCATTTTCGGATATCTTTTAACATTCCAAATACATCTTTGAATTTGGCTAGTCCTCGTTGAAATTTAATTCCGGGATCTTCAATAAATTGATTCCACAATGATAGCAATTGGTTCATTGCCGTTGAGTTTGTAGATATTAGATATAATCTACCACTTAATGATTTGTCTGGATTAGTGTTGTCATAAAAATCCTCATCAGGCTCTATTTCATCCACATCTATTTCTCCAAGCCACTCTAAACCTTGAATCTTCTTAACTGCGTTAGAAAAATCTTCCACATTACCTATTGTTTCTAAAACCAAAACTTCTTCTGGAATTATTCCATTTACGCCTTGTTGAAGATGCAAACTTTTTTGTGTAAGTAAATCATTTAAGATCGAGAATTTTGGAGTAATCCTTACACCTTGTCTTTGGACTGAAGGCTTGTTATAATTGCCAAACCCCGATTGCATCTTACTTCTACTTGCTCTTTCCTTGTTTGGGAAAAACAATAAGGGATAATCAGCCATACTTATTCTTGTATTTTAGAGTTATCAATTTTAACTGTTATATTATTCCAATTTTTCAATTCTTCTGACACTATTGTTCTTATATTTGAATCTGGTAAAGATAATATATGCCTTCTCAATACAGACAATCCAAATTCTTCTATTTCTGCATAATTTGCTCCAAGCAGTTTTTTGGCGATAGTTTCCGAGGAATAACCAAATTGTATCTTATGAGACTGCTGAAACATTTCAATCCATCGTGCAATATTAGCTCTTGTTGGCATCGGTAAGGATAAACGCATTTGGAATCTTCTCCATACGGCCCGATCCAACAATTCTGGATGGTTGGTCGCTCCAATAACTGTCACATAACTGGGAATGTTATCAATTTGCAACAACAAAGAACTTACAACTCTTTTTATCTCTCCCGTTTCGTGAGTGTCTCCTCTTTCTTTGCCAATGGTTTCAAATTCATCAAAAAACAGTACACATTTTCTAGAACTAACATAATCAATAAGTTTCCTTAACCTCAAAGCCGTTTCGCCTAAATACGCACCAATAATAGCATCATATTTTACAACATACAATGGTACCATCATGGATTCAGCTATTGCTTCTGCCAATGAAGTTTTCCCATTTCCTGGAGCACCAATTAGTAATATTCTATTTCTAGGTTCCAACCCATATGATCGTAATATGTCAGTTCTAAATTGTTCTTGAATAAACTGCTGACAATTATATAGAACTTCATTGGGTAGAATCAGATCAGATAATTGTTTATGTGGCACAATTTCAGAAATGAAATTTTCTGCACTCATATCAATAAATCGATTACTGCCAGTTGAAGGTTGATTGAGAGCAACATCATTCGATATATAATGTATCTCCTTTTGTAGCCTTTCTGCTAATATGGTATGCTGTTTCTCGCGCTCTTCTGCAACGATTGCTTCAACAACTTTTTTTATCATTGGTTTGTTGCCTTTTATAGCAAACTTGACCAATTCTACAAGTAAATCCGCTCGTGCCATATTATTTCGTTTTATTTAATAATAACCTTATATCTATATCCAATACTTGTGCTATTTGATACAATGTTTCTAACGATGGTTGATTCTCATTTGTACACCATCTAGAAACAGTTGCTTCATTTTTTCTTAATGTTAACGCAAGCCATTTGTTTGTTCTATTTTTTTCAACCAAAATGGATTTAATCCTATTTATAGCTATACCCATACTTTCCATTATATTGATATAATATGCAAATATATTGATAAATAATGATATTTTAAAACTAATATAATAAAAAGACGAATAAAGAGGGTTGAAAATGCTTTTTGTGCTTAAAAACAATATAATCATTTGGGATTATCGCATTTTTGCCCTATCTTTAATTGTGAGATATGAATTGTAAAAAAAACATCTTTCATCATGAGCTATATGATGAGGCCAATACTAGCCATCGACAACAATGAAGTAGTTTGTACTTAAATTATTTTTAATGGATAACCAGTCACTATATCCTATGAAATAATTGATAATGCTTTTGATTGTATAAACAATAACAAAAAACAATAGACGGTTAAACAAGTTGTCTAAATCGCAATACATACAGAAAAACGGATTGATTTCATTCTTAAGATATAAGGGTGATAGATTATGGTGTATTATAAAAACTAATATCACCTTTGCACTCGCAAAAAGTGTTCTTTTAAATAAGGCAGAATAAGACAGATAACGGCATTTCATTACTTCCCTTAAACTGTTTCTTTACAATAAACAACATCTCCATTTTATAAGTTTGGTGCTCATGAACCGTTCATGATAGTACTCAAGAAGGTACCAAGTCGGCACAAAGATGGCACCCAGTTGATATAAGGGTGTACAAGTTTGTGTATAAGTTATGTACAAGCTAATTTAATGATACTACCATGAAAGTGACTATGTAAGTGACTATGCAAGTCACCATGCAAGTCACCAAGTCGTGAACCTGTTTATAGTAGGTTAAACTATCATGAATTTCTTTACAGTTCAATTGCGGATATATTTGATTCCTCAAAAATGTAGGACATGTCTCACTTTTTTAAACAAGAGCTACGACAAAAAAATAATCAGACGCGCAAATTCATACCCAACTTATCATAAAATAAAGAAAAAGTGTTATATTTGCATATTATATGATGTGTTACGGTTATGGCAAAGAGCACAATGGGGACTAAATTACCCCGAAAGTTGGAGCAGAAAATGCAGGTTGTTGGCGAGCAAATAAAACATGCCGGTTTGCGACGTAATTTGAGTGTTGCGCAGGTGGCGGAACGTGCTACTTGTTCGCCACTTACGGTTTCACGCATAGAGAAAGGTGCCCCCACAGTGGCGATTGGCATCTATCTGCGTGTGTTGTATGCCTTGCAACTCGATGATGACATTCTCTCTTTAGCAAAGGATGACGAACTCGGCAGGGCATTGCAAGATATGAATTTACCCCAGCGTGAAAGGGCGTCTAAAAAGGAGTAATGTGCTATGAAGAAGTTGTATGTATATGCCGATTTTGATTGGCTTAAAGAGATTGAACTCATTGGAGAACTTGGCTATGAATCACTTCGTGGCTCGGATAGTTATAGTTTTAAGTTTGCCGATAGCTGGATAAAAAAGTACAATGCCATCACTCTGAGTGAAGATCTTAACAACTATCCCGGAATACAATATACCCAGCCGAATAAAGATATCTTCGGCTGCTTTGCCGATGCTCTTCCTGATAGATGGGGACGCACTCTTCTTCTCCGTCGTGAGCAGATTTTGGCACAAGAGGAGAACCGACCAATCCGCAGGCTTTCATCGTTTGACTTTTTGACAGGTATTGATGACTTTTCCCGTATGGGAGGATTACGATTCAAAGAAACACTTGATGGCGAGTTCATAAACGCGGACAAGTCTTTGCGTATTCCCCCGTTGACGGACTTACGAGAACTGATTGCTGCAAGCAAGGAGATTGAAAAAAGCGAGGATGCTAATACCCTCCCCGAGAAACGATGGATTGCTCAACTTGTGCAGCCGGGTTCTTCGCTCGGAGGTGCTCGCCCCAAAGCAAATGTTGTAGATACGGATCGTAGTATATATGTTGCAAAATTCCCATCATTGAAGGATGATTACGATGCAGGACTATGGGAGCATTTCTGCCATCTATTAGCAAAAAATGCGGGCATAAACGTTGCCGAAACAAAGGTGCTTGAAATAAACGACAAGCATCATACACTCCTTTCTCGTCGTTTTGATAGAACAGAGGATGGCAAACGAATTCATTTTGCATCTGCAATGACACTGCTCGGGTTAAATGATGGCGACAACGCTACAACAGGACACGGATATATTGACATTGTTGATTTTATCATTAGCGGTTGTACCGATGTTGATGTGAACTTGCGAGAGTTATTCCGC